>DASXPA010000189.1:0-3202 GCA_036493915.1 Chthoniobacterales bacterium | reverse complement strand
ATATCTCGGCGATACGCGCCCACTGTCGATCATTGAGCTCGTACCGCTTCGCCATGCGTTGCGCTCCGAATCAGTTGACTCGAAACGCAATGAATCAGAACCGCTTCCCAATGGGAATCCTGAATGTCGATTGAACCTAGTCCGGATATTCGTCCGATCCCTGCACCCACAGGAACGATTGCATATCGATCATGTCGCGCGGCCGCAGTGCGGCTACGCCGTTCCGCACCGTCCTCACCGCGGCAAGCAGCTCACGATATACCGGCCAGTTGGGACGCGATTCATACGCGAAGGCGACATCGCAACGTCGCAAGGCTTCACGGGTCACTGTCGGTTTGAGGAAGAAATGCTCCTTGGGCTGGGCGATAAATCCGAACACGGTTGCCAGCGGCCACGTCAGGACGCGGGTCTGTCTTCGCGGCAATCGATCGAGCGCCGCGATCCAGCTTGCAAAGCGGATGTCCATCGCATCGCTGCCGTGCAGGAGATCGTAGAGGGCTGTGGCGAAGTCCTGCGCGCCTGCGAAGGAACGGATCGCGTCGCGGAGCGCCATCTTCTCAAACGAAAAGAGAAGATTGGTGCGGGATTCGACCGCGCTGGCAATCCGGGCGATCTCCTCGAACTGCCGCTTCTCGAGCAGGCGGCGAAACGCCGGCTCGCCCAGTTGTTCCTGCCAGCGGATATGCGCGTTCCATTTATAGGCGCGTTCCCAGTCGATATAGGTCTCGTCGCGAAAACCGAGGGGAACGGCGCGGAGGAATTTCCGCTTCGCTCTCTCCAAGGCTCGGGTGGCCGTAGCAGCGCGTGACGCGGTGGTGCGCGAGCGGCGAGACGAGGTTCGTGATGGCTCGGCGCGCGTCGGGATTCGCTTGGCGGGGGAGCTTCGCATGCTCCGTAAACCCGCGACCGCCGGGCTTCGTTCCAATGCGGCGACCTTCCGCCTGGACGCGAGCGCTCGGCTAGAACTTCACGACGGACCGCAGCCCAAACACCGCGGCGTTGGCGAGCACGCGCCCCGCGCCCGGCTGCAGCGGGTTGGTGGCGCCGCCGCCGGGGTGAACGATGTACTGAAATTTCGGCTGCAGCGTCCATCCGCCGCGGACTTCATATTGATACACGGCGGTCAGAAGCGATTCAGAGCTGCGAACGGGCCAGGCCGGGCCGGCCAATTGCCGAAAGTCGAAATCGAGGTTGCGCGCCCAGGGCGAGACCCGCGCAAAGGCGGCGGCGATACCGAGCTTGTCCTTTGGACGCTGGTCGCTGAGGCCGGTGAACTCCACGCCGGCGTCCGCATAGAAGTCGACGATATTGCGGTCGGGCGGACTGTAGGAGGCGCGGAGAAAAATCCCGATGCCGCGGTCGACGTCCCCTCCGACCCGGTAGAGTTTCTGCTCGAAGACCGAATAGACTCCGAAATCGCCATTCAGCGTGGCCGGCGTCCCGCCGGAGGCGGGATCGGCGAGTGACAGGCCCAACGTGCTGAGCCGCTGATCGGAAAAATCGCCAAAATGGCGCCAGCCGCCGATCTTGAACTTGCCGGCGAGACCGGGGTCGCCCTTTTTGGCATTCCAGAGAAACTGCATCTCGCCCAGCAGCAGCGGCGGATCGTTGACCCGGAAATTGAGGCCATGGCGGTCACGCAATTGCGGATCGCCGGGACCCGGACCTGCGGCATTGCCGTCGAACACCGCCCCCACGAGGCTCAAATGGTCGGACACATCGGCGCGCAGCCGCGCGCCCATTGCCGCGAGCGGCGGCGAAGGTCCGCCGCTCGGCATGTTCAGCGAAAAGCCCGCCGGCCATCCGAGGGAGGCGTTGGTGAAGACATCGGTATACTTGGCGTTCATGAACTCCGTGTCGGCGGCAAGCTGACCGGCGCGCAGCGCGAACTTGTCGGCCCACTTCTGCTCGAACCAGATTTCGTAGAGGCGGGTGGTCGGCAATGCCTCGATGCCGCTGACCACCATGTAGTTCAGGAGATCGCCACGCGAGAGGCCGCCGCCGTCGATCTGAAAAACGTTGGCGTGGAAGGTGAGATTCTTCAGTCCGACGAGCTTCTGAAAATCGACGTCGATGGCGAAGTTGGTACGATCCTCGTAAACGGCGCTTTGCTTCTGGCCACCGGTCGGGTTGCCGAGGACTTCCCCGATATAGGTGGCGGCGAATTTGACGCCCTGCTTCTCAAAGGGATTCGGCAACAGACCGAGCGTGGATTCCTCGACCGTGCTTTCGCCGGTGTCGGGATCGGCCGGCTTCAGATCGTCGGTCTTCTTGTCGCTTTCCTGCGCAAGCGCATGCGCGGCGGAGGCCGCGAGCAGGACAATGATCAGGAACAGGCGCCGCATGGTTACCGCCGGTGAAAACAGCACTCTTGCAGCTTTCCGCGGCGGCGACAATCGCTCCAATTGAGCTCGGGCCGTCCTGGTTCTGAGGAACCTGATTTTCCTCTTGCGCGATTTAGCGAAGACACCGACGTGCGGTTTGCGCCTGCGCTGGCCTCCGATGACAACTTGCAGCATCACGGCGTAACTGATGCCTCCTCCCTTTCGAGGGCCGCCTTAACAAATGTTGGGATCGCCGGTGAAGCGCCGTGTCGACAGGACGGGGGAAAGCGCACGCGATAGGTACCACATTCCGGCCGCTGCGATGCGGACGGCCCGCGAGGAACTGAAGGAGCTGTGGCGTGTTGCGCACTCATCAACAGTTTTTAGCGGAGTCAATCAAAATGCCGGAAAAAGATCTCTCAGCGCTCTTCCTCGACACTCTCAAGGACATTTACTACGCCGAAAAGCAAATCTACAAATCCCTGCCCAAGCTCGCCAAGGCTGCCGCGTCCGACAAGCTCCGCGCCGCCTTCGAGAAGCATCACGACGAAACCGAAGGCCAGATCGAGCGTTTGGAGCAAATCTTCGAGCTCCTCGGCAAACCCGCTCGCGGCAAGAAGTGCGATGCCATCGAGGGTATCCTCGATGAAGGCCAGGAAGTGATGCAGGAGTACAAGGGCGAGCCCGCGCTCGACGCCGGATTGCTCGCCGCGGCACAGGCGGTCGAGCATTACGAAATCTCGCGCTACGGCACCTTGCGCACGTGGGCCGACCGGCTGAGCATGAAGGACGCGGTCAAGCTGCTCGACCAGACGCTTGCGGAAGAAAAGAAGACCGACGAGACGCTGAGCAAGCTCGCCGTCGCCGCCGTGAACGCG
>DASXPA010000188.1:0-14683 GCA_036493915.1 Chthoniobacterales bacterium | reverse complement strand
ACCTGTCATCCGCGAGCCGCGGCGGTGTGTGCGCACCAGCCCCTCAATCGAAAAATCCCGCCTGCCCGGTTGCCGGTCATCTCAGCCGCCGCGAATCTAAGCTCTCCGTGAACAAAGACCAAAGAATTTCCCAGCTCGTCGAAGAGCTGATGGGTGCATCCGCGGGGGAGACTGGCGACGACGTCGCGCAGCATCCGTGTTACCTGGGATTTTTCCGCTGCTGGAATGAGCAACGTTATTACGAAGCCCACGATGTGCTCGAGCATCTCTGGATGCGGACGAGATCGGAGGATGCGAATTACTTCAAAGGCTTGATTCAAGCGGCGGGCGGCTTTGTCCATTTACAGAAGCAGTTCGCGCGCCCCACCCACCCGAAGGATGGCCGCCGCATGTACCCGGCGGTTCGGCTCTTTCGGCTCGCGGAGAAAAATCTGCAGCCCTTCGCACCCCTGCGACACCGCTTCGACATCGACATGTTTCTTGCGCTCCTTCGCCGCGAGGTCGACGCAATCCTCGCCTCCGGGCACCGTCAGAATCCCTGGACGCCCGAGACCGCCCCGCAGATCGGACTCACTGGAGGGACGACCTCCCGGTCGTCCGGATTTGATCCACGAACGGGACAGAGCCCGTCTCTCCAGAAGCCGTAAACAGCTCCACCGGCCGGCCGCGGCCAACAATCTTCCCGCGCTCGATCAGAAGCACTTCGTCGCACAATGCGATCGCCTCCGCGCGATCGTGGGTCACGTAAAGCATTGGGAGGTTGAATTCGTTAGGCAACTTCTTCAGGCGCTCGAGAATGCTCTCGCGCAACTTGCGATCGAGCCCGGTGAGCGGCTCGTCGAGCAAGAGCAGCCGCGGCTCCGACAAGAGTGCGCGCCCGATTGTCACGCGTTGCCTTTCGCCACGCGAAAGCTTTTCCACGCCGCGATCAAGGAGTGGCTCTATCTCGAGAAACTGCGTCACGTGCGCGAAGGAAAATGCCGGATCCCGCGCTTCCCGCGGGCGGCCGTAGAGAAGATTCCGCCGCACGTCGAGATGCGGAAAAAGCGAGTCGTCCTGAGGTACGTAACCAATGCGGCGTTGCCGCACCCGCACCGTCCTTCGGCAATCGGCGAAGAGCGTTTCGTTAAAGCGAATCACTTCACAACGTGACTCACGCAATCCTGCGATTGTCTCGAGGAGCGATGTTTTTCCCGCGCCCGAAGGACCGAAAATTCCCGTGCGCGCCGCGGTCATTTCCGTGTCGATTTCGAGAACAAATCCCGACAACGGCAACCTTACCTCGCGCAGCTCCAGCTTCATCGCGCGCTCCTAGTTCGCAGCAGCCATTCCGCCGTGAAGACCGCGCCAAACGCAATCACGACACAAACAAACAGCAACCGATATGCGGTCGCGTCATGCCCGAGCTGCACCGCTTCGTAAATCCGCAGCGAAAGTGTCTGCGTTTCGCCCGGAATATTTCCCGCGACCAAAATCGTCGCGCCAAATTCCCCGACCGCGCGGGCAAACGCAAGGAGCACGCCGCCGCCGATTGCGCGCGCGGCGAGCGGGAGCGAGATCGTCCAGAAAACGCGCCACTCCCCCGCGCCTAACGAGCGCGCGATCTGTTCGTAGCGACGGTTCACATTTTGAAATCCCACCCGCGCCGAGCGGACGAGCAGCGGGAACGACATCACCGCTGCTGCGATCACCACCGCGCGCCAGGTAAAGACGATGCCGAGATCGAAGTGACGATGGAGAAATCCGCCAAGCGGCCCGCGTCGGCCGAGGAGCTTGAGCAAGATCAAGCCGGTCGCGACCGGCGGCATTACCAGCGGCAGCGTAACGAAAGTCTCGACGACCGATTTGCCTAACCAACGCGGCCGCGCCAGCAACCAGGCAATCGCGAGCCCGAAAGGCAAAATCAGGAGGGTGCTGCCCGCGCAAGCCGCGAGCGTGAATCGCACCGCCTGCCATTCATCGGGTTGCACCGGCGAATGTTGTCAGCGTCACTCTGCGAGCACAAGACCGTCTCTTGGGAGAGAATTGACGTCCCGCATTCGCCTAATCATCTCCGCGGTTCGGTGCAGGCTGCACCGGACGAGCGGAAACATCCTGTCCTCCCCAAGAAGAGAGAGGCCGCCGTCGTTAGGTCACGACCAGCTCCGCTTCCGCGTCGCCTTTTTCGGAGACCTCCGGAAAACTCTGCTCGCAAAGGCGCGCGTCCTGGGCGATCGCGAACTAACGTCCCGCCTTCGCGCGATTCCGGCATTGCCTGTAAGATAAAACGTGACATCCACACCCGCCGCCGAAGTCAGCCCTGCGCACGTCGAGCACACCAACCGGCTCATCCACGAAAAGTCGCCTTACCTCCTCCAGCACGCGCGCAACCCGGTTGATTGGTATCCGTGGGGCGAGAAAGCCTTTGCCAAAGCGCGCCGGGAGCACAAACCGATCTTTCTCTCCATCGGCTATTCCACCTGCCATTGGTGCCACGTGATGGAGCGCGAGGAGTTCGAGAAACCGGAAGTCGCGGCGATCATGAACAAGTATTTCGTGAACATCAAAGTCGATCGCGAAGAACGACCGGATGTCGACCGCGTTTACATGACTTTCGTCCAGGCAACGACCGGCGGCGGCGGGTGGCCGATGAGCGTCTGGTTAACGCCCGACCTGAAGCCATTTGTCGGCGGCACTTATTTTCCGCCCGATGATCGCTACGGCCAGCCGGGGTTCACAAAAGTCCTCCACCGCATCGCTGACGCCTGGAAAAACGATCACGTCAAAATCGTTGAGAGCGGCAATCAGATCGTCGCCGCGCTTGACCGCAGCAACGCCGTACCCGCGGTCGCGGCCGCCCAGCCTAACGAGAAAACGTTGGAGGCCGCGTACGGGCAGTTTGCGCGCAGCTACGATCCGCAAGAAGGCGGTTTCGGCGGTGCGCCGAAATTTCCACGACCGGCTACGTTCAATTTTCTTTTCCGCATTTATCAGCGCGATCGCGCCGCTTCCGCTGAGGGTAAACACGCGCTTGAGATGAACCTTTTCACCTTGCGCAAGATGGCCGCCGGCGGGATGCACGATCAGCTTGGCGGCGGCTTTCATCGTTATTCCGTCGATGCGCTCTGGCGCGTGCCGCACTTCGAGAAAATGCTCTACGATCAGGCGCAGCTGGCGAGCGCTTACCTTACCGCTTTCCAGATCACGCACGAGGCCGAGTTCGAACGCGTCGCCCGCGACACCCTCGATTACGTGCGCCGCGACATGACTTCACCCGAGGGCGGCTTCTACTCCGCGGAAGACGCCGACAGCGCCGCCTTCGCGGGCCCCGAGAAAAAAGAAGGCGCCTTTTACGTCTGGACGAAGAATGAGATCGACCACGCGCTCGGCGCTGAAGCGGCGATTTTCAACTTTCGCTATGGCGTGGAAGCGAATGGCAACATTCCCGACGGCAGTGATCCGCACGGCGAGCTGCGCGGCAAAAACATTCTCCACGAACGCCACACGCTCGCGGAGACCGCGCGGCATTTCGAAAAAACCGAAGCCGCGATTCGCGATTCGTTAGGCAAGAGTTCCAGCAAATTGCTCGCCCTCCGCGCGAAGCGACCGCGCCCGCATCTCGACGACAAGATCATCACCGCCTGGAATGGGCTCATGATTTCCGCTTACGCCCGCGCCGCCCAAGTGACAGGTGACGGTAACTACCTCGCCGCCGCCACGCGCGCCGCCGAATTCGTTAGGCAAAGGCTTTACGACAAAAAGGAGCACACGCTGCGGCGGAGTTATCGCGAGGGCCCGGCCGATATTCCGGGTTTCGCCGATGATTACGCCTTTTACATTCGGGGGTTGCTCGATCTCTACGAAGCATCGTTCGACGTAAAATGGCTGCAGCTCGCGGAGCAACTGCAGGCGACGGAGGACCGTCACTTTTGGGATGAAAAACAAGGCGGCTATTTCACCAGCACGGGGAAGGACGCGAGCATCCTTTTGCGCATGAAAGAGGACAACGACAACGCCGAGCCCGCGCCGAGCTCGGTCGCCGCGCTCAACCTTCTGCGCCTTGGCCAAATCCGCGCCGACCAGGCGATGCAGGAGCGTGGAAAAAATACGATCGCGGCTTTCGCGATCGCGCTGCAACATTTTCCAGGCGCGCTCCCGCAACTTCTGGTCGCGCTCGACTTCAGCCTCACGAATCCGAGGCAGATTGTCGTTGCTGGAGCGCGAGAGGCGGACGACACGCGTGCGTTGCTCACAGAAACGCATCAACATTTCCTGCCCAACACGATCGTCCTCCTGGCCGACGGCGCCGATGGCCAAAAATACCTCGGCGAAAAACTGGCGGAAGTGCGGGAGATGAGACCGGTCGACGAAAAAGCCGCGGCCTACGTTTGCGAAAACTTTACCTGCAAAGCGCCCGTTACTTCGCCGGCGGAGCTGAGAAAGCTGTTAAAGTAGCGCGAGCTCCAGCTCGCACCCTAACGAATCGCGCAGGCTGAAAGCTCGCGCTACCTAAGCTAAGCGCCGTTGCCCGGGACGGGCGCCCCCGGTTTCACCGGCAAGGTTTTGCGCCGGCGCAGGCGCATCCAGTTGTTCCAGGTTTTGCGCACGCTGTCGCGCGGCGTCAGATACTGCTGATTGAGCTCGTTGCTCTTCACGATCTGGGCGAGAATGCCGCCTAACGAAAAATCCTCCGTGTTCAGAATGGTGTAGGCCGTCCCGATGGCAACGTGATGGTGTGCATCGCTTGCCGCCGTCATCGGCAACCCGCGCATCTGCGCATACTTGAAGGCATAACGATTGTAGCGACGCAGCGTGGTCGCGGCGTTGAAGACTTCGAGCGCATCGATGGGCAGATTCTGCAGGGTGGAAAAGCGAATCCCGGCGCGAAAAAGATCGTACGGATGCGGCGGAACCGCGAGCCCGCCGCGTTCGTGGATCAGCTCGCAGACGAGGCGCGCGGGCCGGCCTTTCAGATACGGCAGCGACGCGCCGATGCAGAGGAGGTGACCTTCGGCGGTTGTCACTTCGACTCCGGGAATGACGAGAAATCCATCGACCGGCAGCCCGTCTTCGCGAATCAGACCCTTGTCTCGCAGATACTCGACGCCGTCGTTCGTGTTGTGATCGGTGAGGGCGAAACCGTCGAGCCCTTTGGCGCGCGCCGCGGTGATGTTCTGCTCCGGACTGGAGACGCCGTCACCCGAGAAGAACGAATGCGTATGCAGGTCGATCTTGAAGGGCATGGGCCGGAGCGTAGTTTGCGCGCCACGAAATGGAAAGTGTCGGTTTCAAAGAGTGGGCGCTGGTTTGTAAGGCGTTGGGCGACGGGCGACAGTCGGTCATCGTGCGCAAAGGCGGGATCGCGGAAGGGCGCGATGGTTTCCAGTTTCGGCACCCCGAGTTTTTTCTCTTCCCGACGTTCTTCCACGAGCAGCTCGGGCGCACTCGCCTAACGAACACGGAATTTCCCGAGCGTTTGCCTGACGAAATTGAGATTCGCTCTTTCGTGCGGATCGAGGAGACGCATTGCGTGGAGGATTGGGAAAAGGCACGAGCGCTGGCGCCGCTGCACATTTTGCAGGAGAGCGTGGTGCGGGAGCGTTTCGATTACGACAGCGCGCCGGGCGTTCAGGTGGCGTTCGTGCGGGTTTTCAGGCTCGCGTCGGCCTGGAGGTTTCCGGACGCGCCGCGCTATGGCGGTTGCCGCTCGTGGGTGGAGTTGCCGGAGGTGCCGCCGAAACTGCAGCTCTATCCGGTGCTCGACGACGCGAAACAGGAGCAACGACGCGCACAATTCGAGCGCGCGGTGCGGCCGAGCGCCTAACGAGCAGCGCTTGCCGTTGCGAGTGAAGTTCCTAGGAGGACGGGTTGGTAACCCGTCGTCCGAAGGAGTCTCCGCCGACCATCCGCAGCGGGATGAGAGAGCCCTGGGATCGCATAGAACTTTGCGCTCCCGCGCAACGGGCTTGGTCGAGACTTGGGCCAAGTGCTACGGGCGACCAGACCGTCCTCCCCGGAGTTGGTGTCGCGCCGCTTTATTCCTTACGGGCAAGATGCTGCGAGCGCGGCGATTTCGGCCGTTTGCGGAAGCCTGTCGAAAAGGGTGTCCCCGCGCAGCGTCAACCTTTTCGCTCAAATCCGCCAGATCGCGCGCCTGAAGCGTAGATCGGCGAAAAGCGCGCCACGCCACGTTTACTCGTTGCGTGACGCGCAGCCAATGCGTGCGCGCCCCGGCGTCCTGCTAAACAGCGTCTACCCCCGAGGTGCAGACGATAACCAGCTGTCAATAAAAGTCTTGACAGCACATTTGCTATTTGGGAAAAACCGCGACCGAAGGGGCTTACTATTATGAACAAATCCACGAAATTATTCCTGTCGATCTGCGCTCTTTGCACACTGGCTGGGCTTGCCGCCCAGGCCAGCACGACTGATCTCCGCGGTTTACCCGGGAATTTTGATCAAACCACGTTCGGGCAACCGAACACCACGTTCTATGCGCAATCGGTTGTCGCCGATGATGCCTTTCTGAATTCTGCAACGCTCCAGCTAATTGCTACGGCTGGTAATATTAATTTTAATTTTCTCATCACCGGCGCGCGTCCGGATGGCGGCGGTGGTCTCGGTTTTGCGCCGGACTTGAGCAACATCCTTTTCAATAGTGGTGAGCTGACGGCGGTGAATGGAAATCCGCTAACCGATTTCACGCTGAATCCCAACGTGCCGGTGGCCAACGGCCAGTTACTCTTCCTCGTCGTGGAATCCCTTTCCTATCCCGGGAGCGGCAATGGCGCAGTCGAGGCGACGGCATTCAACGGAGCGACCGACCAATATCCGCCGGGCGAGTTTGTCTTTATCAATACAAATCCTGGCGACACCTACGCGACCGTGAACGGCGAGCCCTGGGCCCACCGCTCTCCTAACAACGAGGACCTCGCTTTTGCGGTGACCTTCTCTTCAGTGCCGGAACCAGCCACGACTGCGTTGCTCGGTCTTGCCGTCGGAGGATTCGTGCTGGCTGGCTTCCGCCGCCGCCGCCGCGCTTAGTCCTCGAAGGCGAGCTGGGCAAATTTCGAACATGCCGGCCCCTAGAGGGCCTGCGCGTCGAACATCGCGCTAACTTCAACCTAACGAACACAGCCGGATGGCTCACGAGCTTTCCGGGCAGAACGGATCATTAACCCGTCGCCCGCGGCGCGAGATGGGGTGCGTTGCGGTCGCGCTACGCGCAAAAGGGCCTTGGACGAGGCTCGACCAAGTGCGACGGGGCACCAGCCCGTCCTCCCCGGAGCTTTGTTGGAGGGCGGTTTACTTGCTGGTCAGATGCGCGAGCGCCTCTATCTCGGCGGTTTGTGGAAACATGTCGAATGGGGTCACGCTGCCAAGTGTGAAGCCTGTGCTTAGATCGGCTAGATCGCGAGCCAGCGTAGGAGGGTTGCACGAGACGTAAACGACGGTCGCGACCGGATGTAACGCCAGAATCTCTCGCACTTCCACGCTCAGACCTGTCGCAGGTGGATCGACGATCACCGTCGTCCGGCTTGGCTCGGCTGCGGCGAGGTGACTCGCCAATTGCGCAGCAAGATCGCCTGCGAAATAGCTTTCGCTCGGGAGCGCATCTGCTTCCGCGGCGGCGATCGCGTGGATGTCCCAATCGAGGCCGACGACGCGTTCGAATTTCCCCAATAACCGCTTCGCGAAAAAGCCGGCGCCGCAGTAGGCGTCGATGAGAAGTGTTTGATCCGGTGGAATGAGCGCATCGATGGCTTCCGCCAGCTTCTCCGCGACGGCGTCGTTCGTTTGCGAAAAAACGCGCGGACCGGCATGGGCGCGCAGGGTGTAATGGCCGTCGCGGGGCCGGCGGGCGCGGAGCGCGCTGAGTTCTATGTTCACTTCCGCCGCGGAGATCGGGCAATGCTCGATATCGATGAGGCGGTGGACATCGCGCCGAAAAAATCCGACGACGCCGCGATCGACATGGACAGTGATACGGTTGCGATAGTCGTAGTCGAGCGGCGAGGCCACGATCGGTTGCAGCGGGGGTTCGTGGAATTTGCCAATGCGCTGCAGCACTTGTGCGACCTGTCGCTCTTTCCAGCGAAGTTGGTGCTCATAATTCATGTGCTGGTAACTGCATCCACCGCAGCGACCGAAATACGGGCAGAGCGGCGCTACGCGCGCTGGCGAACTTTTCTCCAGCCTAACGATTTCGGCTTCGGCGAAAGACTTCTTCTCGCGCGTAATTCGCGCGGTGACGCGTTCGCCATCGATCGTAAACGGGACGAAGACCGCTTTGCCGTCCGCCCGCCCGACGCCTCTTCCGCCAAACGCGATGTCTTCAATCACAAGCTCCACGTAGCGCCGCATCCGCTGACGTTCGCACGGACAGCGAGAAATTCTTGTGCGGGAAACTCTTCTGCTGGGTAGCGATCCGCCTCACGTGCTGGTCGCGATGTTTCACCGCGACGAACTTCTCCTCGCGCGCACGACTGTGACCCGACTACCGTCTCAGGAAGTTCGTTGCCGCGAGATGCGTCAAGCAACGCTTGAGACGAGGCGCTACCTGGAGCTCTGCTTCAGATGCTTGGAGGAACGCATTCAGAGCAGCGCTTGGACTGTTTTTAGATCGGGGTCGGTTTTGGCGATCGCGCGGAAGCTGGCGTCCATCTCGAAGCTGATCTTGAGATGCTTCTGCGCGACGCGGGCGTTGCCGAGGAGCGCCTCATAGCAACCCATGTTGTAGTAATAAATCGGCTCGCGTCGCAGCGTCGACGGCCCGTGCAAGAGGACCTTGAGTGCCTCGGCCGTTTTCCCGAGCTGGTTCAAACAAAACCCGGCGTGCAAGAAACCGGCGCCGCAATCGGGTGCGACGCGACAGAGTTTCCGGCTGATCGTCAGCGCGCGTCTCCACGATTTCCGATGCATGAGATGATGGAGACGAAGAAGGAGCACTTCGGGGTCATCCTGATCCTCCTTCGCAATGGCGTTGAGCTCGGCGATGGATTCGCGTTCCATCCCGAGTTCGGCATAGCCGCAGGCGGCGCGAAGCTGCCACTCAAGAGTCATCGGTCCTGTAAAAGCAGGTCTCGCGCCCGCTTCTGTAAATGCCTCGCTCCCGAGGTCGGGATTGCGCGATTTCAGAGGAGTGTTTCGAGCTCGCCGACGCGGCGTTCGAAGAGCGCGAGCGTGCTCTCGACCGGCGCGGAAGTGGTCATATCGACGCCGGCTTTTTGCAAGGTCTCGAGCGGAAACTTCGAGCCGCCGGACTTGAGAAATCCGAGATACGCTTCGATCGCACCGGGGGCGCCGGAGAGGACGCGTTCCGCGAGGGCGATCGCGGCGGAGACGCCGGTGGCATATTTGTAAACGTAAAACGCGCTGTAGAAATGCGGGATGCGAAGGCATTCGAGATCGAGTTCCGCATCGAGGACGACACCGCTCCCGAAGTAAGCCTCGAGCAACTTGCGATATTCGCTCTTGAACACCTCGAGGGTGAGCGCCTCGCCGTGCTCTTCGATCGCGTGGATCATTTTTTCGAACTCGGCAAACATTGTTTGCCGAAAGAGTGTGCCGCGGATGTCGTCGATCTGTCGATTGATGATGTAGGCGCGCATCTTCGGATCGTCGGTCTGCTCGAGGAGATGATGGGTGAGCAACTCTTCGTTAAAGGTGGAGGCGACTTCGGCGAGAAAAATCGGGTAATCGGCGTCCTGATAAAGCTGCGTGCGCTGCGCGTTCCAGGTATGCATGGAATGGCCGGCCTCGTGCGCGAGCGTGTAAACATCGGAGAAAACGTCGCTCTTGTAGTTCATCAAAATGTAAGGCGGCGCGCCGTAGCTGCCGCTCGAAAAGGCGCCGCTTCGCTTCCCTTTCGACTCGTAACGATCGCACCAGCGCCCGCGTAGTCCCGCGCCTAACGAGTCGACATATTCGCTGCCTAACGGCTCCAGTGAGGCGAGCACTTTTTCGATCGCTTCGTCGAAAGAGATGTTCGTTTCGATCTCGGCGACGAGCGGCACATAGGTGTCGTATTGATGCAGCGCGCTCAATCCGAGAACGCGCCGGCGCAGTTCGTAATAGCGGAAAAGCGGCTGCCGATTTTGCTTCACGGATGCGATCAGTTGGTCGTAAACCGCCACCGGGATGTCGTCGTGAAAAAGCGACGCCTCCAGCGCCGAAGAATAATTGCGGGCGCGGGCGCGGAAGACATCGGCTTTCACCGAATAGGAGAGCGCCGCCGCGAGCGTGAACTGGTGATCCTGAAACTCCGCGTAGAACTGATGAAACGCACGTTTGCGCAGTTCGGGATCGCGTTTCACGAGAAACGAACTGAAGGAACTTTGCGTTAGCGGGCGCTCTTCGTCTTTCTCGTCGCGGAGAACGCCGAACTTCATATCGACGTTGGTGAGCTGCGAGAAAGCGTCGTCGTAGCCATCGAGCGCGGAGCTTCCGAGCGCGAGGAGGCGCTCTTCTCTTTCCGAAAGAACGTGCGGCTTCATTCGCCGAATCTTGTGCAGGCTGATCCGCCATTCTTTCAGCGCCGGCTCGCGGAGAAATTCGGCGAACTTCTCATCGTCGATTGCCTGAATCTCCGGGACGACGAACGACGCAACTTCGCCGATCGTCGTGAGCAAATTCTCCAGTTGCCCAATGCGCGCGAGATACTCGGGGTTGGCGCTATCCTCCGCGAGCTGAAGCGAGGCGTAGTGGTAAACGCGCTCGATTTTTAGATTGAGTGACTTTTCGAATTCGAGCAGCTCGGCGAGCGTCTCCGCCGATTCGCCCACACGACCTTTCCAGTTCGTTAGGCGAGGAAAAGTCGTCTGAATCCAGGCGAAGTCTTCGCTCCATTTATCAACGCTGACGAAGAGGTGAGTGAGATCCCATTTGTCCGCTTCGGCAATCTCAGCGCGGGTGGGTGTGGTTGTGACTTCCATGCGCATAGCGAACGCGAACTTCCGCCGCGCGCAAACGCGACCCGCCTCACCCGGTGTCGTCTCCGAGGGCGTGCGAACCGCGCGGCGCGTGAACTCACAATCCTGCCCCGAGGTCTGTAGGCGGATTGCTGAGCTGGGTGAAACGCTCGCGATCTCGACCTTACCGCGGGTGTGATGAGTCTCGGCTTGCTCAGTGGCTTTGGCCGCGACGGTCGGCGGCAGGATTTCTGAAACCACCGGCTCGATCTTGCCGCGTCGATTAACTGACTGATCTCGGCGAGCTCACCGGCGTTGGTATGAGAGGCAAGAAAAACAGCGCGGGCGCCGTGTTGGGCTGCCATCGTCTGGTTAATGCTGGAAGCGATGGAAACGACGATGCCGCCTTTCTTCACGACGCCGTCGGAGCGTGCGAGCGTGTCATGCCCAACGACATCCAGGACGACATCGACATCTTTGGCCACACCTTCGAATTTGGTTTTCTCGTAGTCGATCGCTATGTCCGCGCCGAGTTGTTTGAGTAAATCCTGGTTTGCCGTTGAAGCCGTCGCGATAACTCTGGCGCCGCGCGCCTTCGCGATCTGGACGGCGAAACTCCCGACTCCGCAGGAGCCGCCCTGAATGAGAATGGTTTGGCCGGCGCTCAAATGCGCCGTGTCGATGAGGCCTGCCAGGCAGTGAGTGCAGCGAGAGGCACGGCGGCCGCGGCGGTGAAGTCAATCGACTGCGGCTTGCGCGCGGCTTCACCTTCATTCGTTAGGCAATATTCCGTCCAGCCGCCACCGAAAAGAAGGAAGGCGTAGACGAATCGCCCACCTTTAGCTTGGTGATCTTTGCTCCGACCTTAACCACCACTCCAGCCATGTCGTAACCGAGGATGAGCGGCAGATGAGTTCCGAATTCCTTCGCCTACTTTCCCTCGAGGATCAGCGGATCAGCCGGGTTGACGCCGCTCGCGATCGTCCGCACGAGAATCTGGTGTTCGTCCGGTTCGGGGACCGGAATCCTTTCCAGCTTCAGCACCTCTGGGCCGCCATAACTGTGCGCGACCATCCCTGTCATCATCTCGGGAAGCGTCGCGGCTGACGTGGATTCCGCTTTGGGAAAGAAGTTCGCGGCGGGGTAGACAGTGCCGCCTTTGATGACGGTGTCGATGTCAGAGGCATGGCTGA
Source organism: Chthoniobacterales bacterium (assembly GCA_036493915.1). Lineage (GTDB taxonomy): Bacteria > Verrucomicrobiota > Verrucomicrobiia > Chthoniobacterales > UBA10450 > Palsa-1392. The sequence continues at coordinate 2,601 of DASXPA010000188.1, read as the reverse complement.
TGTCGTCAAGCGGATTGGAATTCAGAATCACGAGATCGGCGAAGTTGCCCACTGCGATGGCGCCGAGTTTGGGAGTTCCGGCATCGCGAAAACTTCTTCCATCCGCCGTGTCGAAGACGCGGGCGGCGGTGGCGGTTGTGCTTTTCAGAATCTGCATCGGCGTCAGCCCCGCCTCGTGCATGAGCTGAAACTCGCGAAAGAGGGCGGGCCCGTGGATGGTGCCGATGTTTCCCGCATCGGTCCCGGCGGCGATGGGAATGCCGGCGTCCTCCAAGGTCTTCAAGTTTTTGAAGGCGATATCGTAAGTCTGTCTGATGCGCTTGAGCACTTCGTCCGAATGTGCGCGGGCGGTTTTGATTCGATCCGGAGTCTTATCCGGCGGTAACTTCGCGACGTCGAGCGTGGCGATGACTTCGGGATTGCCCCAGGCTAACTCTTCAGGAGTCAGGTTGAGCTTATTCGCAAAGGTGCGGCCGTAGCGCTCAAAGACAACCAGGGTGGGGGTAAGGATGGTGCCGTGCTCCCGCAGCAGCCTAATGAATGCAGGATCAACCGGTTTGTCGATGACACTGTGCACGAGGAGGTCGGCACCCTCTTCGACCGCGGCGCGGGCGGCTTCCAATTCCGTCGCGTGCACAGCGACGCGGAGGTGATGGGCGTGACTTTCGGCGACCACGGCGTGAACGATCGGCCGGAATTTCTCAACCGGGTGATCGGGACCAACAATGTACCAAATCTTGATGTAGTCGGGTCGATGAGCAGCGAGCCGGCGGACCATTTCCCGACCCTGCTCCGGGGTGTCGACTTTGACGATCGGCGGGTCACCGAGGTCGAGTTGGGGCCGCGCGACGCTGGAAATAAGTGGACCGGCCACGGCGACGCGCGGGGCTTTCGCAGTTGAGTTGGCCTGCTCGCGCACCGTGAAATTCCAGATCGGTCCCCCGACATCGACGACGCTGGTGATACCGCTGCGCAGGTAGCGCGCAAAAGTGTCGTTGAGGTGGGATTTAGTCCAGGCGACCTCCTCGGCGTAGGGGCGAATGCTCGTGAGATCAACGACATCAGGACGGGTAAAGAGATCGCCCGACTGGAAAAAATGGACGTGGCTGTCGATGTAACCCGGAAGGATAAATTTGCCCGTGCAGTCGATCCGACGGGCGTCGGCGGGAACCTTAGCTTCGTTAGGCGAGCCAACTGCGGCGATACGATCGCCCTCGAGCATGACCACGGCATGGGGAAGTGTTTTGCCGTCCGCCGGGTTGATGACAGTTCCGTCGACGAGCGCGATTTTCTCCGTCTTCGCGATCGGCGGCTTCGTCTCGGCGTTTGCGGCGATGGAAGCAGCGAAGAGAGATGTGGCGAGAAGAAGTGCGAGCAGTTTCACGCCTGCGAGATTGTGCACCCGGGTGAAAAATGACAAAAGGAAAATGGCGCTTTCGCAGCTCCTGATCGCGTTTCATCAAGAAGGACTGGCCCTTGTCTCGCTGCCAACGCCGCGGTTCATCGTGGGGTCTCTCAAAATCTTGCGCCAGGTTCTTCGTTCTGCTCAGGCCGACAAGGTTGGAGGTGCTTAGAAAATTGTTGAGTGCGGGTAGCGCCGTTCCCCGACGAGAAGAAGCGCGGAAATGGAATTGGCGAGAGCGACGCCGACCGTGAGTGTCAGTGCGGCAAGGAGAACGGCAATGGACATGCCGAGTGGCGAACAAATCGCGCGCCGCGAAAACCTTGTGTTCGACGAAAAGTTTCCTCAGTATCGCCGCCCAAGTCTATGGAAACATTGCAAATCGGCATAATCGGTCTCGGCCGGATGGGCGGAAATATGGCGCGGCGGCTTCTCCGCGCCGGGCATCAGTGCGTCGGCTTCGACTACAGCGCGGGGAACGTCGAAACGCTCGTTGGAGATGGCGGCGGCGGCGCAAGTTCTCTCGAGGATCTGGTGCAAAAACTTAGTCCGCCGCGCGCTATCTGGTTGATGGTGCCTGCGGGGAATCCGACCGAGCAGACGGTCCTCAAACTCGCCGAACTGCTCGCGCCTAACGACACCATCATCGACGGCGGCAACTCCAATTTCCACGACGACGTCCGCCGGGCGAAGATGCTCGCAGAAAAAGGGATTCAATACATGGATGTCGGCACGAGCGGCGGCGTCTGGGGTTTGGAGCGCGGCTATTGCCTCATGATTGGCGGCCCGGAGGAAGCCTTCAAAAGACTCGAGCCGATTTTCAAAACCCTTGCGCCGGGCCCGAGCGGCATCCCGCCGACTTCCGAGGTGACCGCGAACACGACGGCCGCGGAAGGTTACTTGCTCTGCGGTCGAAGCGGGTCCGGGCATTACGTCAAGATGGTCCACAACGGCATCGAATACGGCTTAATGCAGGCCTACGCCGAGGGCTTCGACATTATCAAAAACGCCACCTGCAAGGATTTGCCCGAAAACACGCGCTACGACATCGATCTCCGTGGGGTCGCCGAGGTTTGGCGGCGTGGCAGCGTGATCACTTCGTGGCTGCTCGATCTCTCTTCGCGCGCGTTCAATGAAGACGTCGAGCTGAGCGGCTTTACTGGGAACGTGGCGGATTCGGGCGAAGGCCGTTGGACGAT
>DASXPA010000187.1:0-9104 GCA_036493915.1 Chthoniobacterales bacterium | reverse complement strand
CCGACGAGGATGCCGTTGAAGAAGGCGGGGTCGTAGCCGGTGTCGTCGCCGTTGCGAACGAACGTGATGCCGGTCTCGAAACCGAGTGAGAAGCCGCCGGGGAGAGCGGCTTGAAACGGAATACCGAGGCCGCCTTCGATCGAATCGTTGCCGAGGCCGTTTGTGTTCGTTGGAAATTTCAGGAACGGAATCAGCCCGAGCGCAGTCGAGCCGCCGTCGTTGCCGTAGAGATTGATTTTGCTTTGCACGATGAAATCGCCGAAGCCGTGGCGCGTTTCCGTGCGCCCGGTCGCGCCGTCGCGCAGGCGCAGGTGGACATAGTCGCCGTAAGCGAGATCGAGCTCGACGTTATTCGTTAGGCCGATCCGGAAGTTGATCGGCGCGACGTTCCACCGGCGCGTCGTCGAGCCGTCCTCCGCTTCGTCGAAAAGATAACTGATCATGCTCGTCTCGAAGTAAAAATGCCCGGCGTCGACTGTGTAGGGTCCGGTCGATTGGCTCGGACGATCGGCCGAGAAGCCGCGGAGCAAATTCTCCGGTGTCGGGTGAAAGAGGTTGTATTGGCTTTTGTCCGCCGACGATTGCGTAGGACTGGCAGCAACATCGCTCGTAGGGGTTCCCGCCCGGCTGAGCCGACCGAAGAACGAGCTCGCGAGCAGGAGAGAAAAAATCGCGAGCGGACGCATGAGGTGGGAGCCTAACGAGCGCCTTAACCGAGCGCAAAACAAAAGCGGGCGCCGAGCCTTTGTCATCCTGGGCGGACCGTTCTACACTTTGCGCCCGAATTTCTTTTCCAATTCGCCTAACGAGATTTGAATCATCGTCGGGCGGCCATGCGGGCAGCAGTAAGGCAGCTCGCAGTCGAGGAGATCACGAATCAGCTTTTCTACCTCGGCCTGGCGCAGGGGGTCGTTGGCTTTGACGGCGTGACGACAAACCGTTTTCGCGATCATTTCTTCCCCCAGCCGGAGCGGCGAGCTGCTGTGGCTGGCCGATTTCAGACTGTCGATCACGTCCTGGAGGAGCCGGGCGGGATCGGTGCCGCTCAAAAACGGGGGCAGGCTTTCGAGCTTGAAAGTGTGCCTGCCAAATTCCTCCACCCCTAGCCCCATTTTCTGCAAGGTCGCGAGATTGCGCTCGATCCATTCGGAGTCGCGCGGCGGCAACGAGATGACCTGCGGGAGGAGCAAACGCTGCGAGGGCACGCCTTGTTCTTCCATCCGGCGGCGAAGTTCTTCGAAGAGGATTCGCTCGTGCGCAGCGTGTTGATCAACGAGAACGAGGCCCTCGGCGTTTTCCATCAGCACGTAAAGCTTGTTCAGCACTCCCAGAATCTGGAACCGGTGCGACGGCACGGACGGGCGTTCGTTAGGCGGAGACCGCCGATCGCGCAGCGGCGGCTCGGTTGGCGCGATCGGAAACGCGCGCTGCGCATCGGGTGCAAGCGCCGCGGTTTCACTCGGCCTAACGAACGGTGCTTCCGTCGGCGGCGGACCGCGAAACTGCTCCTGCCAATGGTCGCGATCGCTCTCGAGAGCGCGCCGGGTCGTTGCCACCACGGCCTCGCGCACCCCGGCGGGATCGCGAAAGCGGACTTCGCGTTTCGCCGGATGAACGTTCACGTCGACCTCGGCGGGGTCGATCTCGATGAACAAAAACGTCACCGGAAACTGACCTTTCATGAGCGCGGTGTGGTAGCCCTCTTTCAACGCCGCGCCGATGACCGGACTCTCGATCGCGCGACCGTTGACGAAGATGAACTGCTGCGCACGAGTCGCCCGGCTCACCCCGGCTTGGCCGATGAATCCGCGCAGCTGAATCCTCGCTCGCGTGGCCGGTTCTATCTCGAGCAGACGCGCGAGAAGATCGCTGCCTAACAAGTCCCGAATCCGTTCGCGCAGGTTTTTCGCCGCCGGCAACTGAAACACGAGCCGATCGTCGCGCAGAAACGAAAACGCCACCGCTGGATGCCCGATTGCCTGGAGGTTGAGTTGGTGCTCGATCTGCCGCGTCTCGGTGTTTTCCGAGCGGAGAAACTTCCGGCGCGCCGGCAGATTGTAGAAAAGCGAACGCACCTCGATTTGCGTGCCGGGCGCTTCACCGCCGTCGCGCGCCGTCTCCAGTTTGCCGCCGGCGACGATCACTTCAGTTCCCGCGACCGCGTCCTTTTCCCGGGTCGTTAGGCGAAAGCGGGAGACGCTGGCGATGCTCGGGAGCGCTTCGCCGCGGAAGCCAAGCGTGCCCACCGTCGCGAGATCAGCGGCCGTACGGATTTTGCTCGTCGCGTGCCGTTCCAGACAGAGGAGCGCGTCGTCGCGATCCATTCCGATGCCGTCGTCGGTCACGCGGATGAGCGAGATGCCGCCGCGCCGGATCAGCACCTCGATCGCGCGCGCCTCAGCGTCGATACTGTTTTCGACCAACTCCTTCACCACCGAGGCGGGCCGCTCGATCACCTCGCCGGCCGCGACCTGGCTGGCGAGCGTGTCGGAAAGAAGGCGAACGCGGCTCATGGCGAAGGGAGGATTTTAGGCGCGAAGGGAGGAAGAATCGACTGGGGAAATCGCGCGGGCGATGGAATGGTCCGGCATGACAAGCGAGCGCGACTACGTCTTGGGCACCCATGAGGAAGAGGTCGCTCGGCTCGGCCTGCAACATCGTGTCTGGCGTCCGGTGGTGCTGGATTGCTGGCAAAAAGCGGGCGTCACGATCGGCAGCCGCGTTCTCGACGTCGGCGCAGGTCCAGGTTACGCAACGGTGGATTTGGCGGAAATCGTCGGGCCGGGGGGCACGGTGACTGCGCTGGAACGTTCGAGCAACTTCCTGCGCGCGATGGAGGAGAGCTGCCGGTCGCGTGGCCTGACGAAGGTCCGGATTCAGGAGGCCGATCTCATGACCGATGCATTGCCGGAGGGTAATTACGATTTTTCCTGGTGCCGCTGGGTGGCGTCGTTCGTGTCCGATCCGCATCTGCTGGTGAAAAACCTGGCCTACGTTTTGCGGTCGGGGAGCGTCGCCATCTTTCATGAATACGCACACTACCTGAGTTGGCGTTTCATGCCGCGGCTTCCGAATCAGGAGCGTTTCGCGCGCGAGGTGAAAGCGAGCTGGGAGGCGACCGGCGGCAAGGCCGATATCGGGCTCGATCTGCCAGGTTACCTGACGCAAAATGGATTCGCGATTCGCTCCGCGGAGCCGCGGATCTATTGCGTGCGGCCGACCGATTACATGTGGCAATGGCCTTCGACTTTTGTCGGCATTGGCTTGGCCCGGCTGCAGGAGCTGGGGCGCATCGACGACGACTTTGCGGAGCAGGTGCGGAGCGAACTCGCCGCCGCCGAAGCCAATCCTCACGCGCTTATGATTACGCCGCTCGTCCTCAAAATCGTGGCGGAAAAGCTTCAATAGCGCGGAAGCGCGACGTCATCCCAAACGAATTGGCGCATGAGGAAATTTGCCACCGGCCGGAAGCGAGACGCGAGATTCAGCACCTGATCGCGCACAAGTAATCCGAAGCGGGTGCGTGGCGCGAAGCTGTGCGCGAATTGCGCGGCGGAACGCTGTTTGCGCTCGATGAACGGCCGAAACTTTTTCTCGTAAGCTGCAAAGGCGTGGAGGAAATCGCCGCTGCATTCGCGGGTTCGACAGCAAGGATGTAAGCACGGGCCATCGCGAAAGCCGTGCCTTCGCCCGCGAGCAGCGATGCACAATAGGCCGCGCCGCCAAGCAGCACGCTGCGCCCGCGCGACCATGACGAAATCCGGATCTGACCCACGGAATCAAAATAGAGGTCGTCGCAACGATCGAGCGCTCTGAGGATTTCGGGAATTTCCACCCAGTCATCCTGGGTGAAAGTTTCACGCAAAAGCGGTCGCAGATGTTTTTCCCGGCGCGACTGATCAGACGCGAAGACGAAGAAGAAAGCCGTCTGTTCGCCGCGCAGCGCATAACGACTGATCTGCAGCGCGGGTGCGCCAAAGCTGAAGTAAGTCTGCTCGTCGCGCCGCGAATAGTCGTCGGTGATGAAGGAGGCCGTTTGGTAGCCGAGAGATTTTCAAACTGCGCCTCCGGGCCGAAGACCTTCTCGCGCACCACTGAATGCAATCCGTCGCAGCCGGCGACGAGATCGAACTTTCGCGGCGCCGCGTGTTCGAAAGTCACTTCCACGCCGTCCGCCTGCTCGTCCAAAGAGGTGATGCTGTCGTCGTAAATCATCTCCACTTTTCCCTTAAGGAGATCGTAGATCGCCCGCGCGAGACCGCCGCGCGGCAGACTGATTAAGTGATCGCCGACGGCACGGGCAAAGATGTTGCCCAGCTCGCTCCGGACCCGATCCTGGGCGTCGACAAAGACAATGCGCTCCATTTTGTAACCGACTGCGCGCAGTCGTGGGATCAGTCCCATCCGCTCGGCGACTTCCCAGCCGACCCCCCAGAAATCGATCATGTAACCGCCGGTGCGAAACTGCGGCGCACGCTCGACGAGGACGGGGGCGAAGGCGCGCTCGAGCAGCCACCAGGCGAGGATCGGTCCGGCGATGCCGACACCCGAGATGAGGATCGCTAGGCACTTCATTTCTTTGCCGGCACTTTGCCTTACCCATCCTCAAAGCGAGTCCGAGACGATTGAATTTAGCGAGGCGCAGGTGCGTCTCAGGGAAAGTTACTATGAAGAAATCTCTTATTCTCTTACTGGGCGTGACTCTCAGCTGTGGCGCTTGCACGGGTTATATTGCCGGACCCGTCCCGCCTCCTGGACCGGGCTACTACGGTCCCTCCGGTGGCGTTGCCATCGCCGTGGAGGATCGCCCCTACTACGTCCACGGCGGCGGCTACTATTCTCGTGGGATGCATTATCGCTGGGTCGGTGGCCATTGGGTCTACCGTGGCCATCGTCGCCATTGGGTCCACGGCCACTACATCGGCCGCGGCTAGCAGTTTGCATCTCGGCGAGGTATGTATTCCATTCCTTGCCGGCGCGGAAGTAATGGCTTTCGTTAGGCGGCGGTGAAAAGGCGCCGAAGATAATTTCGTAGTCGGAGGAGATCGAAATCATCGCTCCGGTATCCGACGTAACCATCTGGCCTAACGAGAAGCATACCGCCACGCGTGAGATCGCAAGCGGCGTGGGTAAGTCCGCTAATGTCGCGGAGCTCGGCCTCGTCTCCGCTTTCTCCGCGCGAGATGCGATAGATGTCGAGGACCCCTTCGGGCAAACCCGCGAGGGCGCTGCCGACGTTTGCCGCCTTCGCAGCGGCCTCACCGGTCGCACCGAGAAACAGGAGCAGAACGTGACGCGGCTCACGGAAGAGTTCGAAAAGCCGCCGTGCTTTTCCGTTCTCGTCGCGTAACTCCCCGTCGGGTGCGCGCTCGCCGGCGCGGAGCCGACCGCCACCGTAGTTCTCCACGATCGGGCTCGAATGGTAATTGACGTCGAGCTCGCAAAGATGCTCCGCGATTTTGTCTCCCACCAATCCGATGCCGCTGACCACAGGGAGAAGAAAGTCGCGCACACTTTGTGCGAAGGAATTGCGCACCGTCGCCATGCGTGTGAGGCGGTCGGTCAGATTAACGACGCCGCGCGCGACCGGTTCGCGCTCGAGTTGGTAGCTGCCGAGGAGTTGCGCCGGGGCGCGACCGCGAACGACGAGCGCCAGCTTCCAGGCGAGATTGAACGCATCTTGAATCCCGGTGTTCATCCCCTGGCCGCCAGCCGGGCTGTGAATGTGGGCGGCGTCGCCGGCGAGAAAAACGCGCAGCTTGCGATAGTCGCGCACCTTGCGGTGCGAAATGTGAAAGCGCGACATCCATACCGGGTCGCTCAACCGGGTGTCTTTAGGCCCGCGCCGATTCGTGAGGGTTTGCACTTCCTCGAGTGTGACTTCAGGGAGTGTTTGTTCGCGCGATTGCGGCGGAATGTTGGCGATGATGCGACAACGGTCGCCGCGAAAAGGGAAAATGCCGAGGATGCCGTCGTCACCGAGGAAAAGATGGATCCGATCCGTCGCAAGCGCTGACTCCACGCGCACGTCGGCGAGGATGAAACTTTCATCGTAGGGCGCACCGGCGAACTCCATCCCGAGCACGTGCCGGGTTGTGCTGTGCGCGCCGTCGCAGCCGAGGAGCCAGGGCGTTTCCACGACCTCGAGGCGGCCGTCGGGGTGACGCAACGTCGCGTGCACGTTGTCGCTCGTCTGCTCCAATGTCATTAGGCAAATTTCCCGTTCGATTTCGATTCCGAAGGTGGAGAGGTGTTCGACGAGGAGACGCTCGGTTTCCGATTGCGGGAAGCTGAGGGCAAACGGGTAGGGGCTCGCGACCGAGTTGAGATCGATTGCGGCGAGGCGCTGGTTGCCGTGGTGCATCGATAAACCGTGCAGACGCTGGCCCCCGGCGAGGAAGCGATCGGCGATGCCCATCGCACTGAAGACTTCGAGAGTGCGCGGGAAAATGCCGAGCGCTTTTGAAGTTTGGGAGCGTTCGCGCGCTTGGTCGACAATTCGGCAGCGAACGCCGTGGCGCGCGAGTTCGTTCGCCATCGTTAGGCCAACGGGTCCGGCGCCAATGACGAGTAGCAGAGGAGTGTCGGATGGCATGCGCTAAGATATCACATCGCGCGCAGCCGTTTGCCTCTAGCGTTTTGCCCGAACTGACACACGTTTGCTCGCACGCTAGCAAACGCGTGTCATCCTGAGGGGAGCGAAGGACCTCGCGGGTGTAAGTCGCGCTTTCTCCTCACAGGGAGCGTGGATCGCTGTTGTGAGGTCCTTCGCTCCGCTCAGGATGACAACGCTTTCTGTGAGACCTCAAAGCTTCCACTTCTTCGGTAGCTTTTGTTTCAGCGTTTCAACTTCCTCGAAGAGGTCTCCCAATTTCTCGACTCGGACGACCGTCTCTTTGCAATGGAAGGTTAGGCTCTTCGCGTCTTTCTTTTTCGCCGCCTTCTCGACCTCCTTCCACGTCAGCGGCGTGGAAGCCGTCGGCTGCTCTTTCGCCCGAAGCGAATAAACGCAGATCGTCGTCTTGTGCTCGTCGTTCTGACTCCAATCGACGAAAACTTTTCCTTTCCGCAGCGCTTTCGCCATTTTCGAGACGACTAATTTCGGCTGCTCGCGCTCCAGATGTTCGGCCAACGCGTGCGAGAGCGCTTTTGTCTCATCGTAGGTGACCGCAGTGTTCAAGGGCACGTAGATTTGCAGACCTTTCGAGCCGGAAGTTTTCGCCCAGCTTCGCAATTTCAAGGCCGCGAGAATGTCGCGCAATTGGAGACCAACTTCGCAACACTGCACGATGTCGGCGGGCGCGCCGGGATCGAGATCGAAGACCATCATGGTCGGGCGGGCGATGTTGCTTTTGCGCGAGAGCGAAGTGTGCAGTTCGATGTCGGCAAGGTTCGCAGCCCAGACGAGGGTGGGCAGATCCTGGGCGAGGCAATACTGCATGTCGCGCTTATTGCCTTCGCTCCAAACGGTGGCGGTTTTCACCCACTTCGGTCGGTGGCTCGGGCAATTCTTTTCGTAGAAAAACTCGCCCTCCACGCCGTTCGGATAACGCTTCATCGTGAGCGGCCGGTCCTTCAGATGCGGGAGGAGGACGGGCGCGATCTGGATGTAATAGTTAATCAGTTCGCCCTTGGTGAAGCCGGTTTTCGGATAGAGGAGCTTGTCGAGATTCGAGACGGCAAGCTTGCGCCCTTCGACGGTGAGTTCAGCTTTTTTGCTCATGAGAAGTAGGTCATATATAAGGACTCATAGATCGTCTGCGACCTATGAGAAGAAGCGCTCCGGTGAAAGCATCGGCTGCGGCTGGCAAATGCGCGCGACGCAATGTTCCCAGGTCTCGTGGCCGCTGAGGATGAGAATTTCCACCCGGAGGAAATAGATCGGTACCTCCGGATTCGTTAGGTGCGGGAAGCGGACGGCATCCTTTTCCGTGGTCACGATCATGTCGACGTCGCGGCGGAGGCAGCGGTTGATGAAGCTCTGCAGCTCTGCTTCGCTGTAGCGATGGTGATCGGCGAAGCGTTTCGTCAGCTCGATCTTTGCTCCGAGTTTGCGAAGGCCGTCTTCGAAACTCTCGGGCGCCGCGATTCCGCAAAAGGATCCGATATAGGTATTCGTCAGGCGATCCAGCGGGAGCTGCTCGCCGCTGTAAACCTCTTGCAGATAGAGCGGTTGATGCGCGCACTCGATGATCTCAGCGGTACGGTTATGGCGCCGGATGCGCGCGATCAATTCATCGTTAGGCTCGCCCGTGCTCTTGGTGATGAAGATATAACTGGCGCGGCGCAGATTACGCGGCGACTCGCGCAAGGTGCCACGCGGGAGGAGGAACTCATTTCCGAAGGGCGCCTGTCGATCGACGAGGACGATGTCGAGACGGTGTTTCAGGTGCAGATATTGCAGGCCGTCGTCGAGCAAAAGCGTGTCTGCTTTCATTTTACCGATGGCGTAGAGACCGCTTTTCACCCGGTCTTTATCGACGAGCACGATCACGTCCTTCAGATTTTGCGCAAGCATGTAAGGCTCGTCGCCGGCGGTGCGGGAATCGAGGAGGAGCGATTGACCGTTGGAAACAACGCGCGGCGGGTCCGGCGCCTTGCCGCGGAGGCGATCGAGCAGGCTGCGCTTCGTCGGTTGCGCGACGCTTTTGTAGCCGCGGCTGAGGATGGCAACCCGACGACCGCCCGACTGCAATGCGCGCGCGAACTTTTCCACGATCGGCGTCTTGCCGGTGCCGCCGACCGTGAGGTTACCGATGCTGATGACGAGACAGCCGAGGGCGCGCTCGCGAAAAACGCGTTTGCGATAAAGGAAGAGGCGCAGTTGCACGATCCTGGCATAGACTAACGACAAGACGTAGAGAAAACCGCGGAGGAGCGCGGCGCGAAAGCCATGGCGTCGTCCGAGGATGACGTCGATCGCGAACTGCTCGAGACTTTCAAGCCAGCGGCGCATGTTTGACTGCGGATTGGGGATTGCGAATGATACGTGCGCCTTGATTATCGGCGGTCGTGATGACGGTGCGGGCATCGCGCAAGCCGGAGGCGGCCAGCATCGCCTCCGCTACTTTCTCGGGGTTGCGCAGGGTGAGGCAGGCAATGGT
>DASXPA010000186.1:0-2833 GCA_036493915.1 Chthoniobacterales bacterium | reverse complement strand
ATGTTTCTCGCGCTGCAAAGCGCCGGCGACACGAACGTGAAGGAAGTTCACATCGCGACCGACCATCTCTATTCCGGCCGCCGTATCGAGTTGGAATCGGAGGTCATTCGCTGGCTCGAGCAGTTCACGAAATAGTTAGAGGCGAAGGAAGGTGAGTGGTAACTACTGAGCATCGCATTGAACCACGCGCCGGATGCGCGCGGAAACGACGATGATCTCGCGCGCGGTCGACAGCACATACGCGACCGCCGCCGTGTGGGACGAACGAGAACAGCACGAGAATGAAATCGAACCATGTGCAATATTCGCAAGGCGCTGGATCTTTGTTCATTGCCTCGGTATCTGCTGCAGATTAGGGACAAATCTTTGGCCGAGGACATCATTCCGTATCGACTCATCTCTTTGCGCTTCGACGTAAACTCCCAAAGAAGGCACGTGATCAATGAGTCTCAGAACTTAAGAGTCAGTTGAGTAGCGAAAAGATGCTCGCCTTCCTGAAACTCGGCTTCGCGGTGACTCAGGCTGTATTGCAGCTTTAGTTGCAGATAGTTCGTGAAGCGGTAGCCGAGGGCGGTATCGATTCGCTCCGTGTCGTTACCCCATTGGGTGCGCACGGTTCCGTCGCGGATTGTGCCGTAAAGCTGATGGTTCCAACGCAAGGCGCCAAAAAGCTGCGGAGTAATCTTGTATTTCGCCTCGATATAATAAGAGAAGGTATCGGCATTGCCGATCCGCGGCACTTCGAAGCGCGTTTCAAAGAACTCCGCCCAGAGTTGAAGATGGTGCCAGGCAAACGAGACGTCCTGGGCCAGAAGCAACTCCCGGTAGTCACCAATGTCGCGACCTAGCGGAAGCGTTGGCTGGGCCACGACGGTGAGATAGGGGCCGGCGCTGCCGGAGAGGCCGAAGTTCCACCGTTCGTCGGGCCGAAAAGCCAGGTGGGCGCTATAGGTCGGATTTTCGAACCCAGTCTGAGTGATCCGCCATGATTCGGGACGCGCGGCGAGGGCGGTGTTTTTAATTTCCGCGGCGAAATCGAATCGGCCGTCCGTCGCTAAAACCGCAAAGCCACTGGCGTAACTCGGACCCCAGACAATCGGGAGACGCATAACCTTGTCTGAGTAATCGCCGTCGTCGTAACCATTGACGTGCCCCCAGTCCAAAAGCGTATCCGCGTCGTGCGGCGCGACGGTATCCCAAACTCCCGTCAGGTTTTCATAGGGGAAAGGTGCGGTGATGAAAGGATTCTGCCAGGAGTCATGCCGTGGCACCCAGTTCCCGACGACGGTGGCAAATTGCCCCGCCTGAAAGCTGATGCGCGCGCTCTCGCCGACGGAGTAACGCACGAAATACTCATCCAGCCGCACCTGCGCACCTTCGTCGCTCGGATCAAATCCACGATCCGCACGCGCCTGCGCGAAGACATAGATGTGCGAACCGATCTGCGCGTCCAGGAAAAGTCGTAGTCTTGGATTGAAGAGGAACTCGTGATCGGTGTAAATAAGCCCAGGAGGCGGTTGATCGATAAAGTAGGTCTCTAAGTCGAGCAGGCCACTCAGCTGCAGGTGATATCGGCCCTGTGAATCGTTCAGCGAAAGCGCGTCTTCAGCTTTCTCGAGAAGGTCAGTCCCTGTCGCGATCCGGCAGGATACAAGGAGGAGAAAGATGACCGGCAGCTGCGGCCAGAACGAACGGAATCTGGAACATTCAAGCGGCATGGAGAACTCGACCGATCGTCTCGCGTAATGCATCGAGAGTAACCGGCTTGTAGAGGGTTTCGGCAATGGCTCCTGGTTTAACGCCGTTTGCACCGGGAGCGGAAAAGCCGGTCAACATGATGATTGGAACGTTGCGTTTTACTTCTCTGATGTGCTCGGCCGTTTGATCGCCACTCATCTCCGGCATCGCCTGGTCCAGCACGACGAGGTCGAAGGGATTGCGGCGAAATTTTTCGATCGCTTCGCGGCCGCTCGCCGCCATCGCCACCGCGTGACCGTCGCAGCGCAGATAACGCGAGAGGACGTCAAGCACCGGCGCTTCATCATCAACGATGAGGACGTTGAGGGCGGAGTTCGCGCCCGGTTTCGTCGGTTCCGCCCGATCGGGCGCGACCGCGACCTCCGCGGCCAAGGGCAGCCGAATGAGGAAGGTCGTGCCCTTTCCCTCGAGCGATTGGATTTCGACCCTGCCATGATGACGCTCGACAATTCCGTGCACCATCGAGAGGCCCAAGCCAGTGCCGTTTTCGCCTTTGGTGGAAAAGAACGGCTCGAGACAACGCTGGCGCACCGTTTCACTCATTCCCGTCCCCGTGTCGGTAATGCGAACAACCGCGTTGTCGCTCTCAATGGTCGTCTGCAGGGAAATACGACCGCCCTCAGGCATTGCGTCGACGGCATTGAAGATAAGGTTGGTTAGGACCTCGCGCAGGGCCGCTTCTTCACCCGCCACGAACGGTGTGGCAGCGATCTCGGCGGTCACTTCGAAGGTGACCCCGCGCGCCTGGCTCTGCGCGCGCCACTTCGGCTCGGTTAATGAAACGGCCTGCCGCACGACCTTCGCGAGATCGACCACGGGGAATGTTTCGTCGCTCACTGCTGGCCGGTAGAATTCGCGCAGGCGAGCAACGACACTGGCCGCATCTTTCGCTGAGGTGCGCAACATCTCCAAACAACGCTTCGTCTCTTCCCGGTCCTCGAGTAAGTCATCTTGCTCGAGCAACAACTCGGTGAAACCGAGAATCGGCATGAGCGTGTTGTTGAAATCATGGGCGATCCCGCTCGCCATTTGCCCGACCGCGCTCAGTCGCTCCTGTTGAATCACCTGTTCCTGG
>DASXPA010000185.1:0-10229 GCA_036493915.1 Chthoniobacterales bacterium | reverse complement strand
TCGCCTTCCTCCTTCGGGTGCATCCCGCAATCGAGCACCAGGCCCTGTCCGTTTGCGCCGAGATAATAACTGTTGGCGCCGATCTCCGTGCGCCGGGTCAAGTTGATGAACTTCAAAACGGGCGACCAGCTTGCCGGGTCTTGTTACGCAGAGCAAACAACAAATCGGGCGCCTGACACCTCCCGACTCTGAAGAAAACAATTAGCCGTGCCAAAGTGAGGTCCATTCCCTCAGTTTGGGATGAGAATCTTCCGGGGAGGACGGGGTGTTACCCCGTCGTTCGGCAGAGTCTCCGCCGAACTGAGGGAACGCTTCCGCATTCGCCAGAAGGTTAACTTCGCTCGTTGCGCCATGCGCAAGGGCGGGCTCTTCGCCCGCCAAAGTCGCCGGGTAACACCCGGCTCCGACGGCGAGACTCGCCGTCCTCCCCGGAGTTCACGATCAGCGCGTCAGGAGACTTCGATCCGCGGAAAGAGCGGCGTCGGCTTCCCGACGAGATGGCCATCAGGCATCTTCCCCCATTCCGCTTCGCCTAACGAAAAGCGGGCTTCTTTTCCCGCCAGCTCCGGCTCCATCTTCCAATTCAGCTGGTCGAAAATGCCATGCGCGGCTTTCGGCAAGACCGGGGAAATGAGGATAGCGATAATGCGGAGGGACTCAGAAAGTCCATAAAGCACAGCACCAAGCTTTCCAGCCGCACCGACCGTTGCGCTCTTTGCAAGCTTCCACGGAGGATAAGCATCAATGGATGCATTAGCTCTTTGGGCGATTCTAAGAATGTCCGTAATGGCTCCGCTTATAGCGTAGAGTCCGAGTGTCGCCGGCGAAGTTAAAGGAAGCGACCGACCGAAACTAAATTCCGAGTTGTAGGAACGAATATCGATTTCAGCTTTTTGACAAAGCTCTCGTGCGGGATCTTCAACTAGAATGGCTGGTGTTCGAACAACCGACTTGTTCTGAAACTTGCCGACCATGCTTAAAGTCCTGTTAAGGAGGTTACCGATCGAATTTGCCAAGTCGGAATTGTAACGAGAGACAAGGCGCACTTCTGAAAAGTCCGCATCACTTCCGCTCCCGATATCGCTCATCAGATAATAGCGAAGCGCTTCCGCGCCGTACTTGTTCGCGAGATCGTTAGGATCGATGACGTTGCCTAACGACTTGCTCATCTTTGCGCCGCTGATGTTCCACCAGCCGTGCACGAGGAACTTTGGCATTCGATCGATCTCGCCTTCTTTCGAACCGTCTGGGAAGCCGAGGGCGTGAAGCATGATCGGCCAATAGATGCCGTGCGCGGGAATGAGAATGTCTTTGCCGATGACGTGCAGCGCGGGCCAGCGATTCCTAAACTCGTTAGGCTGCTCTTCCCACTCTTTCTTCGATGAATCGTAGCCGGCGAAGCTGATGTAGTTCGTGAGGGCGTCGAACCAGACATAATTCACGTAGCCGACGTCGAAGGGCAGCTCGATGCCCCAACTGAGGCGCGACTTCGGCCGAGAGATACAAAGGTCGCCATTTAGCTTCTCAACTGCGTTGATGAGCTCGGTGTGGCGGAAATCGGGAGCGACGCAATCGGGATGCGCCTTCAAATAATCGCGGAGCCACTCTTTGTGCTTTTCCAGGCGAAAGTAATAATTCTCCTCGGTGCGATGCTCGACTTCGCCCCATTCAGGGCCGAACTCGCCATCCGGGCCACGCTCTTTGTCGGTGAGGAACTGCTCCTGACGGACACTGTAATAACCTTTCTGTTTGTCTTTGTAGATCTGGCCTTCGTCGTAGAGGCGCTGGAGAATTCCCTGCACGCAACGCTTGTGCAGCGGGTCGGTCGTGGCGGCCCAGCCGTCCGGCCGGTTGTAGCTGATCTCCAGCTTTTCCCAGAGCGCGCGGAATTTTACCGTGATCTCATCGACGAACTGCTGCGGCGAGACGCCCGCTTTCTCGGCCGATTGCTGCACTTTTTGTCCGTGCTGATCGACGCCGGTGAGGAAGAAAACTTCCTCGCCCTTGAGCCGATGATAACGCGCGATGACATCGGCGAGCACTTTTTCGTAGGCGTGGCCGATGTGCGGCGGCCCGTTGGTGTAATCGATCGCGGTGGTGATGTAGAACGGCTTCGGCATCGGGCGTCGCTGACTTTGCGGGCGCTGTCGGCGCCGTGCAACCGCGACTTCACCTAACGATCGGGCGTCGCCGGGAGGAGCGGGGCGCGCTTTCTCCGATGAACAATGCGATGCGCGCGCAGGATCGGGAAGAGCGCGAAGTAGATGCATGCCGACCAGCCGACGATGGCGCGAAACTGGGCGAGAAGCGCTCCGAGCAGGCCGATTACAATGAGGCAGCTATGTCGGAGAATTTGGAAACGGGTATCGAGTCGTTCAAGATCATTGAGGCCGAGCGCGTCGCGCAGGCGGTAGGCGTGGAGATAAAGGAGAACGAGCGCGAGATAGACGGCCGCCAGGCCCAGACCGTAAATCGTCATGAGCACGGAATATTGCGGTAGCGTCAACCGCGCCTGTGTCGCGGCGCTCGGCACGAAAAGGCTGTTGACGCCGAAATTAAAAAGAAATTTCAACGGGTAGACATAGAAGAGGACGAGGAAAAGCAGGACGCAGGTGAGGACGCGCGCGGTCGTATCCTCGAGGCCGTAGCGGCGGCAGAAGTTGTAATGGGAGTTCCAGATGATGGCGAGGAAGACGAAGCAGATCGCGAAGGAGGGAAAGCCGCACATGGTGTTGATGAGGTCGGCAAAATTGCGCGGCACATCGAGCGAGACGACGAGCAGGGTGAGGGCGAAACCGAAGACGGCGTCGCTGAAGCTTTCCAAGCGTGTAACTTCGCGCCCGCGAAGACGAAAGCCCTCGAGATGATCAGGTCGGTCACGGCCGCGGAACATGCGCAGTCTTGATAAAACCTCACAGTTGCAACGACAAGCGTTTAGCAGCGAAGTCGGCTAATCACTTCGGCCGAGCCAAGCCGCCAGGCCAGCGGTGACGACGGCGAGCGCTCCGGCGAGGAGGACGTTGCGATGCATGCTCGCCCAAAGTTCTCCGCTGGAATAGCTCGCGCGGTGGTCGAAGCTCCCGTGGGCACCGTGATCGCCAGCGACCGGTTCCCATAAGTTATTGGCGCGGTCGGGATCGGCTTTGCCGTCGTGTTGCTGGCCTTTGTAACCCGTCTTGCCCAGATACCAATCCAGCAGCTTGGGTGCGACGCGGTTGCCGATGATCGCCTGGACAGTTGGTCCACCAACGAACATCTCACGTCGGGGATGGTGGGAAGCAAACAGGATCGCGCGCGCGGCGACTTCGGGTTGGAAGATCGGTGGGACTGGTTGCGGTTTTCTTGGCAGGCGACTCTTTACCCAGCCAAATTGCGGAGTGTTCAGCGCTGGCATTTGCACCATGCAGGTTTGGACGTTGCTGCCGTCGTGGATGAGCTCGCAACGGAGCGAATCCATGAACCCTTGAATGGCGTGCTTCGACGCGCAGTAGGCAGCCTGCAAAGGAATGCCGCGATACGCGAGGGCAGAGCCAACCTGGATGATCGTCCCCCGATCGCGTGGCAACATCCGCTTCAGCGCCGCCAAGGTTCCATAGACATAGCCGAGATAGGTGACTTCGGTGATGCGCTTGAATTCCTCCGGCGTCATCTCCTTGATCGGCGAGAAGACCGAAGTCATGGCGACGTTCACCCAGACGTCGATCGGCCCGAACTGCTGCTCGACTTTTTCGGCGGCGGCTTCGAGCTGATCGGCATCGGCCACATCTGTTGGCAAAATAATCGACTCGCCACCTAACGACTCCACATCGTGTTTCGCGCCTTCGAGTCCGTCGTGCCCGCGCGCGACGAGCCCGATCCGCGCACCTTCGCGCGCAAAAGCCTGCACCGTCGCGCGTCCTACTCCGGCAGAGGCGCCTGTCACCACGACCGTCCGCCGCTTGTTTGAACTGTTCACACAGCGGAATCGCAGCGCTTGCGGGCGCCGAGCGTGCGAATGAGCGCCGCTACCAGCAAAATCGGCCGCGTGGCGGCGAGCGCAGTTTATAAACCGAGCCTGCGAAACGTGTCGTCGATGTGCCGGAAGTGAATCTCCAGCGAACAAAGTTTATCGATCTCGTTAGGCGAAAGCCGCCCGGTGATCTCCGGTTCGGCCTTGGCATTTTCAGCGAACGACTTATCGCCCTGCCAGGTTTTCATCGCCGCGCGCTGGACCGCTTCGTAGGCGGACTGGCGTTCCGTGCCAGCGCGGGTCAGCGCGAGCAGAATCGACTGGCTGAAGTAAAGCCCTTTCGTCAGGCCAAGATTGCGCTCCATGTTTTCGGGATAAACGAGGAGCCGCTCGATCAGGTCGCGCAGTTTCGCGAGCATGTAATCCAGCAATGTACAAGAGTCGGGAAGGATAATCCTTTCCGCGCTTGAGTGACTGATATCGCGCTCGTGCCAGAGCGCGACATTCTCCAGTGCCGCGACGGCATTTCCCCTAACGACACGAGCAAGTCCGCTGAGCCGCTCGGCGGTGATCGGGTTGCGTTTGTGTGGCATCGCGGAACTGCCCTTTTGCCCGGGGCTGAAAAATTCTTCCACTTCGAGCACTTCCGTGCGTTGCAGGTGGCGCAGTTCGGTCGCCCAGCGATCGATGCTCGAAGCGATGAGCGCGAGCGTGGTCGAGAACTCGGCGTGTCGATCGCGCTGGATGATCTGCGTCGAGAGCACCGCCGGCTTCAATCCGAGCTTGTCGCAGACGCGTTCTTCGATCCGCGGATCGAGATGCGCGTGCGTGCCGACGGCACCGCTCAGTTTACCGACGCGGACCCGTTCCGCAGTCTGGGCAAGCCGCTCCGCCGCGCGGCCGAATTCATCGAACATCAGCGCGAGCTTCAGCCCAAAGGTGATCGGCTCCGCGTGAATGCCGTGGCTGCGCCCAATCATCGGCGTCATCTTGTAGCGTCGCGCCTGTTTCGCGATCGCGTCGCGCAACTGACCAAGAGCATGGAGGAGAATCTGGCTCGCCTGGGTCAACTGCACCGCGAGGGTGGTATCGAGCAAATCCGAAGAGGTGAGCCCTTGGTGAATCCAGCGCGCTGCCGGACCGACCGAGGCCGCGACATTCTCAAGAAAGGCGATGACGTCGTGATTCGTCCGCTGCTCGATTTCGTTGATTTCCGGGATGGAAAAGCGCGCCCGCTCACGGATGGCAACTGCATCAGACTTCGGGATCTCGCCCAACTCGGCCATTGCCTCGCAAGCGAGCGTCTCGATCTCGAGCCAGATCCGAAACTTCCGCTCTTCCGACCACAGTTCGCGCATCGCAGGGCGCGTATAACGGTCAATCACGGCTGCAAGATAAGGAGTCGTCGCCAACCGGAAAGCGAATTTCCGAGGCAAAAAAAACGTCGCGCAGACAGGGATCCGTCTGCGCGACACGTTGAGAGAATTTAAAAGCTTAAATCAGCAGACTCGGGCGCGAGTAAAGCGCCCATCTTTCTTCAGCCGAACCTGGCCGCTGCCAAGCAGGTCGGCCACGGCGGCGACCGTTTCTTTGGTGTTCGTGGTGCACGAGCTGACGGCGAGGATGAGATCGCCTAGGGAAAGCTTCGGGCGGGTTTTGAGGATTTGGGTAGTCTTCTTCATAACGGGTTGCTCTTTTTGGAGCAGATTAAGTGCCATCTCCAGCGTTAGATTGTCTTCCCCGGCCAGCCGTTCAAAAACCACGGTTGAGCCCGGGCAAGCCAGCCCAGAGCGCGGACACTTCTGTTCAAAAGGTGAACAGTTGACGCACCGAGAGCGTCAGCGCGTCGCGGGCCTCTTCGCCGAGAAACGAAGCATCAACAGGTAAAGCACCGCCAGGCCGGCGATCGAGAGCACGATCCAGTGCGACTGCGATTTTATCAGCAGCACGAGACCGTCGGGATTCGAAATCAGGTCCGGCCGTGCGTGATACGCTTTGTCGCCGAGATACGTAAGCACGCCGCACCAGACGGCCGAACCCGCAATCGTGACTGCGCTGAAAATCCAAAAATTCATCCGCACAATCCCGGCCGGAATGGAAATGAGATGCCGAATCACGGGGAGAAGTCGGGCGAAGAAGACGCCGCCCGCTTCATATCGCGCCAGCCAAATCTCAGCGCGATCCAGTTTGTCGGGACCGATGAAAAAGTATTTTCCGTAGCGCGCAATGACCGCCCGGCCGAGCCAGCGCGAAATCCAGTAGCTGAGCGCCGCACCGAGATACGATCCGAGAGTTCCGGCCAAAATGACGCCGGTGAAACTTAGGTCGCCGCGCGCGGCGAGGAAAGCCGCTGGCGGAATGACAATTTCGCTCGGCACCGGAATGATCGAGCTCTCCATTGCCATCAGTCCGATGATTCCCCAATAGCCCCCGTCCAAGACCCAGCGAAACCAAACTTCAAGTAAATGGTGCATGAATGGGATTGCGGAATTCCGATTTCGGAACAGAACTAACGAAGCGCGTAGCTTGCCCGTCACGTCGCTTTCCGCAATCCGAATTCCCAAATGATCTATCGGCGCGTGCTTCGCTATTATCGTCCGTTCTTGCCCGGGACGATCGTCGCTCTCGCGCTCTCCCTCGTCGGCGTCGGCGCGAATCTCCTCAAGCCCTGGCCGTTCAAAATCATCGTCGACCAGATCTTGCCGAACGACTCCGCCTTTCGCACGACGCACGCGGATTGGCGCGGCTACATTCCCCTCCTCTGCCTTGCGGTCGTCGTCCTCCAGATCGTCTGGGGCCTGATCAATCTCCTGACGAATTACATTTTCGTGAAGATCGGCCTCCAGGCGCTGCTCAAATTGCGGACGGAACTTTACGCCTACCTGCAATCGCTCTCGCTCAAGTTTCACGACGCACGGCGTTCGGCCGATTCGAGCTTCCGCGTTGCCTACGATTCGCAAGCGATCCAGACGATTTATAATAAAGGGTTCACGAACATCTTTTCTTCCGTCGTGACCTTGGTCGGGACCTTTGTCATCATGCTCCGTCTCGATTGGGAGCTGACCTTGCTCTCGTTAGGCATCGTCCCGCTCATGATCGGCGCGATCTATTTTTTCGCGCGTCGTATCCGGCTCGAGTCCACTTCCATCCAGGAACGGGACAGCGCCCTGCTCACGCAAACGCAGGAAGGCTTGAGCGCGATTCGGATGGTGCACGCGTTTGGTCGCGAAGACTTCGAGGTTTCGCAATTTCAGCAAAGCGCGCAACGCAGCCTCCGCGCGAACCTCCGCCTCACCCTCACGAACGTGAAAAGCGCGCTCGTCATCAGCACCCTCATGGCCATCGGCACGGCGGCGATGTATTATCTCGGCACCCTCCACGTTCTCACCGGCACGCTCACCCTCGGCACGCTGACCGTTTTCCTTGCTTACCTCGCAATGCTCTATCAGCCGTTGCAGGAACTCACGAACACCGCCTGGGCAATGGAGGGTGCGACCGCCGGCGCGCGGCGATGCTTCGAAGTGCTCGACCGGCCGGACGAAATTCGCGACGCGCCTGATGCAGTTGCCATCTCCAAAACAAGGGCGGCGATTGCTTTCGACAACGTCCGCTTCGCTTACCACGAAAAGCATCCGGTCCTCGAAAACATCAGCCTAACGATCGCGCCGAACCAGATTGTCGCCCTCGTCGGCGGCACTGGCGCGGGCAAGAGCACGCTTCTCAGCCTCGTCCCGCGGTTTTATGATCCAACCGCGGGAGTCGTTAGGCTGGATGGGCGCGACCTGCGCCAGATCACGAAAAAATCTTTGCGCGCGAAAATCGCAATTGTCCTCCAGGACACGCTGCTTTTTTCCACGACCATCCGCGAGAACATCGCCTACGGCCGGCCCGAGGCGACCGATGAGGAAATTCGCCAAGCCGCCCGGCGCGCGCAGGCCGACAGCTTTATCAACAACTTACCTAACGGATACGACAGCCCGGTCGGCGAACGCGGCGGGCATCTCAGCGTCGGCCAGCGCCAACGCATCGGGATCGCACGCGCCTTCCTCAAGGACGCACCCGTTCTTCTTCTCGATGAGCCGACTTCCGCGCTCGACCCGACGACCGAGGCCGCGATCATGGACACAATCAAGGAACTGATGCACGGCCGCACCACCCTTATCGTGACGCATCGGCTGGCGACGATTCATCAGGTCGATCAAATCGTCGTCCTCGAGTATGGGCGCGTCGTCGAGCAGGGTCGCGGGCCTGAGTTGGTGGCGCGCGGCGGCACCTATGCAAAACTTTACGCCGCGGGAAACTATCCATCATGAGCAACGTCAATAAGGAACGCCGCGTCGAGGGCGATTGGTGGAGCGAACCAATCCCCCCTAACGTTCGTTTCGGCGCGGGATTTTATTGCGAGACCGCGCAGATTTTTCGCAAGTTACGCGGGACGCGCGACGATGCCGTTCGGTTAGGCGACTATGTTTCCTGTTACGCCGGCTGCTCCTTTGCGATCGGCGAGAATGGCCGCTGCACGGTTGGCGATTTCACTTTGATGAATGGCGCAATCGTCATGGCGGAGGAGCTGATCGAGATTGGCAGCTACTGTATGATCTCGTGGAACGTTGGAATCGCCGACTCCGATTTTCACCCGCTCGATCCCGCGGAGCGCCGCAAGGACGCACTCGCGCTCGCCCCCTATTACAAAGATCGACCGCCGCGACCGCGCATTCGCACCGCGCCGGTGCGGATCGGCGATAACGTCTGGATCGGGATGAACGCAGTTATCTTGAAAGGCGTAACTGTCGGCGAAAATTCCGTCATCGCCGCTGGCTCCGTCGTCTCAAAAAACGTCGCACCAAACACGGTTGTCGCGGGCAACCCAGCAACTGTCGTGAAGAATTTATGAACCCCGGATTGCGCAGATATCGCGGATGAAGAAAAACAATTCCTTTCCTGTCGGCGTCAAGCACCATCCGCGGTTTCCTCCTTCATGAAACGCAAAAAGGTGGTCGTCATGGGCTTCATGGGATCGATGCCGATCGCCGGTGTCATCTGGCAGCACATCCATTACGTCGTCGGGCTGCAACGGCTCGGGCACGATGTCTACTACATTGAAGACTCGGCACGATTGCCTTACAACCCGCAGACCTTCGAGATCACAGAGGACTTTGCTTACGCCGGGCAGGTCCTCGCGCAGCTGGCGAGCGAGTTCGGTTTTGAAGGTCGTTGGGGCTATTGCGCGCGCTATCTCCCGGGCCTGCCGACGGCGGGAATTCGCCTAACGAAAATCCGTCAACTCTATCGCGAGGCGGACGCAATCCTCAACGTCTGCGGGACGCAGGAGTTCAATGACGATCTGCTCCAGAGCGAGCGGATTCTTTACGTCGAGAGCGACCCCGGCGTGGAGCAGATCAAGGTCGACAAGCGCATTCGCTCGACGGTCGATTACCTCGGGAAACACCACGCGCTTTTTACCTTCGGCGAAAACATCGGGAGCGATCGTTTTCCGGTGCCGCTCCACAAATTGAAATGGCTTCCGACGCGGCAGCCGATCGTGACCGATCTCTGGAAAACGTCGCGCCCGCCTAACGGCTCTGCGGTTTTCACTTCGATCGCCAACTGGTCGACGAGCGGTCTGAAAGACATCGAGTGGCGTGGCGAGAAATATCTCTGGAGCAAGTCGCGCGAGTTCCTCCGCTTCGTTCGTGCCCCTAACGAGTGCGGCGAGACCTTCGAGCTTGCCACCCACATCAATGACGAGAGGACGCGAGAAAAGCTTTTCCGCAACGGCTGGCGCTTCACCAGCCCGCACGAGATGAGCGTTGATTACTGGAGTTATCGCAACTACATCAGGCGCTCGAAAGGCGAGTTCACGGTTGCGAAAGACCAATACGTCCGGCTGCGCACCGGTTGGTTCAGCGATCGGAGCGCCTGCTATTTGGCCGCGGGCCGCCCGGTCATCACGCAGCAGACCGGCTTCACCGATCACTACGGGAACAGCGGCGGGTTGTTCGCTTTCCGTTCGTTAGGCGAAATCGTGGAGGCGGTGCGCGAAATCAACGCCGACTACCGGAAGCAGAGCCGCGCCGCGCGCGCCGTCGCCCGCGAAGTCTTCGACGCAGAGAAGGTGCTGGGGGAAATGCTGGCGCGCGCCAACGTATAACGCTTTGTCATCCTGAGCAGAGCGAAGGACCTCGCGAATGTCCGATGCGCGTCATTCGGCGAGCGGTATGCGCCCGCCCGGGAGATCCTTCGCTGCGCTCAGGATGACAAGCAGGGGCGCGCGCGCCGA
>DASXPA010000184.1:0-1508 GCA_036493915.1 Chthoniobacterales bacterium | reverse complement strand
CCAGACGAAGCATTCGCTCTTCGGCGCGTCGAAGGTCGCGGCCGACGTGCTCGTGCAGGAATACGGGCGCTATTTTGGAATGCCGACGGCTTGCTTCCGCGGCGGGTGCCTAACGGGTCCGGCGCACGCCGGGACGGAGCTCCATGGGTTTCTCTCCTATCTCATGAAATGCACGGTGAGCGGCCGGCCGTATCGCGTTTTCGGTTACAAGGGCAAACAGGTCCGCGATAACATTCACAGTTTCGATCTCGTCGCGGCCTTTGCCGCATTCGTTAGGCAGCCGCGTTTCGGCGAAGTCTATAACATGGGCGGGAGCCGCCATTGCAATTGCTCCATGCTCGAGGCAATCGAGCTTTGCGAGGAGATCAGCGGCCGCACACTTTCATGGGATTACGTCGAGGACAATCGCATCGGCGATCACATTTGGTGGATCAGCGACGTCCGGAAATTCCGCGAGCATTATCCGGAATGGAATTTCCGCTACGGACTGCGCGAGATCCTGGAGGAGATCTTCGCAGCGGTCGCTCAATAGGTCCCATACGACCGATGGGATTTCTGGGGCCTGTCTAGTACTGCTCGCCCTCGTCCGATAGGTGTGGCGCGATCCGATCCGGGATCGCCCAAACGTGCACCATCACCGCGATCCAGTAAACCGGGAGCAGGAAGAATCCGAAACCGGCCGTTCCGGTCGCAATGAGCAAGGCGCTCGCGACCGCCGCGGGCGTGCCGATAAATAGAAGGAGGACGCCAATCAAGCGATAGCCTTTATAGATATGCCCCAACCCCGGGACGATGCTCAGCATTACCGCCACCATGTCGCTCGCGGCACCTTCCGCGGTGTGCAAAAAACCGGGCCCTTGGTTCGGCGCCACGGGTTGTTCAGGTGATTCCACTGCCGGGGTGTCTGTGTATTCCACGCAAAACTCCTTTGATTTTGAGACCAACTGCAACTCGCCTCCATGTTGTCCGGAGGCGGCGCGATCGTCAAGAGATGGCGTGCGAATGGCGCGTGCAAGCCGCAGCATTTCCCGCCAAAGTGCCACATGCCTGTGCTCGCCGAGATCGTTCGTTACGCCGATGACCTGCTCCGTCTTACGGAGCTGGAAGACTTTCCAAATGCACTGAACGGATTACAAATCGAGAACGACGGCAGGGTCTCGAAAATCGGCGCGGCTGTCGATGCGTCCGGCGCGACTTTCCAGCTCGCGATCGAGCGCACGGTCGATCTGCTCGTCGTTCATCACGGTCTTTTCTGGCCGGGGTTGCGGCCGATCACCGGCGCGTTTGCACGCACGCTTAAGCTCGCCTTCGAACGGAACCTGGCGGTCTACAGCGCACATCTCCCGCTCGATTTTCATCCGCAACTCGGGAACAACGCGCAGCTGGCAGCGGCGCTCGGCCTGGAAAAAACGGAGCCGTTTCTGGTCGTGAAAAGCCAGCCGCTCGGTCTCCGCGCGGAGGCGAATCTGCGTCGCAATGAAATCCTCACCAAACTCGAAGAGTCGTTA
>DASXPA010000183.1:0-24003 GCA_036493915.1 Chthoniobacterales bacterium | reverse complement strand
TCCCATCGTTATTGATGACGTTGAACATGTCGCCAGCCGCAGCCGAGAAACCGAGCTTCAACGAAAGAGTGGCATTGCCGAGGCTCACCGAACCGGTAACCTCGGTTTGGTCGTATTGCGCGCCAACGGCGGCGCCGTCGAGATCGACAAGGTAAGTCGAGCCCATTGTCAGGGTCAGATTCCCCGCAACGTGCAAGATGCCCGGGCGGCTGTCGCCGGGCGTGAGCGTGCCGGTGCTCTCCACCGTTACGGCGCGCACCGTTCCCGACCCGGCAAGTGAGCCGCCATTCACAGTAACGGGGCTGGTTATCGAGCCGTTCACGATCAGATTGCCCGCGCTGACTACGGTCGGCCCAGTGTAGGTGTCCGCGCCACCTAAAGTAAGCGTCCCGGCGCCGATTTTGGTCAGGCTGCCGCCAGCGAGGCCCCCGCCAAATGGGTCGCCGTCATGCATCATACCGGAAAACTCGGTGCTCCGATTGTTGCTGCCGACTGAAAGGTTATTACTGCCTAGGAAAATCTGCCCTGTTCCTTCGAGCGACCCAATAGTGAGGCCGGGACCGTTATGGTTATGAATGTCAATAAAGCCATTTCCGAAGACCTCCACCCTGGCGGTTCCTCCTTCAGAATTCTCGGCAAACTCGATCATACCACCCACGAGTACGCCGAGGCCGGGGCCGGCGTTCGCGATTAAAGTCGAAGCCCCCGCAGTCGAATTGGATGAAAACAGCATGCTCGCTCCGTAGGCACCAGAGACGGCTCCTCCATCGCTCACAATCGTAGCATGACCCGCGCTGGCGCTGTCGCCGAAACCTGTCTGTCCTCCGATTGCCCCAGCCGCGGCACCGCCAATATTCTTGATCGTGGCCGCACCAGCAGTCGAGTTATCAAGAAAAGATGCGAAGCTTCCACCTGCGCCAGAAATAGTGCCACCATTGTTAACGATCACTGCATTGGCAGCGCTGGACGCGTCGTGGAATATGAGAAAGCCGCCTATATTACCCAGCTCGCCGAAAACCGGACCGTTGTTCATAAAGGTCGCTTGCGCCGCAGTCGAGCGGTCATAGAAATCGACTTCTCCCCAGTTTCCTCCGTTGACGGCGCCGGCATTGATAGTAACGGCAGCATTTCCCGCGCTGGAAGTGTCGTAAAACCGGGCGCTGCCGCCATTGCCGGCAACCGTCGCGCCGCCATTGACCGTTAGCGTGCCCGCGCCAGCGGTTGAGCTATCGAGAAATGTTATCGCCGCGCCGTCTATGTTGGGCACGAGGCTGCCGTTAGCCGTCAATGTCGTGGAGGTGCTGACTGTGGCGTTGTGAGTAAATGTTATCGCCCCGGCATGGCCGGCGCTATCCACCGCCGCGACAAAGTTCTGCGTGATCCCGGAACCGTTGGTGATGCCTGTGCCGCTGAGAGTCAGAGTGAATGTCGGGCTGGCCGTGATGGTATAGACGCTTGCACCGGGGCTAAACACGACGCCGGCCACCTCGGTATTCGCAGACAAGAAGAGGTCCGTGACGTTGGAGAGGCCAAACGTCGCCATATCTGCCGGACCGTTAGGCACGGTCGCAGGCATCCAGTTGAGCGGGTTATTCCACTCGCCATTGGTCGGATGAAGATTCCAAGTCGCGCTCGCGGCGTCGACTTGTTGCGTCATCAGCGACAAACAGAACGCGAGGACGAAAAATGTTTTGCGCACAATCGAACCTGCATTCCGGTGTAACAGAATCCGTTTCAACTTACAATGCTTCTGGTCGCCGAGCGCAGATTGAAGCGCCGCACTGCGCTGGAAACCGTGAGCGTTTCTTCCGGGCGCAGATTCCGCTCACGAGCAACACGAGCGCGAAAACGATGATCAAATGAAGAGTGTTCGCGCCCGTGGTCGCAGCGATTTCGCTGGCGTTTTCTGCCTCTAGCTAGAACCTGGACGCGCGGGAGCCTAACGCTCGCCGCCGAGCAGCTCGCGCAACACGAACTGCAAAATTCCCCCGTGCCGGTAGTAATCGATCTCGATCGGCGTATCGATGCGCAACTTCACCGGCACCTGCTGCGACTCGCCGTTTTGGCGTTTGATTTCGAGAGTCAGATTCTGCCCCGGTCGAATCGAATCCGAAAGGCCGATGACGCTGAAGGTCTCGCTCCCGTTCAAGCCTAACGACTGCGCGCTTGTGCCTTCCACAAACTGCAACGGGAGCACGCCCATACCGACGAGATTCGAACGATGAATGCGCTCATAGCTCGCCGCCACGACCGCTTTCACGCCTAACAATCGCGTCCCTTTCGCCGCCCAATCGCGGCTCGAACCGGTGCCATATTCGCTTCCCGAAATAATGACCAACGGCGTTTTCGTTTTCGCATACTTCATCGCCGCGTCGAAGATCGACATCTGCTCGCCGCTCGGCTGATGCAGGGTGACGCCGCCTTCCACTCCCGGCACCATCAGGTTCTTGATCCGCACATTCGCAAATGTGCCGCGGGTCATGACGAGATCGTTGCCGCGCCGGCTGCCGTAACTGTTGAAATCCGCGGGCTTGATCCCGCGCGACTGCAAATATTTGCCCGCCGGCGAGTTCGCCTTGATCGCGCCCGCCGGCGAGATGTGATCGGTCGTGACCGAGTCGCCGAAAATCCCCAACGGCCGCGCGTCGCGAATCTCCTCGATTTTCTCGATCGCCATGGAGAAGCCTTCGAAAAACGGCGGATCGTGAATGTAGTCGCTCTCTTCGTTCCATTGGTAGACGTCGCCGGTGCTCGAGGAAATTTCATTCCACTTCGGATTCTGATCGGCGAAGTCGCGATAGAGTTTGCGGAACACTTCCGGCGAGAGCGCCGAGCGCATGGTCTCGCGGATTTCTCCTAACGACGGCCAGATGTCCTTGAGGAAAACTTCGCGGCCCTCCTTGTCCTTCGCGATCACATCTTTCGCGAGATCGAGATCGACCCGGCCGGCGAGGGCGAAGGCGACGACGAGCGGCGGCGACATGAGAAAGTTCGCTTTGATGTTCTGATGGACGCGGGCCTCGAAGTTGCGATTGCCGGAAAGAACGGAAGCGGCGACGAGATCGAATTCGTTGATTGCTTTTTCGATCTTCGGATGGAGCGGGCCGGAGTTGCCGATGCAAGTTGTGCAACCGTAGCCGACGATGTTGAAGCCGAGCTGGTCGAGATAATTTTGCAGGCCCGTTTTCGTCAGGTAATCGGAGACCACGCGCGAACCCGGAGCGAGCGAAGTCTTGACCGAAGGATCGATCGTTAGGCCGCGCTCGACCGCTTTTTTCGCGAGCAGGCCGGCCGCGAGCATGACGCTCGGGTTGCTCGTGTTCGTACAACTTGTGATTGCCGCGATGAGGACGCTGCCGTGTCCGATTTCGCTCTGGCCACGGGTGAAGACCGGCTCTTTTTCTGCCTCAATCTCGTCGCTGGAATCGGGCGTCGGACGGTTGCTCACCATCTCGACTTTATTGCGCGTATCTCCCGGTTCGATGCCCTGTTCGTCGCGGTCGGTCGAAACCATGTTTTCAGTTTCAACTTTAGTACCGTTGAGATCGACGGGGTGGCGCGCGCTCAGATCGCCGTTGGCTTTTCCGTAGCCCCCATCTTTCATCGGCTTCTGCAGAAGCGAGCGAAAGGCGCTCCCAAGTTCCGGGAGGTTAATCCGGTCCTGCGGCCGCTTCGGACCAGCCACGCTCGGTTGCACATCGCCGAGATCAAGCTCGAGGTCGACGCTGTAATCGATCTCGCCTTTCTTCGGCATCCCAAACATCTTTTGCGCGCGGAAATAGCCTTCGAAGGCGGCGCATTGCTCGTCGCTGCGACCGGTCGCGCGGAGGTAGGTCACCGATTCGCCATCGACCGGGAAATAACCCATGGTCGCGCCGTACTCGGGCGACATGTTGCCGATGGTGGCGCGGTCGGGCAGCGGCAACTTCGCCGCGCCTTCGCCGTAAAACTCAACAAATTTCCCGACCACTTTTTGCGCGCGCAGCATTTGCGTGACGTGGAGCGCCAGATCGGTCGCGGTGACGCCTTCGCCTAACGAACCGGTCATGTGCACGCCGACCACTTCCGGAGTTAAAAAATAAACCGGCTGACCGAGCATGCCGGCCTCCGCTTCGATCCCGCCGACGCCCCAGCCGACGACCCCGAGGCCGTTGATCATGGTCGTGTGTGAGTCGGTGCCGACGAGCGTGTCGGGAAAAAATATTTCCGCTTTCCGGTCTCCGGTCTCCGGTCTCGATAAAACGCCCTTGGCGAGGTACTCGAGATTGACCTGGTGGACGATGCCGATTCCTGGCGGGACAAGGCCGAAAGTCTTGAAGGCCTGCTGGCCCCATTTGAGGAATTCGTAGCGCTCGCGGTTGCGCTTGAATTCCATGTCCATGTTGAGCTTGAGCGCGAGCGCGGAGCCGAAGAAATCGACCTGCACCGAGTGATCGACGACGAGATCGACCGGCACGAGCGGCTCGATGATTTTCGGATCGCCGCCGAGGCGCGCGACTGCGCTGCGCATCGCAGCGAGATCGACGACCAGCGGCACGCCGGTGAAATCCTGCAGAACAATGCGCGCGACGACGAAGGGAATTTCTTCGTTGGCGGGCGACTTCGCATTCCAGCGCGCGAGCGTCTCGACATCTTTACGGCCGACTTTTTTCTCGTCGCAATTTCGGAGGACCGACTCGAGGACGATGCGAATGCAGACCGGCAGACGCGAGATGTTGCCGAGGCCTTTCTCTTCCAGCGCAGGGAGGGAGTGGAAAAATCCTTCGCGCCCCTGGCCGGCATCGAAGCGCTGCAACGTGGAGAAAAAATCTTCGCTCATACGTTCAGATTAAATTGCGCGGGCGCGGAAGCAACGCGGCTATTTTTCGGGGACGATTGTAGGGCGGGCGCTTCGCCTTCCTCGTTTTCAACCTGAGCAACCGAAGCGCTCCCCTACAATTGCGGCTTCCCCGCACGCTCTTTTCGGCCTCGCTTATTTCAGCTCGGCAAGCTTTGCCTTGATTCTGTCGAAGTCGGGCAGCTCGCGCGCGTCGTCGTGAATCTCGGCGTATTGGATGACGCCATTGCGATCGACGAGGAAAGCGGCGCGCTTGGCGACTCCGGCGAAGCCAAGATTGAGCTGCGGGAGGAAGGAGTCGTAGGCAACGCCATAGCCCTTCGTCACTTTGTGTTCGTAGTCGCTCAAGAGCGTGACGTTGATCTTCTCTTTCTGTGCCCAGGCTTCTTGCGAAAAAGGGTTGTCGCCGCTGATGCCGTAAACTTCGCAATTGAGATCGCTGTATTCGCGCAGGCCGTTGCCGACGCCGCACATCTCGGTCGTGCAGGTGCCGGTGAAAGCCATCGGGAAAAAGAGCAGCAGCGTGTTTTTCTTCCCAAAATTTTCGCTCAGCCGGACGGGGCGAGGACCGTCAGCGGTTTTGGTGGGAAGGGTGAAATCGGGTGCTTTGCTGCCAACTGAGAGTGCCATGGACCACTATAGAAATAGGCGCTGAGCGGTCAAAGGATTTGCCGGCGCGCGCCGCGAATTCGTTAGGCGTTATCGCCGTGGTGTCGCGAGGCGGTGGCGGAAACGCGCTTCTGTTCGCGATGCGCTTTACGATTGCCGGCTGCTTCGGCGATCGGTTTCGCGGCTTTAGGAGGAACTTCCGCGGCCATGACAGCGCGGTCAGACTTCTGCAGCTTAGGTAACTTCGGGAGTGGACCAGGAATGATGCGGACGAGCGCGCCGAGCTGGAGTTGAGCGTAAACCTGCGTGACATCTTTCGAGCACATGCGGACGCATCCATAGCTGGCCGGTTTGCCGATAACTTTTTCCTGCGGCGTCCCGTGGATGTAGATGCAGCGATTAAAGGCGTTGGCGTTCTCGGGTTCGAGGCCGCGCAACCAGATGATGCGCGTGACGATCGGATCGCGTCCCGGCGCGTTCGGCTGGATGATTTCGCCGGTGAAGCGGCGTTTGTGAAAGACCGCGCCGACCGGCGCGTGGTCGCCGATTTTCTCCGCCACCTGCAACCAGCCTAACGGCGTCGCCATGCTTCCGCGGCGATCGCCGATGCCGAACTTCGAAGTCGAAACCGGATAGACGGCGCCGCGATGACCGTTCTCGATCACCATCAGCTTTTGATCTTTCACGCTGATGATGACGCGCGGCGGAATGACGACAGTTTCAGTGCCGGCTTGGAGTTCGAGCGCGGTGGCGGCGAGGAGAGCGACGGCAAGCGCCGCGACGCGGAAAAGCATGGGCCGTTTTTTAATGGCAGATCTGGAGCTTGTCACGCAGGAAATGAATCTTGGCGCCAATTCGCAAGCATCAGTCGCGGCCACCATTGCGCAACGGAAGAGATCGCGACGTAAAGGAAACCGCCCTGGAAAAGAATGAGGAACGGGAGGTTGAAATACTGTCCGTGACTGAGTGCGTACCAGACGAAGTAGCTGAAGTAGAGGGCGAAGGCGATCTCGATGAAGGGCAGGAGCGACTTCAGTGGCATGTAACGGCACGTGCGCCACTGCTGTGATTTGCGTTCAATGCCGTACTTCGGCGTGCGCTTAAATTCCGATTGATGATTAAAGACGGCTTCGAGGACGGCGCGGGCGTTATTGATGGAAAGACCGACGCCGAGCGCGAGGAGCGCGGGCAGGAAAAGAATCTCCCGCGTCCACGTGCGCGGATGCAGTTCGCGTTGTGCGCAAATGTAGAAGACCGCAACGGAAAGCGAAGCCGTGAGGAAAATCGGTACGTCGATGAGGAACATGCGGAGCCATCCGGTCTTTGGCCCGCCTAACGATGGATGCAACAGCACGCAAAGGCAGGCGAGGAGGAGATAGGCAAAATTGGAGGTGAGATGGCCGGTCGCTTCGATCTTGATCGGCAGCGACAACTGGCTGCGCCAGATGCGCGGAAGCAATTTCTTGCAGGTCTGGACCGAGCCTTTGGTCCAGCGATGTTGCTGCGATTTGAAACCGTTCATATCCACGGGCAACTCTGCCGGCGTCACGACATCGGTGAGGAAGACAAATTTCCAACCCTCGAGCTGCGCGCGATAACTCAAGTCTAAATCCTCCGTCAACGTGTCATGCTGCCAGCCTCCCGATTCGGAGATGCAGGATTTGCGCCAGAGCCCGGCGGTGCCGTTGAAATTAAAAAAGCGCCCGCTCCGGCTGCGCGCGACCTGTTCGAGCAGGAGGTGGCCATCGAGAAACATCGCCTGCACACGCGTGAGCAAAGAGTAGCCGCGATTGATATGGCCCCAGCGCGTCTGGATCATGCCGACTTTCGGGTCGGTGAAAAAGTGGACGGTTTTCTGGAGCAACTCTGGCTGCGGGACGAAGTCGGCGTCGAGGATGCAAACGTAATCGCCGCGCGCCGAGGCGAGCCCGAATTCGAGCGCGCCGGCTTTGTAGCCGGTACGATCGGTGCGTTGAATCAGTTCTGCATCGAAGCCCCGCGCAACGAGCTGATCGACACACGAGCGTGTGATCTCGATCGTCTCATCGGTCGAATCGTCCAGGACCTGGATGTGTAGGCGGTCGCGTGGATAATCGAGTTCGCTGACCGCTTTGAGCAGGCGCTCGACGACGTAGATTTCATTGAAAAGCGGCAACTGGACGGTCACGACCGGCAGCTCTTCGAAATGCCCGAGTGGCAGCGGCGGGCGCTTCCGATTTTTCAGGAAGAGATAGACGATGGAGTAGCGGTGAAGCCCGTAGGCCGAGAGTCCGAAAAGGACGCTCAGATAACAGACCGTCCAAATAACATCCAGAGCGTTTCCTCCCATAGTGAATCACCCCTCGCGACCGATCGGGCGCACAGAGGCGTCATGATGCCGCCTTCGCGTGTTGCGTCAAATCAAATCTCCGCGGCACCGGCACGGGGCCGCGGCGAGGAACGCGTCCGAACTTAATCGGAGGCACCGGCACCGTTCGCCGGTTGCTTCGCTGGGGAAGCAGACGAACACTAAACAGGTAATCTCCGACCACCGTGCAAGCAAAGAGGAAATCTCCCATCAGAAGCCGCGGCCGCTTCGAGCGCTGGAACGTGGTCTTTAGCATCCTCATCGCGGGCTGGGTACCTTCGATCCTAATGCTGGTGATTTCCTACACCATCCTCACGCGTACCTTGGAAACGAAGATCCTGCGCGACCGGCAGACTTTCGTTCAGCTCATCGCGCACCTCGTCGGCGACGACCTCGCCCGGACCGGGGCAATCGTCGATTATTACCAGACTTTCCAGCGGGTGCGGGAAATCCTGAGCAGCCCTTTCGCGGAGGTCGAGGGCCAGAGTTGGTTGAACGACACCTACTATTCCCACCCCCGGATCGACGGGCTATTTCTCACCACGGCCGATGGGCGACTCATCGCCGCTATTCCGCCCGCGCCGGGTTGGATTGGGCGCGACTATAATTCCGCCGCCTGGCTGCGGGGCGCGAGCACAGCGAAAGGCGTCCTTGTTTCGTCGGTGCATCCGCGCTCGGTCGATCACCGTCCCGCGGCCAATCTCATCGGGAAAGTGCGCGCGGCTGACGGGGCCATCCTCGGCTATATCGGCTCGCAGGTCTTGGTCGAACGGATCGGGCGCCGCTTATCGGTCATCAACTTCGCCGACGGAGCCCGCTGCCAGATTGTCGATCAAAATGGGCAGGCGCTTTTCAACGATGATTTCACCCCCAGGGCCGGTCCCCCGTCGACCGATTGGCAGACGCTGATCAAGGATATCCGCACCGACAAAGCGGGTCATATCGAACGAAACGGGAAAATTTTCACGTTCGCGCCGGTGGAATTGACTGGCTGGACCACCGTCGTCTCGCAGCCGCGCGTCATCGCCTACCAGCCGGTGCACGATCTTTTGCAGAAAACTACTTTCCTCGCGCTTTGGTTGATCGCCGTGACCGCAATCATCGCCTGGGGCGCGAGCAGGGTTTATCGGCGCCAAAGCGAAGCTGCCGCGCGGATCGATCGCGAGGTCATGTTCAACGACAAGATTCTCGCCAATATGCCAATCGGCATCGCCTTGATCGCGCCCACTTCGCAACGTTTTCTGCAAGCTAACGAGGCTTTCGGGCAAATGGCGCGCCGTTTCGGCAAGTTGCCGCCCGACCGGGAAATCAGCGAGGCGACTTATCCCGAGGTCCAGATCGCGCCGAAGGAAGCGATTGAGAAAGTGTTCAACTTCGGGACGCCATTTCAGCTCGTCGAGCAACCGCTCGTCGATCGCCGGGGCGCGACCAATTTCGTCAACGTCAACCTCCTCCGCTTGCAAAACTCCAAGCAAGTTGTCCAAGGCGTTCTCTTCCTTGTCGAAGACAAAACGCGCGACGTCCGCCTGCGCCAGGAACTGATCTCGGCGAATGCGTCCAAGGACCAATTTCTCGCCCTCCTCTCGCACGAGCTGCGCAATCCGCTCTCACCGGTCATCACGATGGTCGCGGAGCTGGAGGCGCGCGCGTCCGACGGCCCGGAAGTGCGCCAGGCGCTCGATATCATCCGGCGCAACGTCGAGCTCGAAGCGCGCCTCATCGACGATCTGCTCGACGTCACCCGCATCTCGAAAGGTAAGTTGCAGCTCAGTTTCGAGATGACATCCATCCACGAAACACTGCAACGCGCCTACGAAATTTGTCGCGGGGATATTCTACAAAAGCATCTAGATTTCGAATTCCGTCTCAAGGCGACAAACGACTACGTCAACGGCGACCCGGCGCGTCTTCAGCAGGTCTTTTGGAATCTCCTCAAGAACGCGGTTAAGTTCACCCCCGACGGTGGACAGATTGCGATCGAGACTTCGAACCCGACCGACGACCGGATCGAGATCAGGACGATCGACAATGGGATTGGGATTGCGCCGACCAAGATCGGAAAAATCTTCAACGCGTTCGAGCAGGGCCAAAGTTCGATCACAAGAAAATTCGGCGGCCTCGGCCTCGGCCTCGCCATTTCCAAAGCGATGGTCCACGCTCACGGCGGCAGCATTTCCGTGAGAAGCGACGGCGCCGATCGCGGCGCGGTCTTCACCATCACACTCAACTCCGTCTCCGCCCCGATGGAGAAAAAACTCCCGACCCCGCGGCTGCCGGCAAGTGCGGCCGAGCGGGCAAGCGCGCAAAAGAGCCACCTCCTCGTAGTCGACGATCATCAGGACACCTGCCTTGGAATGAAGATGCTCCTCGAGCGGCGCGGGTATCGCGTCACGCTCGCGCACAGCGCCGGTCAAGCCGTCGAGAAAGCGCGCCGCGAGAAATTTGATCTGCTCGTGAGCGATATCGGGCTGCCCGACCGCAGCGGCTACGAGCTCATGAAAGAGCTGCACGAGACGCGATCTTTGCGCGGAATTGCCCTGAGTGGATTCGGGATGGAGAACGACATCAGCAAAGCGCACGCGGCCGGATTCTCCGAGCACCTTACGAAACCGATCAACTTCGATCGGCTCGACGAAGCGATCCGCAAGCTGCTCGAGCCTGAGCCAAACCATCAAGGGTAGTGGCTGTATCAGGTGAAAGGTGAGGAACGTGCGTGCGGCGAGGCGCCGCAACTAGCGCGCGAGGCGCGTGCGCTCCCTGCCAATCACGCCATCTCCGTTGTCTGCTTACCGCTTAAATGACGAAGCGTTCCTTGCCTGCCGACCGCGCACCCGCGCTTTTTTTAGGCTACGATTTCGGCAAACGGGCATCGACCAGCCCGCAGATGACGTGCAGCAAAAACTTGTGCGCTTCCTGAATCCGAGGGGTCGAATCACTTCGCACCAACAGTTCAATCTGCGCCAGCCCTTTGGCCGATCCGCCATCGCGACCGAGCAGAGCCACGGTCGTTAGGCCGCGCGTCTTCCCTTCCTCGATCGCGCGGAGAATGTTCTCAGAGTTGCCGCTTGTAGTGATCGCGACGAGAACGTCGCCGCGCTGGCCGAGGCCGGCGACCTGGCGGGCGAAGATTTCCTCGAAACTGTAATCGTTTCCGATCGCGCTGATCAAGCTGCCGCCCTGCGCGAGGTTGAGGGCCGGGTAAGAGCGGCGATCGGCCAGAAAACGGCACCCAAACTCGGTCGTAAAATCGGCCGCATCGGCCGCGCTCCCGCCGTTTCCACAGGCGAGCAACTTGCGGCCTTCCCTGAGACAGGCGACCAGCGCCTCGACTGCGTCCGCGACCGGCCCGGCCAGCTCCGCAAGCGTTTCAAAAGTATGGCAGGCTTCGCGGATCGATTCCTGCAAACTGTCGTTAGGCTGTTTCATATTTTCGAAAATTAGCGGGACGCGTGCGAGGCGAAGATCGCTTTCCCATCGCCGAAAGGAAAGGATTTTGCCAGGCAAGTCGCGATTGCGCGTGCGGGCCTGCGCCGTGAGGGCATCGCCGAAAAAGTGGGCGCTGGAGTCGGAGCCATCTCTTATCGCTTGCGATTGATCCGTGACCGGATTGACTCGTCGACTCAGGCGCCAGCGTCGCGGATGATTCCGTGCGATAATCTCCTTCGCAGTTTTACCCGTTGATGAAAGGCAAGTCGGCCCGGAAAAAAACCACGACCGCGATCTACGCCGTCGTCGGCTCGAATGAGAGCGCGGTCAAAACCGCCGCAAAAGAACTGGCCGCGCGACTCGCCCCCGCCGATGCCGGCGATTTCGGAGTCGAGACGATCGATGGTTGCGCCGACAACGCCGAGCAGGCCGCCAGCCGCATTCGCGCCGCGATCGAAGGATTGCAGACCCTCCCCTTCTTCGGCTGCGGAAAGCTGGTCTGGCTGAAGAACGCGAACTTTCTCGGCGACAACGTCCTCAGTCGCGCTGCCAGCGTACAGGAGGCGCTCGAGCAACTTGCCGTCGCGCTCCAAAGTGACTTCGGCTCCGGGGAAGTGAAGTTTCTCCTCAGCGCGCCGGAAGCCGACAAACGTCGTACCTTTTACAAGACGCTCACGAAACGCGCCGACATGCAGGTCTTCGACAAGCTCGACGCCAGCCGCAGCGGTTGGGAGGAAGCAGCGAGTGATCTCGTGCAATCGTCCGCCCGCCGGCGCCAGCTGCGGTTCGACGACGAAGCGCTCGATCTCTTCGTCCTCCTCACCGGCGGCGACACCCGCGTCATCGGCAACGAGGTCGAAAAGATCGATCTCTACCTTGGCGAGGCCAACCGCCGCGTGACTCTGAAAGAAGTCCGCACCCTCGTCCCGATCTCACGAGGCGGCGTCATCTTCGAGCTCGGGAACGCGCTCGCCGCGCGCGACCTCCAGCGCGCGCTCACGCTCGTGCGGCGCCTCCTCGATCAGGGCGAATCCGCGATCGGCATTTTGCTCGTCGCGATCATCCCCACCGTGCGCAATCTGCTTCTCGCCAAAGACCTCATGCAACGCCATCGGCTGCCCCGGCCGAGCGCGCCCTTCTCCTTCATCTCGACCCTCAACCGTCTGCCTAACGAAGCCACCGCGCATCTCCCGCGCAAAAAAGATGGCACCATCAATGGCTACGCCCTCGGCATTGCGGCCGTCCAGGCGCATTGTTTCGAGACCGAGCAACTCATCAGCGGCTTGGAAGCCTGCCTCACGGCGAACCTGCAAATCGTCACCAGCCAACTCGATCACGAGCTGATCCTGAACCAGATCGTGGTCAAACTCCTCGCGCTGCCATCAGAGCGCCCCGCCGCGCACAAGTAACGCACAACAACAAAAAATATCTTGTCATCTCACGCCCGACCTGACAAACTCGGCGCTCTTCAGGGGAAGAACGCGGAAAATTGAGACGGAGTTGGATGAAGTCAATTAGCAAAATCGCCCTCACGAGTTGCTTCGCGATAGCTGCGCTCCTGCCGTTCGCCTCAAAAGGCGACACGATCACTTTTAGTATCGATAATGTCGACAGCATGGCTACGTCAGTGCCGCCGTCAGGCGGAGTGCCCGCGATCCATTTGACGATAACTGATCTGACGCGAGCCAATGGCGGCTCTGCCGCACTAGTGAGTAGCTCCTCGTCCTCCAGCGGATATCCGGGAGCCAGCGGTATGAATAATGTGCAAGGGGCTGCGGCTCCCGGCACTTTGGACGTGGCGACGTCTACCTATTTTACTTTCGCCCTCAACCCAGATCTCACCAGTGCGGTCGTGATAACGGGCTTAGACTTCGGCTCACGCAGTACCGGTACCGGTCCGACGACGTTGTCTGTCTTTTCGAGTCTCGACAATTTTACCGCTCCTGTCGCCTCCTCCGTCACTCCGGTTGATAGCTCTTGGAATCAATACACTTACACGCTCGCTCTTCCCTCCGGACTGAATACGCCCGTCAGCCTTCGGATCTACGGAGGCGGTGGCACATCTGCATCCTCCGGAAACTGGCGCCTTGATGACATCAATGTTGAGTATCAACTGATTCCTGAGCCGTCTGTTTACATGCTTCTCGGTGTAGGTCTGCTCCTCTGCGGCCAGCGTTTCCTGCGAGGCCGTAAGTCAAGGCCTAACAACTAACCCCCATTCGCCAGGTCCCCCCGCACCCCCCTCGCCTCTCTGCGCCCTCCCTGAGCCAATCGGCTCCTTCACGAACCAACCACCCAGAAAAGTATCATGAAATTATTCAGAAAGATCCTCCTCCCCATGGCCGTGGTCGCCGCCTTGACCGCGACCTCACAAGCCACCCTAATCACATTTACTTTTGGCAACAATACTACCGGAGGGGAATCCCAAGCCGCATTGGACGATCATGCGTCTGGCAGCGTCACGGTGGGTGGGCTTATGCTGACCGCTGCTACGAACACGGGGACTTTTAATTCAACCATGACGGCGGGTTTTGGAATTAATAACACGGGATCGGACAACACCACGGAATTCGACATGACCGACGTGATGATTTTCTCCTTCGACGAAGCGGTTACATTGACGATGATCAACTTGAACGTCTTCGGGGCGAGTGACTCTGGATTTATCACCTACGGTGCGTCCACGGTACATTTCACCGATGACCCGTTCGTAACGAGTATTAGCCTGGCGGCGAATGAAACAGTCATGTTTGGAAATGATTCCGGCAGCAGCTTCTCGCTACAGTCGATAACCGTCGATCTTCCCACCGCGCAGGTTCCGGACAACGCGCGGCCGGCGGCCTGCCTGCTTCTGGGTGTCGGGTTCCTGCTTGGCGGTGAGCGCTTCCTTCGCCGCAAAACGGCCTAGCGCCTGAACGACTTTTCCAATTTCTTCCCCCACAAAAACCCCGCGTCCCCGGCGCGTCATTTTGCCGTCCCAACTTTCCTAGCTGGCTAGCCGCAGAGGACGCGGAGCGCGCAGAGGCAAGAAAGACACAAACAGAAGGCGGCTTTTCAAGAATCCCGTTTCCTCTGCGCACTCTGCGGTTATTTCTCCCGGGGAGAAAAAGTGGGCCGACCTTCAGTGGCGCGAAGATGGTCGCCGGGTCGAAATTCAATCCGGAGAAGAGTGCCGACTCGAACCGGTCGCTCTCGCCCTGAATCTTGGCGGAACGGACGCATCCTGCCCGAGGAAATAGACTTCAATCGTGTGCGGCTCCGGTGCGATGATCCAAAGCTCGCGCACCCCACTTCGGGCATAAACCCGCGGCTTGTTCACCCGACCGAGCTTCGCAGTCTTGGGCGAGAGGATTTCAACAACGAAATCGGGCGCGCCCGTATCACGGCGATTGATCCAGGGACCTAAATCTTCCGGATGGAAAGTTGTCGCAGTAATGCTTCCTGCCTTTTAATCCGAGCAATCCGCCTAATCCACGGTTGAAAAACTCCTCCCATAAATCAGGGATCTGCCTCAGAGCAGCTCGTAAGAGAGAATGCTCAAGCAGTAAATCGCCGCCGTCTCCACCCGCAGGATGATCGGCCCGAGGGTGAGCGGTGCGCAGCCGTGCGACCGCGCGAGCGCAATCTCGGCCGGCGTGAAATCGCCTTCCGGCCCGATCACGATGAGCACGCTCTCCGGCCGCTTCTTCTCGTGCTCGTGCTCGTGGTCGCGCAAAATCTCTTTCAAACGCCGCGCTCCCGGCTGAAGCGATCCGATGAGCCGCAAGTCGAAGCGGTTGGGAGCGATCCCGGCGAAGAATTCCTCCGGCGCGCGCGGCCGCTGCACCTGCGGAAGCCAGTTTTGTCCGCATTGTTTCGCCGCCTCGAGCGCGCCGCTCTGCCATTTCGCCTGCTTCTGCGCCGCGCTCTCGCGGTCGAGCTGCACGACGGTGCGGGCGGAAAGCAACGGCACGATCTCGGCCGCGCCGATCTCGACCGCTTTCTGCACGATTAGATCCATGTTTTTCCCTTTCGGGATCGCCTGCGCGAGGGTGATGCGGCAACCCAACCGTGGCGTGAGCGTTTCGCTGAGGAGGCGCAATTGTAGCGTGTCGGAGTCGACCGCAGTGATCTCCGCAGCGGCTTCCCGGCCGCGACCGTCGAAGGCGACGACGCGTCCGCCCGGTTTCAGACGGAGGACGTCGCGGGCATGGTGGGCTTCGCTCCCGGAGAGGGTCGCGGTTTGCCACTCGTTAGGCGGGAGGTAAAAGCGGTGCATCGGTGATCATCTGCAGATTACTCAGATGCAACGCGGATGACTGAGGAATCTCTCTTCTCTTAGCAAAAACCTACCTTGTCTGCGCATTGACAACGGACAGGGACAAAGCAATCGATCTAATGCGAAATTTGAACCACGGCGCTCTTCGAGAAATAGAATCCACCGTCAAAATTTTCGTCCCAGCGCTTCGATCTCGTTACGCGGACATCGAGAAGTATTCCACGAAGTTGCGCAAGGTGTCTGCGCAATTCCTCATTGGTGGACATCACACGGCGGAACGCCGGAACGACCTTCGCAACGAGGTTGATCGAGTTGCCAAAGACTTCACGACAGTCGCCGAGAATCTGCGGGAAAGTGGCTTTGACGTGGGATCGCGGATCGTCCAGCACCGACGGATCGGTTTCATCCGTAAACAACTGTCGATCTGATCCGAGCTAACGGAGACCCCGTTTGAACGCGTGGCTGCGCTAGCTAAGGACAACCTCAACGGTCAATCGTGAGGTGCTTCGCTGCGCTCAGGATGACAAAAAGGGATGCAGGAGTTTTCGGTTAGATCCTCCGGCTAGCTGTCGATCTTCGGCGTGTCGATGCCGAGGGCGTCGGCCAAGTCCTGCAGGTGTTCCTGTTCCTGGGCGATGATCTCGCGCAGCACTTCACCGAGCGCGAACTCGCCCATCGCGTCCGCCTGGCGAATGCGCTCGCGATAGTTCTTGAGGGTCTGGCGTTCGTTCTCGAGATCGAACTGGAGCATTGCCTTCGAGTCGTCGGAGACTTTCACTTCCTTAGGCTGGTTAATAGGCGTGCCGTTGAAATAGTCGATCTGCTTCGCGATCATGATGGCGTGCTGGAGCTCTTCGCCGGCGTGCTTTTCCAGCTCCTGCGCAATGTGGTTGTATTGCGCGCCCTTGATCGTCTGGCTGTAAATGACGTAGGCGATGATGGCCTGATATTCGCGGGCGAGGTCCTGGTTGAGGAGATCGACCATCTGCTTGCGAGTGATTTTTTTCTTGTCGTCCATGAGGACTAAATTGGCAGGAAAATGGGCGGCGAATAGCGGAAGTTTCGATCCGCCGATGGCGCAGATGAAAAGCCCGTTGGAGTCTTGGAACCGATCAGAATCCGCTTTGTCGCTCTGTGCGCACCGAAGGATCTCGCCGGCGTAGCAAGCGGCATGAGACCCGGGCAACCCTAGCGGACAATCGTGAGGTCCTTCGCTGCGCTCAGGATGACAAAAAGACGGCCTAACGAAAGAATTCTTTCGCGCGATCGAGGAAACTTTTACCTAACGGGGTGTTCTCCTCGCCGCAGAGGGCGGCGAATTCCTCCAGCTTCTGCCGTTGTTCGGCGTTCAACCCGGCCGGTACCTCCACGAGCAGTCGCGCGTAAAGATCGCCGCGTTCGCGACCGTTCACGTGCGCGATGCCTTTCCCACGGAGCTTGAAACTTTGCCCGCTTTGGGTGCCGGCTGGTACTTTCAGACTCGCTTTTCCTTCCAGAGTGGGGACCGCGACTTCGCCACCGAGGGCCGCAATCGGGAAGGAGATCGGCACTTCGCAATAAAGGTTGTCCTCTTCTCGCTGAAAGATCGGATGCTCTTTGACGTGGATGACGATGTAGAGGTCGCCCTGTTCGCCGCCGCGCACGCCGGCTTCGCCATTGCCAGTGGAGCGCAATCGCGAACCCTGCGCGATGCCAGGTGGGATTTTAATTTTGATTCGGCTGGTTTTTTCGACGCGCCCTTCGCCGGCGCAATCGCGGCATGGTTTGTCGATGATCTCGCCGAGACCGCGGCAGCGCGGGCAGGTCTGTGAGACTTGGAAAAATCCGCGCGAGCTGATGACTTGACCGCGGCCGTGGCAGGTCGGGCAGGTGATGGCACGCGAGCCGGGAGCGGCGCCACTTCCGTGGCAGGTGGCGCAGGTGCCGAGCTTGCGCACCTCGATTTCTTTTTCGACACCGAAGGCCGCTTCTTCGAGCGTGATTTGCATGTCGTAACGCAGATCGGAACCGCGCTGGGTGCCGTCGCGGCCGCTCTGCGCGCCTCCGCCGAAGAAGGTCTCAAAAATGCCGCCACCGCCACCGCCCATTCCGCCGCCGAAGACTT
The DNA here is from genome assembly GCA_036493915.1 of Chthoniobacterales bacterium. Taxonomy (GTDB): domain Bacteria; phylum Verrucomicrobiota; class Verrucomicrobiia; order Chthoniobacterales; family UBA10450; genus Palsa-1392. The sequence continues at coordinate 6,422 of DASXPA010000183.1, read as the reverse complement.
CGCGGAAGATATCGAAGGGATCGTGGAACCCGCCGCGCCCGCCGCCGATTCCGCCCTGGGCAAAAGCGGCATGTCCGTAGCGATCGTATGCAGCGCGCTTTTGTTCGTCCATGAGGACATCGTAGGCTTCGCCGAGTTCTTTGAACTTCTCCTCTGCGTGAGGATCATCCGGGTTCTTGTCAGGATGAAACTTGACCGCGAGTTTGCGATAGGCGCGCTTGATCTCGTCGCCGGACGCGCTGCGTTCGACGCTTAAAATTTCGTAGTAATCGCGCTTTTGCGTGGGCATCGATGTATTACCCGCGGATGGGACAGAGGCCGAAGTTACAATGGAGATGATTCATCCGTGAAAATCTGCGTCACCCGCAGTGAAAGATTCGTTAGGGGCCGCTGGAAACGACGACGCTGGATGGCCTCAAGAGCCGGTCTTTCAACTTGTAGCCTCTTCGCATTTGCCTAACGACTTTACCTTCAGGCACAGTTTCGTTAGGCTCGTGCGCGACCGCTTCGTGCAGGTTGGGATCGAAGAGCTGACCCTCGGCATCGATCGGCTGGAGGCCGTTGTCGGCGAGGAAATCGGTTAGTTGTTTCAAGACCATTCCCATCCCCGCGAGGATGGGCGATTGCGGGTTCTCGGTTTTCGCTGCAGTGAGGCCGAGCTCGAAGTTATCGACGATCGCGACCAGGCGCTCGAGCAAGTTGCTGTTCGCATATTTGATCGCCTCCTCTTTTTCGCGGTTCGCTCGCTTCTTAAAATTGTCGAAATCGGCCTGGCTGCGCAGCGCGAGATCCCGGAAGCGTTCAAGGTCGGCCTGTAAGCCGGCGCTGCCATCATCGTCGGCGGCCGCGGCGTTGTCGTTAGGCGGTTGCTCCTCGTCGCTCACTTCAACGCGGCGCCGAGGTTCCATTTCGGGTTGGGAATTCTTCATGTCTTGCGAACTACGATTAAAGTAATGTCATCATGCTGCGGATGACCGCCGGCGAAATCCCGCACATCAGCGGTCAGGCGGGAGATCACTCCGGCCGCGCTCTCGCGCGCGCTCGCCTGGACGGAGCGAATCATCCGCTCGGGTCCGAATTCATCGCCGTTTGCGTCAAGCGCCTCGGTGATGCCATCGGTGTAAAGGACGAGGCAGTCATCCGATTCGAGGGGGACGGAAATATCGTTCGCTATCCTATCGAACACGTCTCCACTGTCAATCCCGAGGGCCATCCCGGGCGGCTTGAGCGAGGAGACTTCGCCGGTCGCGGCGCGATAGAGCAGCGGGGCGTCGTGCCCGCCGCGGGAGAGCGTCACGCTGCGGTTTTTGTGGTCAAGAATGAGGTAGGCCATACTGATGAACATGTCCTCCTTGATGTCAGGATAGAGCTGGCGATTTACCTTTCGTAAAACTTCCGCCGGCGAGAGACTGCCCCGCGCCTCGGCGCGCAACGCGCTCCGGCAGATCGCCATGATCAACGACGCCGGCACGCCTTTTCCGGAGACATCGGCAATGACGACGCCGAGCCGGTCCTCGTCGACTTTGATGTAATCAAAGTAATCGCCGCTCACCTGGCGCGCCGGGATGTTGATCCCGGCGATCTCGAAACCTTCAATGGCGGGCGCTTCCGAGGGGAGGAGGATGCGTTGAATGTCGCGCGCGATTTGCAGATCGTGATCGAGGCGCTTTTTCTCGTTCGCCTCCGAATAGACGATGGCGTTGTAAAGGGCGAAGGCGGACTGCTCCGAGATCGATTTGAAAACGATGAAGTCGCTCGAGGTGAAGACCGCGCTCGAAGGACCATTCGCGACCGCGAGCACGCCGAGATTCTGGTGCCCGTAAAGAAGGGGAGTCACCATCACGGTGGATGCGCCGAGCGCGGTCTCGCGCAGCTTCGACAACTCGGGCGCGTCCGCGAGATCCGCGAGAAGAACCGGCTCTCCCTTTTGCCAAACGCGGCCAACTAGTCCCTCGCCGGCACCGATCGAATGGGAGCGAAGGTAACTTTCGAGTGCGATCGGAGTGGAGGCGGCCTGGTGGAGGATACGCGTGGGGACATCGATCAAAGGCGGGCAACCTTTTGAGATGAAGACGGGCGTCAGTCGAGTGCCGGTGCGATCGGCGAGATAGAGCGCACCGCCGTGCGCATCGAGAATCCGGGTCGAACTTTCCACAATCAACCGATGCAGATCGTGCGGCCGGATAACGTCTCGAAAGGCCTCACCGAGTCCGTGGAGAAAATCGAAGACGAGATTTTCCTCGACCTGAATCTCCTCCTTCGAGCGTTCGAGCTGGCGAATGCGCGAGCGCTGCCGCTGATAGCTGATGAGCCAGCCGCCGAGCGCGACGACAAAAAGCCCGAAGAGAAAAAAACGCATGGAGCCGAAGCCGCCTTAGTTCGCCCGGCTCTCTGGATGGAGGTCTTGCTTGAGGTATTCGAGAACGTCTTTGAACCGCGGGAGATTTTCCGGCGCTGCTTCGCAGAGCGCCTCGTGCGCGGCCAGCATCGTTCCGGCCTGCTCGCGCTTTTGCGTTTCCGCCGACGGCGCTACGGACGAATTTTTCCTCAGCACGTCGCACTGCGGAGCGACCGCGCCGTTGCTGTGAATGTCGAAAATTTGATCGAGCCCAAGACCCGAAAGAAGATCACGGCTGCGTTCGCCGCAATGGACGACATGGAGTCGGCCTTGGCCGAGTTCCTTCAAACGCAATGCCATGCCCGCCATCGTTCCCATGAAAGTGGAATCCATCATCACACAATCCTGCAGATCAAAGACGAACTTGCGATAACCTCTATTCACCATCTCGCGGGCGAACTCTTTCACGCTACCGCTATTGAGAAAGCTGCCCCGCCCTGCCACGCGCACCCAGACCGCTGGTCCGCTGACACCTACTTGAATCGAGGACTCCACGACTAATTAAAGGGTAAAATTTTGCCGAAACACTGTCAAACCTCCAAGGCTCTCTGCGAGGTTTTCTTATTTATCCGCCCCCCGGGCCGAAGCTCGGACGCCGTCAGTTGTAAGAGACTCGCAAATGCGTGCTATTCCCAGAGATAAGATCGGCTCATCGCCACGATCCGGCCGCCCGCGATGAGCGAAGCGCGCCAGGCGATGACCCTGCCGTCGTTGTAATAATCGTCGCCAATGATGGCAAAGTGCGTCTGATACGAACCGCGGGCGTGCTCGTAGCGCACCTCGCGCGCCTGCGTGAAGGCGTGCAATTTTTCCTGACGGTACTCGAGCCGTACCGTCACGTTCGCCGGCCGTCGGGCGCGCCAGAAGAAAGTGTAGTAGCTGCCGATATGCTCGCGTAGATCGAGGGCCGTAATCGCGCCGTAGTTGTGATAGGAGCGTTCGAACGCAACCGAGGCGTCGATGCCGCGGACCGACTGGACACGAGGGTCGAGGAAATACTGTTTCGTTTTCCGGAAGGAAAAGTCCGGGTTGAGCGCGATCGGCAGCGACTTGAGCTGCTCGACCTGGCGGGTCGGCGGAGGCACGCTCGCGCACCCGATGAGAAGGAGACAGAGAACGGCCAGCGCGAGCTTCACGACGGGAGCATGAAACGAGAAGTGCGGAGTGGTGTCAATCGCCGCCATTTCTTCTCGTGCTCCTGATCGAATCCTTTCTCGATCTCGAGCACGATTACGGGACGAGGAAAGACGGCGGCAGCTCGCGTGCCCATCAAGAGCGGCTAATTTTCCCTATGATCCCGGTCCAGTACGAGCGCGGCGTCTACTTGCCTAACGAAAACATCTGGCTCGATCCGTGGGACGCAAAGCCATTCGCCTTCGTTTCCCATGCGCACAGCGACCACATCGCGGCGCACGAGGAGATCGTTGTCTCCGAACGCACCGCCCGCCTCATGCAGGCGCGCCTGCCGGGGAAACGCAACGAACATGTGCTCCCGTTCGGCGAACGCACCCCGGTGCGCGGACTTGCGGTCACGCTCCTGCCCGCCGGCCACATCTTTGGCTCGGCGCAATTTTTTCTCGAAACCGACGCCGGAAGCTTGCTTTACACCGGCGATTTCAAACTCCGCCGCGGCCGTTCCGCCGAAGCCGCGGGATGGAAGCAGGCCGACACCCTCATCATGGAAACGACCTACGGTCTGCCGCGTTATCGCCTCCCGCCCACGGAGCTGGTTGTGCAACAGATCGTCGCCTTCTGTCGCGAGGCCATCGAAGAAGGCGCCACGCCCGTTCTCCTCGGCTACTCGTTAGGCAAAGCGCAGGAAATTCTCTGCTCCCTCGGCGAAGCCAATCTGCAACCGATGCTCCATGGCTCCGTCTATCGGATGACGCGCATCTACGAGCAATTCGGTCAGGCGTTTTGCCAATACGAACGCTACGACGCCAGCGCCGTCGCCGGTAAAGTTCTTATCTGCCCACCGAGCGCGAATCGGTCGCGCATGATCCAGCGAATCAAAAACAAACGCGTCGCCATGATCAGCGGCTGGGCGGTCGAGCCAAACGCGATTTACCGCTATCAGGTCGATGCCGCCTTTCCGCTCTCCGATCACGCCGATTACACCGATCTCCTGCGTTATGTCGAGCTCGTGCAACCCAAACGTGTCCTTACCTTGCACGGCTTCGCGGCGGAGTTCGCCCGCGACCTGCGCGATCGCGGCATCGAAGCCTGGGCGTTGAGCCAGCAAAATCAGCTTGAACTCACGCTTGGCACCTTTCGCGCGACCGAGATTTCGCCTAACGAGTCTGCCGCGCAAACTGCCGCGATCGATTCCGAGTTTCGCGCTTTCGCTGAAGTCGGCGAGCAAATCGCTGCGACCCCGGCAAAGCTGGGAAAGGTCCGCTTGCTCGCCGAATACCTTCGCTCCCTGACTCCCGAGCAACTTCCAATCGCGTCCATTTTCCTCACCGGAAAAGCCTTTGCCCAAACCGATCAGCGCACGCTCCAGACTGGCTGGGCGATTATTTACCGCGCTCTGCTCGGCGCAAGCCGCCTCGCTAATGCCGAATTGCGCCGCATCTCGAGCAGCCACGGGGACGCCAGCAAGACTGCTTTCGAAGCGCTCGAAAGTCGCACTGCTCCCGAACCGTTTTCGTTAGTCGAAGCGCACGAGCTGTTCGAAAGCCTGCAGCGCACGCGCGGCCCCGTCGGCAAAACCGAGGTGCTGCAGAACCGCTTCGCCAAACTCTCGCCGCTCGAAGCGCAATATGTCGTGAAAATCCTTACCGGTGATCTCCGAATTGGCTTGCGCGAGGGTCTCGTCGAGGAAGCGATCGCACGCGCCTTCGATGCGCCGCTCGATGAAGTGAAGGAAGCGCACATGCTCCTCGGCGATGTCGGACAGACCGCGTTGCTCGCTTCACGCGCTCAGCTCGACCGCGCCGAGCTGACGCTTTTTCGCCCAATCAAATGCATGCTCGCGAGCCCGGAGCCGACCGCGGAAGCGATCTGGACGCGCTTCGCGGAGAAGGCCAATGCGTCCCATATCACCTATGTCGAAGACAAGTTCGACGGCATCCGCGCGCAGCTTCACCGCGGGAAGGAGCGAGTGGAAATTTTTTCCCGCGATCTCCGGCGCATCACCGATCAGTTCGCGGAGATCGCAGAGCGAGCGCGAGGCTTCACCGACGAGGTTATTCTCGACGGCGAGATCATGGCTTTCGAGCACGGGAAGAAGCTGACCTTTTTCGATCTGCAAAAGCGCCTCGGTCGAAAGAGCGACGGCGCCGATCTTTTTGATGCCGCCGCCGCGAATGTGCCGGTGGTGTTCGTCGTCTTTGATCTGCTTTGGCTGAACGGCCGTTCACTTCTGAAGATACCTTTGCGCGAGCGCCGCGGAGCGTTGCGCGGCCTAACGAGTCCGGTGCAATTTCAGATTGTCGAAATTTCCCCCGCGCACTCTGCCTCCGAAATCGAAGAAGCTTTTCGAATGGCGCGGCGGCGCCTGAATGAAGGGCTCATGATCAAAGATCCGGAAAGCGAATACACGCCGGGCCGTCGCGGAATGTCGTGGTTCAAATTAAAAAAGGAGCTGGCCACGCTCGACGTGGTCGTGGTCGCCGCGGAGCTCGGTCACGGTAAACGCAATCACGTCCTGAGCGATTACACCTTCGCGGTGCGCGACGAGACGAGCGGACAACTGCTTCCGATCGGCAAAGCCTATAGCGGCCTAACGGATCTCGAGATTGCGGAACTCACTGAGCACTTTCGGAAGAATGCAATCAAGGATCACGGTCGCCATCTGGAAGTGAAACCGGACACGGTGCTGGAGATCGCTTTCGATTCCATCCAACCGAGCACGCGGCACGCGAGTGGATTGGCGCTACGTTTTCCGCGCATCAAAGCGATCCGGCGCGACAAAACGCGCGACGAGATTGACACCCTCGCTTACGCGCGAAAGCTCGCTGAGCAGACTCGTTAGGGGCCGATTGGGGCACTCGCGTCCGCTGTGTGTTGCGGAGGACTCGAG
>DASXPA010000182.1:0-10072 GCA_036493915.1 Chthoniobacterales bacterium | reverse complement strand
CTGAAGAAGCATCCGCCAATCGCGCCAGGTACTCCGGATCCCTACACGCCGCCGAAGTGACCCAACTCCAACCAAGCCTACAGAGACACTATAAAGATGAATTCAAAAAGGATATGAAAAGTAAATCCACTGTCATCGGAGTCGCTGCCGCACTGATGTTGATTGTTCCATCCGCGAACGTCGCTTTTGGAGCCGAAGGCGGCTTGGGCCGGCCTATTTCCGGCGCATCAATCAATCCTTACGCGGGTTTGGTTCCACCTTTGCCGGGATTTTCCGTGGGAGTGACGGAAGCGTACTACGATGCCTCCATCGGCGGCGGAACTACCGTTCCAGTCGGCATTAATCTTACCCTCGGCATCGATCTGAAGGTATCCTTCACGCCAATCTCGATCGTCTACATCTGGCCGACTAAGAGCAAGGAGTGGAATTTCGCCTCGGCCATTAATATCCCGTTAGCCTACGTGGAAGCAAAGGCGACGGTTACGATCGGTCCCTTAACCGGTCAGGTGAAGGACCACGACTTCGGACTTTTTGATATCGTGATCGTCCCCATCATCGCCAGCTACCACATCAGCGAAACCGATCATCTGGCTTTCAATTTCGCCGTTTGGGCGCCTACTGGCGAATACGACAAGAATCGCCTGGCGAACTTAAGCACAAACACCTGGACTTTTATTCCTGGTGTGGCTTACACAAAGATTTTTCCGACGGCCAACATAGAACTGAGCGCCGCGTGGTCATTGCAGTTCGACACCGAGAACACGGCAACCCACTATCAGAACGGCGTCCTCTCAGATCTCGAGGCAACCGCAATCAAGCGCTTCAAATCCGATTTCGGTATCGGCGTGATCGGCAGCTGGATCCAGCAACTCAATGACGACGGAGGGACAACGGCCGATCGACTCAACGGCTTTGCTGGTCGCGCCTTCGGCGTTGGCCCGGTCGTTACCTACTCGACAAAGGTAGGGAAGAGTCTTCTCGACTTCAACGGCCGCTGGGTGCACGAGTTCGACAACCACAACCGCCCTGAGGGGGATCTCTTCCAGTTGAGCGCAAATCTGAAGTTCTGATCGGGCATCTCGGGGGCGGTCGCCGGAGGTAAGAACACCAGACGAGGATAAAACATGAAGACAAGACTACTTGCCGCCACATTCTCGAAAGCTTCTTGGTTCGTGAGTCTGGTAGCCGCAGTTTGCCTATGCGGAGTCGCTTCGCCGGCGGACGCTGAGAGCACAACAGACGCCCCGGCTTCGGCACAACAAGCGTTCGACGCTCCGCAAGAGGCGGCCGACAGCCTTATCTATGCCGCGGAATCATTCGACATCTCGGCGATGAAGGAAATCCTCGGTCCGGGCAGTGAGGATATCGTTGCTTCAGAAGACCAGGTGCAGGATAAGAACCGCGCCGCCGAATTTGTGGCCAAGGCGCACGAGAAGAAGTCGATCAAGTCGACCCGGCTAATTCGAAACGTGCGACTCTGTCCGTCGGTGAGAACGATTGGCCCGGGAGACGGAACGCTTCGACCCCGACAAGACCTTACAGGAGACGAATGACGAATGGCCGGACGAACAGGGGTAATGCTTCAGGCCACGAACGGCGGCGCGATCGCAACCTAAGGCTGATGGTCATGTTTCTCTCGCGCAGGATGATCATAGGGATAATCGCTACCGCGCTCGCCGCGGCAGTTAGCGCGCTCGCGGGCGAAACTCCTAAAGGTCCCGTCGGGATGGTCTGGATACCTGGTGGCGAGTTTAAGATGGGAGCAGTTGTCAACGGGCACGGCAGCCATGAAATGCCGATGGCCTCGAACGACGCCGAGCCAATTCATCCCGTGCGGGTCGACGCGTTCTGGATTGACAAGACGACAGTTACCAACGCGGAATTTGCAAAATTCGTCGCGGCGACCGGATATGTCACGGTCGCGGAGCGGCCGCCGACGAAGGAGGAGTTTCCTGAGGCGCCGGTCGAAAACCTAGTCGCCGGTTCGGTTGTTTTTACTCCGCCTGATCACGAGGTTGCGCTCAACGATTATTTCCAGTGGTGGAGCTACGTTAAAGGAGCGGACTGGCGGCATCCCACCGGCCCGGGTAGCGATATCAAAGGCAAGGACGATTACCCGGTCGTGCAAGTCGCCTACCCGGATGCGGAGGCTTATGCGAAGTGGGCCGGGAAACGACTGCCGACCGAGGCGGAGTTTGAATTCGCCGCTCGCGGCGGGCTGGAAGGAAAAACCTACACCTGGGGCGACGATTTTCGCCCCAACGGAAAATGGATGGCTAACACCTACCAGGGGAAATTCCCGGTCAACGACCAAGGCAAAGATGGCTACATCGGTCTCGCACCGGTGGCGAAGTATTCGCCTAACGGTTACGGTCTCTACGACATGTCGGGCAACGTCTGGCAATGGTGCAGCGACTGGTATCGACCTGACTACTACGCCGAGCTAGCCAAAACGGACGGCGTAACAAACAACCCAAAGGGCCCGGATTCGTCCTTCGATCCGGCTGAGCCTAACCAACCAAAGCGCGTGCAACGCGGCGGCTCCTTTCTTTGTAACGACCAATACTGCTCGCGTTATATCGTCGGGACCCGCGGCAAAGGCGACATCGACACCGGCACTAATCATCTCGGCTTTCGCTGCGTCCGTTCTGCGAACGGAGCAGCATTCACCAGCGGTCAATCCACCGTTCAAACTAACTAACACTTATGAAACCCAAACTAACAATCAGGGCGGTCTTCGCCGTCATGCTGGCACTTTGCAACGCGAGTGCCTTCGCAGTAAGTCCGGCCGCTTCCCCGGCGGCAGGAGGCAAGAAACCCAACATCGTCATCATCTGGGGAGACGACATCGGCCAGAGCGACGTCAGCGCCTATTCAAGAGGGCTGATGGGGTTTCACACACCGAACATCGACCGGATCGCCAAGGAGGGCATGTTGTTTACCGATTACTACGGCGAGCAAAGCTGCACCGCCGGTCGCGCTTCCTTCATCACCGGCCAATGCGGCCTGCGAACAGGCATGACCAAAGTGGGTTTGCCGGGCTCGCCTCTTGGGTTGAAAAAGCGAGATGTAACGATTGCTGAGTTACTAAAGGGGCAAGGCTACGCCACTGGTCAATTCGGCAAAAACCATCTCGGTGACCGTGATGAACACCTGCCGACCAATCATGGCTTCGATGAGTTCTACGGCAACCTCTACCATCTCAATGCAGAAGAGGAACCCGAGCTACCGGATTACCCAAAAGACTCTGACTTCCCCAATTTCCGAAAGAAGTTTGGTCCACGCGGTGTCATCCACTCCTGGGCAAATCCTGATGGCACACAGAAGATTGAGGACACTGGCCCGCTGACTAAGAAGCGCATGGAGACGATCGACGACGACATTGGACACCCGGGGCGCGCGCAGGCTCCGCCGAATAAGTAAAACGGTAAGCGCTGCTTCGCCTAAAGAGCGCGACGCCAATAGCGGCTCACTTCGCTCGAAAGAGAGCGGGATGCGGAGCTCGACCTAGAAAGTTGGCGCATGAATTAAACTAATTCGCCGCAGCCCGCGCAAACGCAACTGAAATTTGTCGCGGTGGGAAAGTGATCCGGCAGCAGGGAGGCGCGTGCGCGACGAGATCGCTGCGATTCCTCTACGATAATCCAACGCCCGAAGGTGATTGCCTTTAATGTGATCGAGAGCCTTTTTGCGTGAATTACCGACGCAATTCGATTGTCACGTTTTCTTGTCACACTTGGCGAATTTTCATGGATTTGCATGGGCTCATACGGATCTCTTTACGAGGCAAGAGGTCTTTTTAGCGAGCGCCAAAACACGTTGACACGGTAGGGGTCACAGGTTCGAACTTTGTATCGCGCACCATCTTTTCTCGTACATTCGCGATTCCCGAGACGGACATCAAGGCCATCGCCGCGCCGGCGATGATGGGACTAATTGGAATGCCGAAGAACGAATTTCGAGAAGGCTCGCGACGGTCGGTGCCCAACGAACTCCAATTAAATGCGAAAAAGAGGCTCTGGCGAATGTTGCATCGCGCGGGGCAGGCCACCCGAAGCGCTTCGCCAAAAGCCGCTTCACCTGTTGCATCATAAGCCAACGTAAGCCAACGGTGCGATCGCATTTCGATCACGGTTCATGACATAAAGCGAGTTTTCATCATCGTTTGACTGCCTTTAAGGGTACGAAGGGCGGCCAATCTCAGTCAGCAGCTGAGGTGCGCCCGACGCGCAGGGCTCACTCACGAAAGGCCCAAGCACCTGCTCGCCTTCTTACGAAGAGCGCAGTGGAAGAGGATCAAGGTGTCAAGACCTGTACCCGATCCACCCCCTGATCTCGTTGATGGAATCAACTGCCTGCTCGATCTCGAAACCCAGCACGGTCCCGCGCCGCAGAGCGAAAAGGAGTCGCCGGCGAATCTCCGCGAACGTTCAGCGAAACGTGAAATACCGTGGACCGGGAAATCACGCGCCCGCCGTCATCTCTTCACTTTGGACAAACTGTAAAGAGCTGACTCCGGGACAACATTGGGAACGTCGAATTATCTTACGATTTCTCTCAAAGATCGGAGTAGCCTGATCTGGCTCAAGAGATTCCTAAAATAGGTCACATTATCCACTGTTTGAGAATGTTATGTTAGATCAATGGCCCATGAAAACACCCGCGGTCGCCCGAGGGGGTCCGAATCCTGCTGAAGACTGCTGCGCCATTACTAACCCATGAACCCTGTTAGACTTACCCTGCTCACTCTCGCGCTCTGCGCCGGTCTCACTTCGGCCGCGAACGCCGTTCCAATTGTCGTCAATCTGACTGCTCCGCCAGTGGGCGACATCCCGAAAAACGGCAGCGGAATCGGCGGCGCCAATGGCAACGATTCCGCGGACAACTTTTTCCGCCTCGAGACTTTCCTCGCGGCGCATCCGGGCAACGGAACTGCGATCTCTGACATGTCGGTGCATCTCGGCGGTAACGGGATGGACGTGGATGTGAGCGGATATTCCTTTGCGGTGGTTCACTATGGCGCCGGCCACGGCGGCACTCACGGGTCGGGTGGCGGGGTTGAAATCTTCTCCATCAGCGGCACCGGCCTCTTCAGCTTCCCGAGCCACGGGGCTGGCCCCAACGGGTTTGGCGGTTTTTCTTCCGTCGATCTTTTCAAGGGCGCGCCGGTACCGGATGGCGGAACGGCAGTGATGTTATTCGGAACCGCCCTATCCGCCCTTGGATTGGCTCGCCGCTATTTGAAGCGGTAAGACTTCTTTCAGAGATACATCTTGAAGAGATGGCCGCTCAATTTGAGCGGCCATTATTTTGGATGCCGGGTCTGTTGGTCTTCGCTCGTGCTCGTCCTCGCGCAAATCACGAGCCCAACTGTCACAAATTCGGTTAACGTTCCGGCGTCTATTGGGCCGTCGTCACGCTCACGACGGTGGGCTAGGGCGACATTACTCCGTGCTCGGGCGCGTTCTCGCTAGCCTGATTATGATCATGGGCTACGGGATCATCGCTGTGCCCACCGGCATCTTCACCATGGAACTGCGCGAGGCCGCCAGGGCGAAAGAGACGCGGGCCTGTCCGAACTGCGGACAGTTGAAACGGATCGCGCGGCGCGCTTCTGCCGGCGCTGCGGCAAGCCGCTCCTCTAAAGCCAGGGAAATTGAAAGAGGGCGCGCCAGTCACCATGTTGGGGAAAGGAATGTTGCCCAACAGGCGAACGCCCCATTCCGAAGATTTTCAAAACGCGCATCGGCAGCGGCCGCAGGGAAACCGCCCTGGCGCGGATCGCTCGTGCCCGATTGCTACTGTTGATCCGCGGGCGGCTGATCCGCCCCAGATTCCTCTTCCCCCGGCCAATCGTCGTTAGTCACTTTCCAAGTCTTGTCGGGGTTATAGGTGTCCATGCTCTGAAAGGTCCTCAGCGTGTCCGGTCCCAGATCCTTTTGATGAACGACGCCATCAGGACCAACAATGAAGCTCATGACACCCGTCACCTTGTATTGAGCAGGCGCAGCAGCCAGGGCGAATCCGCCGATCATGGCTCCTTCCACGACAAAGTCCATTTTTCCCAAGGGGGCATTCGGGCCCTGGCCTTTCAGAACCTTGAAGTAATAGCCGTGATAGGGCTGGGCCTTATCCGAATACCCCTGCTCGATGGCCTTGGCGACTTCCTCGCCGACCGGACCTCCCCAGGTACCATCCGGGTTCTTCCAGGCTAATCCATCATGTTTCCCGGGCGTGCTGATGATCTGTTGCGCATACTGATTCACCTTCGAATCGTCATGTTTTTCCGCCGCGTATTGGAGTTGCGCGTCGTCATAGCCGCGGCAGATCTCGATGGCATCCAATTCGTTTGCGCCAATGCGGCGATTGAGGATTTCCTCGCGGCCGATCTTGGCATCGAAGGACCATTTGCCTTTGTTTTTGATCAGAGGAATCGGTAGTTCGAACTCATCGTTACCGACTGCGAGAATAGCTTCGTTCTTCCCCTCTTTTTCAATCGCGGTCTTTTCCTTTGCCTTGGCCGCGAATGCCAGGGCGCGATTCTTGTCGGCGACGGGATCCTGCGAGCTGATAAGGTCACCGCTATTGGGACCCAGGATATCACTTAGGGATGCCACGTCGAAAGCCCCTGCCGCCTGAATAAGGCTGTCGGCTGCCTGTTGCGGCGTATCGAATTGTTTTTGTGCCTGGGTGGTAGCAGCCAGCGCGAGCCACGCAATAACAGTCGCGGAAGTGGTCAAACAGTTTTGCGACCGGGTCATAAGTGTTGATTTTGATTTCATCGGTTTGTTTCTCGTGGATTGTTTCTTATCTCCGCCGACCGCCACCGCCACCGCCACGGCCGCCGCCGCCACGGCTGCCACCACCCCCCATGCTATGACCGCCCCGGCTGCTCGCGGCGCGGGCGGAGCTTCCGCTGCGTCCGCTGCTCCCAAAGGCGCTCCCACCCCTGTTACCTGAGGATACGCTACGGTTACCGACGCGATTCGCACTGCTGCCACCACTCGGGCGGTTGGCTGGTCTGGTGCTTGGTGCGCGTCCTCCACTTCCACCACTTGGGCGAGCGGCCGATCCACCACTCGGGCGGTTGGCTGGCCTGGTGTTCGCGCCACCTCCGGGACGATTCCCAGCTCCGCCGCCAGGACGATTAGCGGCCCCAGCTCCTCCACCCGGGCGATTGCCAGCTCCGGCGCCGGGACGATTTGAAACTCCGGCTCCGCCACCTCCCGGACGATTGCCAGCTCCGCCTCGGGCGCCGGTTCCACGTTCCCCGCGAGCCGTGCCGCCAAACTTGTTTGCGGTTCCTCGGTCGCCGTAGGGAGCGTTTCCTCGATGCGATGGGTTATGTTGCCATCGATTGCCTTGCCCTGCCCCACCGCGAGCCGGCAACTGGCCAGGGCGATTGCCGCGATTGACATTCCTATTGCTGTTGCGATTGAAATTGTTGTTGCGGTTAATGTTGATATCGCCGCCGCCCCAATTACAATTGCCCCAGTAGCCGCCAGCCCAGGCACCCAGCGCAAATCCCGCCGCGCCCCACGCCAGCCCCATTCCGGGATAATATCCTGGATAGGTATAAGGATAATAGGGATAGGAAGCAGGAGCCGCTCCGTACACGACCACCGGATCGTATGATGGGACATAAACTACGTCGGGTTGAGCTGGCTCCACGACGATTACTTGCTTTCCACCCTCCACCGTTTTGGTTTCCACTGTCTGCTGTGAGTTGGTTTCCAAGGTTCCTTTACTCTCAGCCTTCCCCCGCATCCGCTGGACGGCATCCATCACGTCGGACTGTTGCGCCAGAAAAGCGTTACCAAGGTCGGTGGTCCACTGGATGTTGCCTGCCAACCGTTGGGCAACCTCGGGAGCCGCGGCGAGCGCTTGAACGCTTGGATCCCACGGTTGCTTGGCGACGGCGGTCGCCAGTGCTGTGTCTTTCAAATCCTTGTTTCGATCCATCCATTGTTGAAGCTGAATAACTTCAAGCGGGTAAGTGGAAGCGGCCAGTGTTTGCGCCAGCAATGGATCTGGATAAAGGGCAATGGGGGCGACTAACGAGTTCAGTTGATCGGCTGGAATCTCTTGAGCAGGCTCCTGGACGTCCGTCGTGGCGGTCATTTCCTGCGACTCTGCCTGGGCCGGCTGCGTCTGGGCGACGGACGCGTCCTGGCCTAACGAGACCATTGCGCTGCTGCAGAGAATGGCGAGCGCACAACAAGAATAGTCGATGCGAAAGATGAGTGGCGGAACTCGTTGCTTCATAAGTTGCTACCTTTCTTGCCTGGTCGTTGCGGCAGTTGTTGCAGGAAAAATGCGGGATTCTGCTCCGCGCGGATATTGGACTTTGGGCCTATGCCAGCTTTACCCCGAGATGGAAACAACCGGCCGGCCGTTCCGGAAATCATCGATCGCATCCGCCAGCGTGGTGAAGCGATCGATGCGGCCGACTTTTTCGTCCACGCCTTCGAGTCGCAAGATGTCGCGGACCTGAGACCGCACTTCGACGAGACGGAATGCAATGCCGCGTTTCTTCAGCTCCGCGTGCAGGCCGAGAAAAAAATGCGCGCCGGCCATGTCGACGTTAGGCGACGTCGAAAGATCGCAGATCGCAACTTTCGGCGGCGGCTCCATCGCGTCCACCCGCGCAAGCACAGCCTCCAAGATGTGCTCGACATTGAAGTAAACAATCCCGGCTTCGACACGGAAAGCCAGCACCTCGGGGATCGGCTCATTAGTCTCGTGGCGTGAAAGGTCAGAGTAGCGGCGGACGCCGGGAATGCGACCAAGGAAAGCGACATGCGGAGTGGAGACGCGGCGAATTAACAAGACGAGCGAGATGACGGCGCCGATCAGGACGCCTTTAAGCAATCCAGCCCACAAGACTCCTGCCAGCGCCATGAGCGCGACAAAGAATTCCCCGCGATGATGTCGCCAGAGCCGGCGCAACTCGGATAACTTGAAAAGGCTTGCAACCGCAAGCAGGACGATCGCCGCCAGGACCGGCTGCGGCAGATTACGCAGCGTGTCCGAGAAAAAGATCGCGACCAACAGAATCAGGACGGCGCCGATCAACCCTGACAACGGTGTCCGCGCTCCAGCGCTTTCGTTTACAAGCGATTGCGACATGCCGCCGCTGACCGGAAAACCATGACCGAGCCCGGCCGCGAGATTGGCTCCGGCGAGGCCAAGAAGCTCCTGGTTGCTGTCGAGGCGATAACCATGTTTCTGCGCGAACATGCGTCCGATCGCAGCGGTCTCGACCGCACCGAGGAGAAAACAGGCCAGCGCGAGCGGAAGCAGGTCGGTGACTTCGTTCCAGCTCACCCTCGGTAGTGTCGGGACGGGCAATCCGCGCGGCACCTCACCAAGGAGCTTGATGCCATAACTACCGAGATCCATAAATGAAGCCGCCAGGATGGAACCGATGACAACGAATAGCGCCACAGGTTTGTTCGGTAAAAACCGCTTGCCGAAAATGAGCAATGCCAGCGCGGCCAGCCCAATGGCGACCGAAGCCCCGTTCGTTAGGCCAAGGTGCCGGATGAAATCCCCGACGCGTTCCCAGAAATTACCGTGCGCTCCTTTGAACCCGCAGAACTTCGGCAGCTGTGTGCTGATGAGCTGCAAGGCGACGCCCGCTTTGAAGCCGGTCATGACTGTCTCGGAAATAAACTTCACGATCGCGCCGGCGCGAAACATCCAGGCAATAAAGGCCGCCGCTGCCGCAAGCAGCGCAGTGCATGAGGCGAGGGCGGCAAATCGGCTGACATCGCCGCCGGCGATTCCACCGAGGCTGGAGCCAATCAGGAGCGAGATGGCCGAGGTGACAGTGATCGCGGTCTGGCGTGAACTGCAAAAGATCCAAAAGGCAAACCCCGAGAAGAGGCAAGCATAGAGACCGGCCTGGACGGGTAACCCGGCGAGGGACGCATCAGCGAGCGCGGCGGGAAGCAGATAGGCTGCGAGGGTAATGCCGGCAGCGATATCGAGTCGTAACCATTGCTGCTGGTAACCGCGCAGCCAACCAAACGCCGGGACGGTTCTACTCCACCAGCTGGCAGGGACAGGC
>DASXPA010000181.1:0-48702 GCA_036493915.1 Chthoniobacterales bacterium | reverse complement strand
ATCTCAGGCTGAAAGGAGCCGCTGCGGCTGCTACCGACTGTGGCGCTCGGGGAGTTGACCATGGTACTGAGCAGTTGAGGGTTCTCCTCTACAAGTTTCCTTGCGCAAAAATCTTTCGCCGTTTCAAAAAAAATTCGAGTTACGGAGAATCTGTGTTGGCAACAGGGCGGCGATGCGCAGAAAACAGCACGTCGACCCCATCGGCAAACCCCCGTCTAATAGGCGGTAGCCGGCTCGGGCCCTGCCAGGATTTTCTGGAACCGCGGATCTTTGCGGAGCGGGTCCCATTGCCAGCGCAGACGAAGATCTGAGAGGGATATGCTCGCTTCGTAAACCGAAACGCAACCCGGAGCTTGCAGCAGTGATTGAATCATCGTGATCGCCTGATCGATATCACCCACGCGCGCATGAATCAGAGCGAGATTGGCCAGCCGTTGCGGGCCGTCGTATGCATCCCGGCTCCTTGGCTGCAGCTGTACAGCTCGCTCGCCCTCACGGATCGCGGCTGCTTTGTTTCCCATATAGGCATAAAGCAACCCCAGCCGCGCGTGCCGAAGACCGTCCCGTTTGTGAGCCAGGGCTTCCGCTTCCATCGACGGTCGCGCATTTTCGAAGAGCTTTTGGGCGCCGACGTTGTCGCCCTGCGCGAGCTTGATGCAGCCCTTGAGATAACTCTTTGGAAGAGCGGCGCTGAAAACCGAAGGCATGGTTTCGTAAGGGAAACCATCGACCGCCGCTTGGGCTCGGGCGAAATCGCGATCCAGCATAGCCGAATCCCAGCGCGCCCAGGCGATGTTTCCCTCCTGGTCGCCGTACGACTTGTAGTCTGCGAAAAATTTCCGCATCGGTCGCAGGTCATCGTGCCACCAAAAATCGAGATAGGTCCGCTCGATCTTCACCGCTCGGACTTCCGGTGCGATGACCGCCGCCCGCTCGATGTGGCGCGCCGCGGACGGCCAGTCGCGTAGGAGGCAAAAAGTGGCATAAAGTTCTTCTTCGTAATTCATGTTGCGCGGATCGCGAGATATCACTCGCTCCAACCCGGCACGCGCGTCACACCATTTTCCTTGCCGGCGATGAATGTAAGCGAGGTAGCTGTCTGGCTCGGGGTCGTTGGGCAAAAGCCGCTGGGCAATTCCAAACTCAGGCAAGGCACGTCCGAAATCGCGTTCGATGAAATAGAAACAGAGGGCCTTGGCGAGATGCCCTTCGCCCAAATCAGGTTGCAGTCGTAGAGCTTCCTGAGCTTCGGCGTGGGCGCGCTGCTTTAGTTCCTTGGTTGGCTCGCGGAAGCGATAAAGCATGGCCAGACGGGTGGCGAGGCGCGCGTGCGCCAAAGCGAAGCTTGGGTCAAAGGCGAGTGCCTGACGGTAGAATGCTTCGGAGGCTTCGTAATCTGAGATTTGGTTCGTCGCGCCGTTTTCAAATTTTCGCCCCCGCAGATAGAGCAAATAGGCACTCGGATTCAGCGTCGCTTTGGAATGAATATCCACCTTTTCCTGCGGGCTCAACCTGGCATCGAGGGCATCGACGATCGCACCTGCCAATTCACCCTGCAGACTGATCGCATCGGCCATAGTGCGGTCGTAACGTTCGGCCCAGAGGGCGTGCCCATCGCTTGTGTCGAGCAAAGCCACTTGGAGCAGGACGCGGTCTCCCGTGCGTCGGAGGCTTCCTTCCAGAATGTGACGCACGCCCAACTCTCTCCCGATTGCCCGCAAGTCTCGCTGAGCACCTGCCGAATAACGCGCCGTGCTCAAGCGACCGATCACCTTGAGATCGCGAATCTTCACCAAATTCGAGAGCAGGTCGTCTTCGAAACCATCGACGAAAAAGGCGTTGCGTGGATCGGTACTCAAGTTCTTAAACGGAAGAACGGCAATCGATTTGTCGCTGGGAAGCGAGGCAGGCAGGAGCAGATAAAAAGCAAGCGCAGCTAAGACCGCGGCCAAACTGAGCGCAGCCATCGCAGCGCGCCGACGCCCGCCACCAAGAGACGAACGCGCGGCGGTCAGGCGATTTTCGCTGATCGCCTCCAGACATTCCTGAAGCGCTTCGCCTAACGAGACCGCTGAAGCAGGTCGACGGCGAGGAACCGCCGCGAGCATCGACGCGAGCAGCCTACCGACCGGAGAGGGAACGCCGCGCTCATTGAGTTCGGTCAACGGCAGCGCAGGCGAGCCCTTGCCATCGCGAGATTGAATCGACGCGGCTTTGGGGAAAGGAACCTTTCCGGTCAGCGCATACCAGAGCGTCGCGCCTAACGAATAAATATCCGAGCGAACATCGATGGCCTCCCCGCGCATTTGCTCCGGGCTGGAAAACTGCGGAGTGCCCCGAAATTGCAGCGAACTCGCCGGCTCGTCCTCTTCGCTGACGGCCTTAGCTAATCCAAAGTCGATCACTTTCACCCAGGCCTCGGTGGATTTTCCGTGCGGTCTGTCGTCTTCTTCGGCGAGCAGCATGATGTTCGACGGCTTCAGATCACGATGCACAAGCCGGTGTTTCTCCGCCGCCGCAAGCGCACGCGCTACCTGCACTCCTATCTCCAGCGCCACGACCGGCGTCAGCGGACCCTTCCGACGCAACCGCGCTTCCAGCGTTTCGCCTTCGACGAACTCCATCGCGTAGAAGCAATCACCGCTCTCGATTTTCTCGTCGGTCGACCCGACGGCGGGCAGAGCGTTGACGACTCCAAAATGAAAAACGCTCGCCACGTTCGGATGCCGCAATTGCGCCGCTGCCTGTGCCTCCTGAAGGAAACGCCGATGCGCCCCCGGTTGCGAGGAAAGCCGGCCGTTGATAACCTTTAATGCGACCGGCACGCGCAGATTTACGTCCACCGCCTTGTAGGTCACGCCCATGGCGCCACGACCCAGTTCCCATGGCGATCCGTCAGGCCGGATGAGCACCTGGTAATGTTGATAGAAACGCGTCCCGAAATCCATCGGCGAAAGCGCCACTTCCGCCTCATCTGCATCCATCCCGCCGCGCAACATGCATTGCAGACAACCCCCCTCTCCCAGTCGGCTCGGCAATGGCGCGCCGCATTGCTCACAGCGGAGCGTTTTGTCGGTCTCCTCCGATTGCATTCTGCGGTGAAGTTCTAGGCTCCCGCGATCAGCACACGGCAGAGATAGCGCAGTTCAGTCTCGACGTCCTGGCAGGTTGGCACCGTCCGCGCGACTTCGGCGCGTAAGAGCGATCGATAGCGGGACCGCAAGCGGAACAGATAGCTGCGCAAAGTCTCGATCGGCACGCCGAGACGAGCGGCCGCCTCTTCGTAGGTAGGCAAACCCACCCCGCCGGTGAGGAAGGGCCGTAAGGTTGCGAAGACTCGCGCCTTTTGCCCGCTTGCATACTCCGCTTTCAACTCCTCCATCGCCCGGCCTACCAGCGCGACTGACCAGTTCCATTCAAAGACACTTTCTTCATCCAGCGGAGCGGCGGTCGAAAGCGCATTGTCGTCAAACTGTTCAGCCGCATCCAGACGTTCGGCATCGAGGAAAATCATCTCCTTATCGCCGCCTCGTTTTTGCCGTCGCTGATGCGCTTGACTCGCGCCGAGATAACGCTTCAGAAGGCCGAGCAGAAAAGTGCGGAAGCGCCCCTTGCTGCGATCAAAGGTCGCATACGCCCGCTTTTCCAGGAGATAGGCAAAAAATCCCTGGGTTAGATCTTCGGCGTCAGCCCGGCTGTAACCCCGTTGCCGAACAAACCGGTAAAGCGGCGGCCAGTAATCCTGGCACAACTGTGTGAGCGCCTGCTGCGCTCTTTCAGGCGCGGAGTTTCGCCTCTCCAGCGGGAGTTCAGCGACCACGCTCCAGTGAGTCGTCATAAAGACCCCTGCGTTGGTCGGAAATGTGCCAGTGAAACCTTTCAAAGCGGCGCCGAGATTAGCCGGTTCCGCGTCAAAGAGCAAGCTTTCGCTCAAGGCGGAAAAACTACGAAACGCTGGGAGCCATTCGCTCCGATCAAAAACGGCCACCAAACTAATTGGCAGCGTGCGCTTTCCACAGCGCCTCAATGGTGCTGACGAAAATACACTTGCCTTGCGCAGCCCTAGCCCTGGTTTGCTCGCTAAGGCAGCGAACGCTATAAACATCGCTCGAGCACAACGATTCCTTTCCCATTTGCAACCCGACGCTCGCGAAACGCTGCCACCCGGATACCGTTCCATCCCATGCAATTGACAACAGCCGCGTTTGGAATGTGGAGTGCCGGGCGTTTTATGCACTACGGCGAGGCACTTGAAGACGACCAGTTCATCAGCCTCATCCGGCTCGCTTTCGAAAAGGGAATTCGCACCTTCGTCACGGCCGACGTTTACGGCGCCGGCGAAGCCGATACGCTTCTCGGCCGCGCGCTCGCAGGAATTTCGCGCGACGACTACTGCCTGGTCGGCGCGGTCGGGCATGACTTTTACGAAGGCGAGCGCGAAGGTTCGAAAGGCTTTCCCCGTTTTACCAATGCCACTCTGCGCAAGCCGCGCGCGTTCGCGGATTACCTGCGCTCAGCAACCGAGAAGTCGCTCGCGCGCTGCCGTGTCGATCGCTTTGATCTTCTCCTCCTGCACAATCCGGACGTGACCGGCTATGCCAGCGACTCCGTCTGGAAGGGAATGGAAAAGCTGCAGGACGCCGGCCTAACGAAACAGCTCGGAATTGCGCCCGGTCCAGCGAACGGCTTTACGCTCGATCTGATTCTCGCGCTCGAGCGCTTTCAGGGTCTGCTCGATTGGGCCATGATCATTCTTAATCCTTTGGAACCGTGGCCCGGTAGCCTTTGTCTGCCCGCAGCAGAAAGAACCGGTGTAAGAGTTCTCACCCGCGTCGTGGATTATGGCGGGCTTTTCCACGACGACGTGAAGCCAAACCACGAGTTTTCCCCGCGCGATCATCGCACCTTCCGTCCGGGCGGCTGGGTCGAAACCGGTTGTGAAAAGATCGAGCGGATGCGACCGATCGCGGAAGCACATAGCCTAACGATGCTGCAACTGGCTTGCGCTTGGAACCTTCAGCAAGTCGCCGTTGAAGCCGTGGTTCCGACGCTCATTCAGGAGCCCGGTCCCGGCGCGAAAGGAATTGAAGAAAAGGTCGAAGAGCTGGCAACCTTGCCGAAAGTAACTTTCACTCCGGCAGAATTGGCACGCATCGCTGAGATTGGAAACAACGCAAATTGCATGAGCCTCAAAGGGGCGAACGCGGAGTGCCTAGGCGACCCGTTACCAGATCGCTGGCCTCTTAGCGAAGAGTTGGAAGCCGTCGCAAAACGGTGGAACATCGATCCGGGACGGGATCTGGTCCATGCCGTCCACGCGGCAGAAATGATTACTTAACCGGAAAACTTCAATCTCCGATTTTCGGAGGAGAGCACGGCTGGCGCATCTGATCGGCTCGTCTTTCACTGTAACGAATTGTGTCGCTTGTCTTTGGGACTGCAATCGCTTCACGCGAAGTCTGCCGAGCTTTTCCATCACTCCGGACGCGGCCCTTTTTCCCGTGCGTAGAGTGCTTCTTCATTTGAATCAATTTGCGCTTCCTCTTCCCATCAGTGCTACAACGCGTTCCGCATTGTTTTATTGAAAGAGCGCGGTGAACCGGGACGGCGTAGCTCGCCTTGGCGATTGCAGTCAAAAAGACAACGGATAATCCATTCGTCCCTCACTCTCTGTTGGAACTTTCTTTCGATAACAGCGCGCTCCAATCGCGATTGCAGCTCGGAGTTGATCTAGATCAACCCGGGAACGAAACATACCCAACGCCTACAGCTTTTGCTCATCCCGTTTGGCGGGATTCTCCTTCACTTCAGCTTCTCTCGGGTGGCGCGCCGGCGGTAGGTTCCCGCGCCGCCGCGAGCCGTTTCTACGGATCGACCGCGATCGTTAAGATTTCGAGGTGTCGACCAGGACCGCGACGTTGCAATACTGGCCAGCGAGCTCAGTTGCAAGAAACAGGAAGGGCGCGATCTTCGTCTCGTTGGGCGGCTGATTGCCGATAGAGCCTTTGTGTGTCAATGCTCGAAAAGCCCTGTTTAACCTTTGGCTTCGAGTCCAGCGCGCATTTGAAGAGGAGCTGCTCGTTTTCCCGATCGAGCAAGAGAGTTTTCATGACGAGCTGATGCGATTTTTCTATCGTCGCCCGGGACCTTCTCGCTTCAGCACGGTCAGCCTCCGCCAAGGCTCGGTTGGAAACCTCAAAACGGAGAAGGAGCGCTCTCTTTGCGTTCAGAAAGTCGCGATCCGGCGGCTGCGAAGTCTGTTTCAGGATGCGATTCTCCTCGACGAGGATGCGATAGGTTTCTTCGCAGAGCACGAAGTGTTCGGTGAGGGTTGCTTCAGCAGGTTTGTTCATACGGACTGGGTCCTGCAAAGCATCTGGCGAGCCAGCCTTCGTTTTCTTCAGGGAACTTGTGGATTGCGATCATTCCTCGACTTCGGCCAGGTTAGAAACTGGCGTTCGCGGTTAACCCCCGATGTGAAACAACGCCTCCACCTCTTGAAGTGCGCTCCGCGTCTGTTCCAGCACCGTTGGGATATCTGTCGGTTTCAGCGCCAGCGGAGCGAGAGCCTCCACGCTATAGTTCGTGAGGTCGGTGCTCTTGCCGCTTTCTTCCAGAACCTCGTGGGCCAGTAGGTTGCCCACGTACACGATAGCAAGCAGCCGATCCGCACCTTCGGCGGTCTCGGAGAATGAATGATGTCGACGGACGGCGACGCAAACGTTATCGGGTAAGTTCCAGCGGGCCAGGAGATGGCCGCCAAGGTCGGCGTGATTAAAACCGAACCGCCCTTCTTCCGCGATCGCGAGAGCCACCCCGGCAGCGGCGGCGTCATGGATCAGTTTTGCGTAGCCGACGCCCTCGACCGACGCGAAGACGAGTTTTCCGATATCGTGCAGTAGCCCGGCGGTAAAAGCCGTTGCCTCTGTCGCTTGGATTCGTTTCGCCAAGGTCGCGGCGGCGGCGGCGGTGGCGACGGAATGCTGCCACGCTTTTTCCGCGTCCAGGCTGCCGGCCGTTTGCACCATTGCGGTCGCGCGCGAGCCGAACAAGGCGATGACGATGCAGTAAACTTCGTAGAATCCGAGTTGGAAAACAGCTTCAAACATGTCGCGTACCGGCCGCGCCAAACTGAAGTAGGCGCTATTGCACCTCTTTAGAACCTCCGCCGTGAGCGATGGATCCAAGCCGATCAATTCGACAATCCGATCGACATCTCGATCTGCTTCCCCAAATAAGCTGAGAAGCTGCGTCACCACGACAGGCGCGGCTGGCAGCCGCTTGACGCGTCCAATGTATTGATCCAACGGGCTCGCGCCCTCACTGGTCTTGGCTGATCCTCTTGCTTCAGGATTCGCTGTCGGAGATGGCTTTGGGAGCGTGATTTCGTTTTTCATAAATTGCGGGGTCGCGGCCTGGCGAGGTTCGAACGCACTGTGGAGTTACATAGAGCTATTTTATTTCGCCCACGTTGGTCGTGGCTGAAATCTGCGTTGGCTCGGGAACGTCCGGGCCACCGAGCAGCGCTTGGAGACGTCCCTGAGTTTGCTGTTGCCAGGCGAGCTGTCCGCTGCGCCAGGCGGCCATCTTCACCACCTGCGTGAGAGCGTCCGACGGCGTCGGGTTCTTCCCTTTCTTGGATTCATCGGTAATGAATTTGTAGGCTTCGTTGGCACGTTCAGGCAGTTTCAGCTGCTCGAAGCAAAGCCCCATCTGGTAGATGACCGGCCAGAGCCAATCGGGAGAGTTATTCAGCTTTGCCAGCGCCTGATAAATGGAGAGCGCGCGATTGAAGTCGCCTTGGACATAGAAATCGTTGGCTATCTGATTGCCTGCTTTCTGCTGCCAATAGGCCCACATTTTAGGATCCTTTTCCTCCGCGGCTTTCTCCGTATGGAGCAAGGCCAACACTTCATCCGCGGCCTCTTGCGGGCGATTAAGCCCTTTCAAGGTCCGGGCGAGAAGATAATGGCACTCGGGTGTATGTTTCGTGTCGCTGAACTCCTCCAGGAACCGGCGGGCCGCCGCCTCCGCGCCTGCTTTGTCGTCGAGGAGATAGAGGCAATAACTTGAGCGGAAGAGAGCGCGAGCCTCGTCGTCATGCTTGAGGTCGAGTTTCTCGAGACGGGAAAAGAACTTGTTCGCCTGGGCGTACTCGCCTGCGGCAAAATGCGTCTCCGCGATTTCAAACTGCGCCTGTTCTGTCCAATCGCGATAATGTTGCATAGTCGGCTGGCTGATCTTGAGCGCAGAGTTCAGGACGCTGTAATAACGAGAGAGGGCGGATTGGTAGGCGCCGGCATCGCGGTAAAGGCCGCCCAAGCGTAGCAAGAGTTCAGGCATTGACGCGTCATTCGGTGCCATTTCGCGGATTGCCTCCAGCACGGTGATGGCTTTGGCCACGTCATGCCGCTTTTCGTAAAGATCGGCCATCTGCCGAAGTGCCGCCTCCTTCGACGCGAAAGGTGCCTGGATCGAGAGCAGGTGTTGGTAAAAGGTTTCCGCGAGTTCCACATTCCCGCGGGCCACCGCATCGATGGCGAGACGCCGGTAGCCATCGATCTCACTTTGCACGCCGACGGGGGCAGTCGGGTTTGCGGCGAGTAAGGCTTTGCTGGCCGCAGACATTTCGTCGGCCGCGGCAAGACTGCGCGCCGCGATGACCAATACGAGAAGTAGCGCCTGTCCTTTAAACCTCATCACGGTTTATCACTCAACTCATACGTGGCTTTGCTGCGAGGACCCTGGTGATAGGTAGGTTCAAAAATCGGATCAAAGAGGTGCGGTCCGCGGGGACCGGAATTGTAGGGATTCTTGAAGTAACTCATCACTTCATCTGGCACTTTTGTGAGGTCAGGGCCGCCTGCGGCCGGAGCGTTGGCCGGTGGAGGAAAAGCCGGTGGAATCGGTGTTGGCCTCGGTTCAGCGGCGGCTGCCGCAGACGCCGTGGCGGAATCTTTCGTTTCGGGTTCCGTAGGGCTCTCCGTCAATTTAACCGTCGGAGTCGGCGTGGGAGTGGCGGCGGGGAGCGGAGGGGCATCGCGATGCGAACACTCTGCCTGAACTTGCGCGAATCGCATCTCTTTGGGGCCGCCGGTCTCAAGGTAACTCACGGGGACGAAAACGTAGGGGTAAACGCTACTCTGGCGAAACTCCCGCCGAACCACGACATTTTTGTCGTCGCCCGCTCCAGCCTTAACCGGAGCTGGAATAATGAAAACCGCGACGTTGATGGCGATGACGACCGGGGTGAGAAATCCTTGCATGCTCTTCGCTGAGCAATCTTCCTGCCAGCGGCGGCTTTCCTGCTGTCGGCGCCGGAAACGATCCTTTGGAGCGGAAGAATCTGCCGCCTTACTTTTGAGTTCACGAGAAACAACAGGCTTCTAAAACTTGGGAGCCCTCCCGGATTGGACAGGAGGGCTCCGCGATTTAATCGCGAAAGATGCGATCGCTTATTGGAGAAGTCTCAAGACCGACTGCGCGCTCGAGTTCGCCTGCGCGAGCATCGAGGTGCCAAACTGAACCAGGATCTGGTTCTTGGCGAGGTTGGTGGACTCTTGCGCCACGTCCACATCGGCGATGCGGCTGTTGGCGGCCTGCAGGTTCTGACCCGTGGTGGCGATCAACTGCGAAGCGAAGCCGAGGCGGCTGCTTTCCGCACCATTCTGCGCCCGGGAAGTCGCGACGTTGGCGAGTGCATCCGAGGTGTCCTGAACGGTGATCGCAGCGAGGTTGGCCGCGGCGGTGATGGTCGCCACGTTGGTGGCGAGATCTGACTGCGTGATGTCGATGGTCTGCGCGCCGTCTTCCGAAGCGATGATCGAGAGAGTGCCGCCACCGAACAGATCGACGCCGTTGAATTGCTGCGATGTCATGCTGCTCAACTGAGCCTTCAGCGCTGTGAACTCCGTGTCGTAGTTCGCGATGTCGGTCGCGCTTTTCGTCACGTCGGTCGAGAGCAGCTTGAGCTCCGAAACGCGGCTGAGGATGTCGCCGGCCGTCTTCAACGTGCCGTCCTGCACCTGCAGGAAGGAAGTCGCGTTGGCGACGTTGTTACCGGCAGCGTCGGTGCGTTTGACCGCGGCGGCCAATTTCATGGAAACCGCGAGACCACCGGCGTCATCGGCCGGGTTAACGATCCGTGAACCGCTGGACAAACGGGCAAGGCTCTTCTGGAGCATCGCGTTGCTGTTGCTGAGGTTATAGGCAGCGCCGATCGCTGCGCTATTGGTGTTGATATATAGACCCATGTTACTACTTACCTTTCTTGGTGTTTTTTAATTGCGACTTCCGTGTCGCGACGGGCCATTTTGAAATTGGTGTCTGACCTCACCCATCGGGCATTCGCTCGACAAGTAGAGGGATCGGCAGAATGGGAAATGGCTTTAGCGTTTTTTCGCAGATTTCTGGACCTTGCCTGTATCCGGTGGCTCCTCGGTGGCTTTTTTCGCGGGCACGAGTTGATAGTGCAAGCTGAGGAGACGGAAGGCCTGCGGCTCGCGCTCCGCCGAATAGAAAACCAAATCGAGCGCCTGCTCCGGCTGTTGCCAGCGATAGGCCACGACGGTCTGGGAGACATCCTTTTCCGGTTCGCGCGTATGGGATAACACTTGGGCTCGTCCGTACTTCAGATCCAAGTCTTGCTTGATCTGGCTGATGAATTCGCCGTAGCGCGCCAGATTCCATGCGGCGTCCCCATATTGCAGTTCCACCTCCGTCAGCGATCCTTCTGAGAAGTAGAACAGCACCGCGGTCAACCCTGGCTGATCAAAGCCCTGCACTGTCCAGATCTCCTTCCCTTCCACCGTCTCCTTACGCGGAGGCTGCAGGTTGGCCTTGGTGACAAGGTCTTCAATTTCCGTGCGCCTCGCTCCCCATGATAAATCGAACGGGGGAGAGATCGACTCACCGCCCGCGCCCAACAGAGTGCTGCAGCTGAGAAGGAGACTGGCGGCGAAAACCGGAAACAATTTGCGCATGGCGATGAGATAGCGATTTGCATTCCATTTCTCGAATCAGCCGTCGATCGGCAGGAATTGCCGGATTCCAAACCGTTTCGCCGCCGCCGAAAAAAATTTGCCGCCAAGCCGACGGGCATTCTTTTTTAATCCGAAAACTCGCGAGGCACGCTGATTGCTGATCGTGTCGGGACAGAAAGATCATGAAACATACAAAATCACTTAAGTTTTCCGGCAAGCTGTCGATTCCTTAAGTTGGGACTTTCTCTTTATGCCGGGTATCATTCTTTCAGGACTGGCTTCGGGCCTCGACTGGCAATCTCTGGTTTCACAGCTGATTGCAGCCGAACGCACTCCCGAAACGGCGCTCCGCGCGCAGCAGGGGGTTGACACGCAGAAAATCAGCGCGTTTGACACCATCAACACCGATCTCCTTGCCCTCCAGACTTCGGCTACGGCGCTGAGCGACAATAATGTCTTCCTTGGCCGGGCGGCCGCTTTTGTTGATGCGGCTCCGGGTTGGTCGGTCACGGCCAGCCCCGGGGCGGAAGTTGGCGATCACACTTTCAACGTTCTGAGTCTGGCGACGAAGGCTCAGCTGGTCGGCGCGGCGGATGCGGGCGCAGAGATCAGCGCCACCAGCGACGTCAGCGGCGTCACGCTGGCCACGATGAGTTTGAACAGTCCCATCACCGCCGGAAATTTCACCGTCAATGGCGCGCAAATCGCCGTCAGCACGACCGATTCATTGCAGGATGTTTTTGACCGGATCTCGAGCGCGACAGGCGGTGCCGTGAGCGCAAGTTACGATCCCGTCACCGACAGCGTTTCACTCAGCAGCGGGAGCGAGATCGTTCTCGGGAGCGCCAACGATTCCAGTAATTTCCTCTCGGCGATGAAACTCTACAATAATGGAACTGGTAACGTCACCAGCACTGGATCGCTCGGGGTAGTCAATACCTCCGCAGCGCTGGTCAATGCGAACCTGAAGGAAATTCCCGCCGTCGATTCAAACGGCGACGGCAGTTTCACAATCAATGGCGTCACCATTCCCTTCAATGTGAATGACGACTCCATTGAGGCCGTACTCAGCAGGATCAACCTCGCGGGCGCCGGCGTGACCGCCACTTACGACACACTTTCCGATAAGTTTACTCTCACAAACAATACCACGGGTGATGTCGGCCTGTCGATCAGCGAAAGCGCGGGTGGCTTGCTCGAAGCCATGGGCCTGAACGCCACTGGCACGCGGGTCCGCGGCCAGAACGCCAGCGTCCAGGTTGATGGTGGCGGCACACTCGTCAGCACGACCAACAGTTTCGACGAGTCACTGACCGGCATCCAAGGGCTATCGGTTACCGCCAGTTCGGTCGGCTCGCATACCGTCACGGTGGGAAGTGACACGAGCGACGCAGAGGCGAAGATCCAGGACTTCATCGATAAGTACAATGCGCTTCAGAGTTACATCGACTCACAGACGCTGACTACGAGCACAGGCACGACGGTGACGACTTCGCTGCTCTCTGGAAATCGCGATCTAACCGAGCTGGCCAGTTCTTTGCGCAACATTGTGTTTCAATCCATCCCCGGCCTGAGCGGAACGATTCAGCGGTTGGAAGGGATGGGAATTGATTTTGACGGCACTAGCTCGCAGTTACAGATCAAGGATCAATCCAAGCTCGACCTCGCGCTGCAGGATCATCCTGACGACGTCCAGGCACTCTTCAACGGCAGCGGCGGTCTGGTCTCATCGCTCAACACCTTTGTCATCGGCGTCACCGGCACGAGCGGGCTCATTGCCACCGAGAAGAATCGGTTCACGGCCGATTCCAAGTCGATCGACGACCAGATTGCCAGTATGGAAAGGCGCATTCTGCAGGATCAGGACCGCTTGATCGCAAGCTTCGTAGCCATGGAACAAGCGCAGGCCAATATCCAGCAGCAATCGGCCGCTTTCGCCAATGCCTTTCCCAGCACCACTTCGGGTTAGCTATGAGCGTTACCTGTAAATCTTTTTCGTTGCTCCTCGCAGTGGCTTCTCTCGCCAGCTGCACAGAGATGCCGCACGTCTTTCAGCCCGAGCCGCCCGTGCAGAGTTTTCACTCCAATGTCTCCGGCACCCAAATTCGTCGTGTGGCCGTGCTGCCAATCGCTTACGCGACGGCGGAGGAAGCGTCCCTTGCTGAGCTTGATACCGTCCTCATTCAGGAGCTGGGAAAGACAACGATGTTTGAGTTAGTGCCAGTGAGCCGCGACGCGCTTGACACACTTTTTGGGCAAAGGGAATTTTCCTCTGTCGAAGTTCTACCTGGTGAGTTGCTGAAGAAATTGCGCACTGATTACGGAGTAGATGGGGTACTCTTTACCGAACTCACACATTATCGTCCCTATCAACCGATCTCGATCGGCGTCCGCTCTAAGCTCGTCGACGCCTCCACCGGTCACGTCCGCTGGGCCTTCGATCATGTCTTCGACGCAGGTAATTTCGCCACCGCCAGGGCCGCCGAAGAGTATTATCTCGCGACCACTACCCCCCCACCGATTGTTGAACATCCCGCCACTGGCACGGCTGTTCTGCAAAGTCCCTCGCGCTTCACAAAGTATGTCGCCTGGGAAGCATTCCGCAGTCTGATAAATCAGCCTGTGTACGCCAACTGAACCAAACCAAAAACAATGAACATAAATCCAACAGCAGATAGCACGCAGCCGCATAACATCCAACCGCAGCCGATGCCTCCATCGATCAAACCGACGGTTCCTAACAAATACAAACTTCGCCAGGCCTCTACGGATCGGTTCCAGCCGGGACAATTCCCGAACATCGCTAAGGCGTGGAAAGAAAACCCGGACGTACGTCCTGACGTGATCGCCGCGGCGAAGCAGTTTGTGACCGATTCCAACTATCCGACGCCCGCTCAACTTTCGCAGCTCGCGAAAATGATCGTCGACGGCGACCAGTCTACGCCAGCGTCGACACAGACGCCGTTGACTGAACCGCCGATGACTGAACCGCCCGCGTCGACACAGACACCGATGACTGAGCCGCCAATCACTGAGCCGCCGATGACTGAACCGCCCACGATCGAACCGATCCCGCCGGTGACAATATCGGCCGCGAGCGGAATGACTGAACCGCCGATGACTGAACCACCCACGATCGAACCGATGTCGCCAGTGACAGTATCGGCGGCGAGCGGAAAGTAAGCAGGAGGAGCAAAGAATCTCTCTCGCGCCGAGTCATTGAGCAATCTTCGGATTACTCAAGTTCGGCAGCGTTCATCCCTTTTCTTAAGACATGTCCACGGCCGACTCCGCGAAATGTTATCTTGCCAATTCTGTCAACACCGCGTCACCCGGTCGTCTCACCCTTATGCTCTACGATGGGGGAATTCGATTCATGGCGACAGCCGTGGCCGGGTTTGAGGAACCAGATCCCGTCAAACGGATCGAGACGATTCATAACAATCTCGTTAAGGCGCAAAACATCCTGCGCGAGTTACAGAGCGCGCTTGATCTCAATGGAGCAGGAGGGTTTTCGGAACGAATGTTTGCGCTCTACGATTACATGATCGCGCAACTCGCTGAAGCCAACCGCAAGAAAGAGGCGCAACCCATTCAGCTAGTCGAGGAATTACTCGGCAAAATTCGTAATGCCTGGGCCACAATGCTGGCGCCATCCGAGAGTGTGGCAGCATGAGCAGCGAACAGAAATTCTGGCGACTGCTCGCCGATTACGAACGGCTGACGACCGACGAGGGCGTCCTTCTGCGCGAGCTCAACCTCGCCGCGCTCGCCAGGCTGCAGGCTCAGAAAACCGTCATTTGCGACGCAGCCTTGGAAGCGGCCACCGCGGCCGGTCTTTCTCTGCCCGCGGAGCACTCCGAGCGGCTGCTTGCGCGGCAAAAACAAAATCTCGCCCTTACCCAAAAGCAGCTCGCACACATCAGCAGCGAACGCCAAGACCTCACCACCGCGACTCAGCGCTTGAATAACGTCGGCCGCGCCTACCTGCACGGGCCGGGGAAACTTCCGGCGCTTCTGGCCGAGGGTTAGTGACTCCATGCAGTCCGAACCGAAGGCTTCACTTCTCATCGTTGATGATGACGAAGCCGTCCTCGACTCACTTTCCGAGCAGCTAAGATGTGAGGGCTATGATGTGGTCGCGGCGGCGACCGCAGCACGCGCGCTCGAGCTTCTGGCTGAGCGTTCTTTTGCGGTTGTCATCAGCGACCAAAAGATGCCGGGAATGCTGGGCACTCAGTTGCTCGCGGAAGCGAGACGCCTCCAGCCGCATTCCTCCCGCGTCCTCATTACTGGCATTCTTTCAGCCGACACCGTCATCGAGGCGATTAACCACGGAGAGATACTTCGCTTTCTGGCCAAGCCGTGGGTCCGGGCCGAGCTGGTCGCGACCGTCAAGAATGCGGTCCAGCGACATGATCTCATCGCGCGTAACTCTCTCCTCCAGACGCAATCCGCACTTCTCAATGAAAGCCTCCGGGCGAAACTGGAAGAACTGAACGAACAAAAGTTCGCACTGGATGAAGCCCACGCCGCCATGAAGGCAAACTTCGACCATTCTCTCGAACTTTGTTACCGGATCATTAACACCTTTTACCCGCTCCTTGGGCTGCACACCAAACAGGTCGTCGCGATCTGCCAGCGCATGGTGCAGAACAGTCCTCTCCCGCAGGAAGAAGGACAGGTCCTGATCGCCAGCGCCTGGTTACATGATATTGGACTCATAGGCTTCGAGCGCTCACTGCTTCATAAGTTCTTTGCCGCGCCCGACTATCTGACTGACGACGATCGGAAGCTCCTGCAGCAACACCCCATTTACGGACAGTCGCTTGCTAACTTCGTCCATCTGTTGACTGGCGTGGGTGAGACTATTCGGGCGCATCACGAGCGCTTCGATGGCCGCGGTTACCCCGATGGACTGGCTGGTGAGATGATTCCCCGACCCGCGCGCTGCCTGGCAGTAGTCGTCCATTACGTCGAAGCCGGAGTGCCAAAGGACACCGCCATGCAGAACGTCCTTCGTCAATCCGGCACGGCTTTTGATCCGGAAGCGGTTCGCCTCTTTCTGCGCGCCGCTCCGACCGGCGAAGTGCCAAGGACCACGCGAGAAGTCCTAGTAGAAGAGCTATCGCCGGGGATGAAACTCGCCACCGGTATCTATAGCCCGAGCGGTCTCCTGCTCATGGGGGAAGGGCAGGAGCTCAACACACCCGTGATCGAGAAAATCAAGAACCACAATCTGCGCACGTCGGTGACGCAGCGGCTCCTGGTTTACAGCTGAACGCGCAAGTTAGGCACCCTTTCGGGTTGTCATTAGATGGATGGCATAGTCGGTGCTTAGCAGGCGCAGATATGGCACCACTCATCATTTCCGGCATTACTTCCCTGGCGAGTTCGATTCTGGACAAATGGACCTACCCGAGCGAGGTCGCCGCAGCGGCGCAGCAGCAACCGCGGGTCCCATTCGATTCGCTCATGAAAACGCGCAGCCTCTCGGGCGCAGTCACGGTGCAACCTTCGCAGCTGAGCGATGTTAGCAGCACCCTCATGCAGCAGCTCATGCGTACGCCGGAAATCGCTTCCGCACTCAACGGGCAAAATCTGCCGCCGGGATCTCAGCTGGAATTCAGCGCCGACGGCGGTGTTGCGTTGCGGAGGGCCGATGGCTTCGTGCAATCGCTTCATCTGAGTCCCGCCGCGCGAATTCTCGCCGCCGATGTGCGGGCCACGATGGCCGGCGCTCAGGGTTAAGTCCCAAGCATTTCAAGGCTGAAAAAGCTCTATCTGCGCGCGTGGCATGTCCGCTGCTTTGCGTTATCGCGATCATGATCGACGCCTTGTTCTCCGATAGCAATTACGTCGCGCAGAAGAAGCTGTTGGATGCGACCGCGCTCCGTCACGATGCGCTCGCAGCAAATATCGCCAATATCGAGACGCCGGACTACAAGCGGATCGATCTGCCGAAAAACTTCAACGAAGAATTTGCGGCGCATCTGCGCGCCGGTGAACCGCAGGCGATGACCCTCCCAGCGCTGGTCGAAGATAGCAGCGCGACTTCGCAACGGCCCGATGGCAACAACGTCGACCTCGAAAAAGAACTCATCTCGATGAGCAGCAACACCATGCAGTTCGAGACGCTCAGCGACTTCGTGAGCGCGTCGCTCCGACAGCTCCGCCTCGCCATCACCGGTCGGGAATCCTAACTTTTATGAACATTATCTCCGGCATCAATATGACCGCCTCCGCCCTGAGCGCGGAGAAAACGCGAATGGACCTGGTCGCGCAGAATATCGCCAACGCCCATACGACGCACGACCTCGACGGTCAGGCTTACAAGCGCAAAGTTGTTTCCTTCCAATCGATCATCGAACCGGGTGACGACGGCGGCAAGGGCGTCCAGATCGCGCAGATCTCCAACGACACCACGCCGGGCGAAATGATTTACAACCCTGGTAATCCGGACGCGGACAAGGACGGCATGGTGCAGATGCCCAACGTCAATATCGCAACCGAGATGGTGGACCTGATGAGTTCCTCGCGGGCCTACGAAGCGAACCTCGCGGTCGTCCGTAACGCCAAACAAATGGCAATGAAGGCTCTCTCCATCGGCCATTAGTTCGTAAATCTATGATCGGTAATATCGGAAATTACACAGCTTCACTGGCCAGCCGGATCTTGTCGCGGCCGGAAAATCCTGCCGCATTAACTCCCGACGATGTCAACCCGGCCGCGCTGCTCGGATTGAACGGCGCTCCAGTCAAGTTAGGAAGAACGCAGGCCACCGACGCGACGCAGACCTCCTCCTTCTCCAATTTCATCGACAATGCGGTGCAGGAAGTGGACGGCAAAATGAAAGCCGCCGCCTCCGACCAAGCCGAGGTGCTCACCGGCGAAACGAACAATCTTCACCAAGCGATGATTTCGATGCAGGAAGCCAGCGTGGCCTTTTCGCTCATGGTCGAGGTCCGCAATAAGCTGGTCGATTCCTACCAGGAGTTGATGCGGATGCAGGTCTGATTCCTGAAGCGCCGCGACCGCATCAACCATGAAAAGCTTTCTCGAACAAATGACGCGGATTTGGGGCCACCTTGGCCTCAATCAACGCATCACTCTCGCCGTCGCCGCGATTTTCGTCGTCGGCGGAATGACCGGGCTGGTCTGGTGGGCGCACCACCCCTCGATGCAGCTCCTCTACGGCCGCCTCGGCGACAAGGACGTCTCGGAAATCGCGGCCGCCGTCCAGGAGCAAGGAGTGCAATATGAGATCGGCAACGGCGGCACTTCCATCTACGTGCCAAGCGATCAGGTGCACAAGGTGCGGATGGCCCTCGCTTCGAAGGGCATCCCGGCTGGCGAAGGGGTTGGCTTCGAGATCTTCGATCGGAGCAACTTCGGCATCAGCGATTTTGTCCAGCGCACGAATTACCTCCGCGCCTTGCAGGGAGAACTCTCGCGCACGATCGCGCAGCTCCACGGTGTGCGCTCGGCCCGGGTCATGATCGTGATGCCGGAGAACCGTCTCCTCTTTTCCGATGAAAAAGCGAAACCAACCGCTTCGGTCTTCGTCGATACCAACTCCGCTGGGTTGCCGCAGGAGAACGTGAACGCCATCCGATTCCTCGTCGCGAACTCCGTGGAAGGGCTGCACGCTGACGACGTCGCGCTGATCGATAGTCGCGGTAATCTCCTCACCGAAAATCTGAAAGAAGACGGTTCGCTCGCCGCCGCCTCGAGCCAGATGAAGTATCGCAAAAGCGTTGAGGATTATTTCTCCAACAAAGTGGAGTCCATGCTCGCCAAGGTCCTCGGCTCGGGCAACGCGGTCGTTCGGGTTTCGGCCGACATTGATACCGACAGCACCACGCGCACCCAGGAAGTTTACGACCCAGACGTGCAGGTTCTGCGGAACGAGCAGACGACCGAAGACAGCACCACCACCACTGAAAGTGACGGAGCGGGAGGGGGCGCGCAGAGTTCGACCGTGGGAGTTAGTGGCAACACGCCCAATAGCGCCACCACTGAGGCCAACAAGACCGGCAAAAACAGCGAACAGGTGCACAAGAACAAGTCGAATACCTACGAGCTGAATCGCACGACCACGAACGCGGTCCGCGGCCCCGGCGAAATTACCCGTCTGACGGCTGCCGTTTTCATTGCGCCAAAAGACAAACCGCGCACCCCGCAAGAAATCGAATCGCTGCGTAAAATGGTGGCCAACGCCATCGGCATCAAGACCGAGAACGCTCAGGAGATCGCGCACTCGGTCACGATCCAGGAACAAGCCTTTGAAACTCCTCCAGCGCCCAAGGGTGGCGGCATCGGCGAGATGCTCTCCAACTACAGCGACATCCTGCGAAATCTCGGCGCAGCCTTCGTCGCCTTAATCCTTGTGATGTTCTTCCTCCGCATGCTCAAGAAAACCAAGCCGGACGAAATCCCCTTCGAATTGATCCAAGCCGCTTCCGGCGCGTCAGGCACGCGCGGCGGAGGCCGGAATCCGGGCATTACTCCCGATTTGCTTAACGAAATGATCCGCCAAAAACCCGCGCACGTCGGCGTCGCCCTGCGCGGCTGGATGGCGAACGGCAGCAGCAGATCCTGAGATGCCCGCCCTCGACTACAGTGCCCTGACGAAAACGCAGAAGATCGCGGCATTCCTCATCGTGATCGGCCCCGACGCCGCCGCGGAAGTGATGAAGCATTTCGAAAATCCCGAAGTCGAGGAAATCTGCCGGGAACTCACAAACCTGAACGTGCTCGATGGAGCAACCCAGCGTGCGGTGCTGGAAGAATTCGCCGGTGTCGTGGCGGAGGGCGCGACCGCACTTTTGGGCGGCACCCAATTTGCGCAGATGACGCTGGAAAAAGCCAGGGGCGGTCACGCAGCGACTGACCTGCTCGATCGGATCGCCCCCGGCAAATGCGGCGAGGAAGGTTCCGACATCCAGCAGATGGACGTGCGCCAGATCGCGGACCTGATCAAGAACGAACAACCGCAAACGATCGCTTTCATTCTCGCGAATCTCGATGTGCCGAAGGCGGCTGAACTGATCAAGACGCTCACTCCAGAACAGCGCGAAGACGTCGTTGAGCGTCTGGGGGAGATGGATGAAACCTCGCGCCACATCGTGGGCAGGATCGCGAAGAAGCTGAACATGCGCTCCGATCGCGTCAAAGCGCCGCAGGTTATGCAGCGCAACGGCGGGGCGAAGGCGGCCGCGAACATTCTCAATCTGCTCGACCGGGAATCGCGCAAGGCGCTCCTCGCCCGCGTCGATGAGCGCAATGCCATGCTCGGCGCCGCCATTCGCAAGGAAAGCTTCAGCTTCGAGGATCTCGCGCGGCTCGAAGCGAAAGACATGCAACGCCTGGTCCGCGACGTCGATACCGCGGACCTCGCGAAGGCCTTGAAAGGCGCCAAGCCGGAACTAACCGAAAGGATTTTGAAAGCCGTCTCCAAACGCGCTGCAGAAG
This sequence comes from Chthoniobacterales bacterium, assembly GCA_036493915.1. GTDB lineage: Bacteria > Verrucomicrobiota > Verrucomicrobiia > Chthoniobacterales > UBA10450 > Palsa-1392. Next base: position 28,246 of record DASXPA010000181.1, on the reverse strand, counting down.
GGGTGCGGGAAGAAATGGACATGCTCGGCTCGATCAAGCCGAAGGAGATCAGCGCTGCGCAGGAGCGCATCATCGCGGTCGTGCGCAGACTCGAGGAAGCCGAGGAGATCTCGCTCGAGAGCGGGGAGGAAGCCAGTGACGGCAACTGAACCTCTCCATTTCTCTCGACCGCTCCGGAATGTTCGGATTGCGGGCCCGCAGCCGCCGGTCCTGGTCACTGCCGAGGAACTCGAAGCCGCCAGGCAGGAGGGTTATCAACGAGGTTGCGCCGACACCTCAGCATTGACCGAGCAACATCTGGTCGAACAGCGCGAGGAAATTCTTCACCTTCAGCAAAAGACATTCGCGGCGTTGCTCGCACGAGGCCAGGAACTGGCCGAGCAGGTACGGAGCGCTCTTCCGGAATTGACGATCGACGCGGTGCGCCGCGTCCTCGCGAAGACCGAAATCGATCGCGACCTCGTCATTCGGCTTGTGGAGGAACTGCTCACGGAAATTACCGACAACCGTCAGATGATCGAAGTCAGCCTGAGCGGGCACGATCTTTCCCTGATCGAGGGCATCGACGAGCGCTTCCGGGAGAAATATCCCCAGATCCAATTCCACCTCGACCCCGACCTCCAACCCGGTGATTGCATCGCTCGCAGTCGCCACGGCGCGATCGACGGCCGGCTCGCGACCAAACTCGAAACGCTGGAGCGAGCGTTCCAATGAGTGCGATACCCGACCTCGAGCCTGTGCTCGTACAATTCCGTCGCCAGCTCGGCGCGGTGAAGCTAACGGAACAAATCGGACGGGTCGCGCAAGTGACCGGACTGGTAATCGAGTCCGAAGGTCCCGATGTTGCGCTCGGCGACGTCTGTCGAATCCATTCGCGTGGCGACACGACCGAAACACTGGCCGAAGTCGTTGGCTTTCGCGATCACCGCATCCTGCTGATGCCGTTAGGCGAGATGAATCACGTCCACGCCGGATGTGAAGTCGTCACGGCCACACTTTCGAGCGCCGTCCCTGTCGGTGAAGGATTAATCGGGCGCGTCATCAACGGCCTCGGCCAACCGATTGACCGACAAGGGCCGCTCCACGCAGAGTTCACCCGCGGGCTGAAAAACCTTCCGCCCAATCCGCTCCTCCGTCAGCAAATCACGCGCCCGTTCCAGACTGGCGTCCGAGCGATCGATCTCTTCGCGCCGATGGGACGCGGACAACGTATGGGCATTTTCGCCGGCAGCGGTGTGGGCAAATCAACCCTGCTGGGAATGATGGCACGCGGCGCGGAATCCGATCTCAACGTGATCGCGCTCATCGGCGAACGCGGCCGTGAGCTGCGCGAGTTCATTGAAAAGGATCTCGGCGAAGAAGGGATGGCGCGCTCCGTTATCGTCGTCTCGACCTCCGACCAGCCGGCGCTGGTGCGTTTGCGCGCGGCTCAGCTCGCGACCGCGATCGCGGAGCATTTCCGCGACGCCGGCAAGAATGTCCTCTTTATGATGGACTCCGTCACGCGCTTCGCGATGGCGCAGCGCGAGATCGGCCTGGCGGTGGGCGAGCCGCCGAGCAGCCGCGGTTACACGCCGTCGGTTTTCTCTCTGTTGCCTCGCCTGCTCGAACGAACCGGCAACGGCGAGCATGGATCGATCACCGCCTTCTACACCGTGTTGGTGGAAGGAGACGACATGAACGAACCGATCGCGGATGCCGTGCGCGGTATCCTGGATGGCCACATCGTTCTCTCTCGCGCCCTCGCGACGGCTAACCATTTCCCAGCCATCGACGTGCTCGAAAGCGTCAGTCGTCTCGTTCGCGATATCAGCTCGCCCTCCGAGTTGGAACTGGCCAGCGAAGCGCGCGACTTACTCGCGCTTTATCGCAAACAAGAGGACCTCATCACGATCGGCGCCTACACCAAAGGAAGCAATCCGAAGGTCGATCTGGCGATCGAAAAACACGAGTCGCTCACGCAGTTCCTCCGCCAGAAAGTCGAGGAGAAATTCACCCGTCCGGAAAGCTTCCGACAGATCGAGGCGATCTTGAAATGAAATTTCTCTTCCGCCTCGAGTCCGTGCTCATCCTTCGCGCGACAAGGGAAAAAGAAGCACAAGAAAATTACGCACGCACCGCTGCGGCGTTGGCGCGCGCCGAACGCGATCTCAGCGACGCACGGGCGGAATTGGAGCGTTTGCATGAAGTGCTGGAATCCTCCCGCGGCGGACGATCCTCGAAGAACGACCAAATTATCGCTCTCAACGCGATTGGGTATCAGCAATCCGTCTGCGATCGTAAGGCCGAACGGTTCGCGCACGCGCAGACCGAGTCCCAGGCGCGCCTGCAAGATCTCGTCACCGCCAAGCGCGCTCGAGAGATCCTGGAGCGTTTGCGAGCGAAACAGCAGGCCAAACATCGTCTCGAGGTGGAACGGCAGGAGCAAATTGCTGTCGATGACATCGTCATGGCGAAGTTTGCCCGCAAAGCCAGTGAGGTGACGGCATGAAATCACGCGTCCTCATCATCGCCCTCCTCGCCGCGATCCTGAATATCGGAACGACCGCGGGTTTGATCTACCTCAAGGGAGATAAGTTTAACGCCACGGCGGGATTACTGGAACAGAAGCCTCTCCAAGTGACGCTCTGGAGTTTCCGGCCCACCGCGGTCGACACGATGGTTCAAGAGCTAAAGATCGAGCGCGAAAAGCTCGACACTCGCGAAACGGATCTCGGAAAGCTCGCGGCTCGGATCGCGTCGGAGAAGCAGGAGCTGGAAAAAGTCCGCGCCAACGTCGAGGCAATGCGCGACGAAATCTCGCAAAAAATCCCTAGAGTCGAGGCGTCCGAAGCGAAGAATCTCAAAAACCTCGCGAAAACCTATTCCAGCATCAAACCGTCCGCCGCGGTCACCATCTTCAAGGAGATGAGCGACGACACCGTAGTCAAGATTCTCTCCTTCATGAAAGCAGAGACAGTCGGCGCCATCCTCTCGGAGATGTCGAAACAACACGATGACGAGGACACAATGCCGAAACGCGCCGCTCGAATCTCCGACAAACTGCGGCTCCTCGATCCACTCAAGAAAGAAACGCCGCAAACATGAACCAGCTATCACCACTGCCTCCTGGCAACTCGACCGCGAACGCGGGAGCAGATGCGGACGCGCCTGCTTCTCGAAAATCGGCAGCCAACCCCGAATCCGATGACTCTTCGTCGATTGCAGGCGCCCGCGACGCGTTCGATAGACACTTACCGCCGCACCGGGCGCCAGCCTGTCAGCACCCCGGTCAGAAGACTGCTACGCCGGATCCGATTTCGTCCACGCTCCCGACGATTCCGAAACAACAAGACAAGAAAGCGTCGAAAGACTCGTCTCCTACTGATAGCGGCAGTGCTGGCCCATCCTCGACGACGGTGAACAACCTGGTCGTCCCATTGCTGCCGGTCACGTCGCCGCTCGTCCCAGCCAAGCCGCCCACGGTCTCCGTTCCTGAGGACCCCGAAACCTATCAAGTCGCAGGTACCGCCACGACGGAGAGAGACTCTCGTCTCTTTCCAAGAAGCGGCAGCGCTGACCCAGCCTCGACGGCGGTGAACAACCTGGTCGTTCCATTGCTGCCGGTCATGTCGCCGCTCGTCCCAGCCAAGCCCTCCACGGTTGACGTTCCTAAGAACTCCGAATCCCGTCAAGCCCCAAGCGCCGGCACCGCGGAGACAAGCTTTCGTCTCTTTCCAAAATTATTATCGGCAATTACCCCGGCGTCTGTGCCTTCGGACGCTGTGCCAGTGGTGCCGCTGGATGCTACGCCAGTGGTGCTGTTGGATGCTACACCAGTGGTGCTGTTGGATACTGCCTCGATTCCGATTAGGAAGAAGGAAAAAAGTGCCGTCGAAAGTGAGCCGACTGTCCTGCCGGAAGAACCCCTAGCGGGAAAAACAATCGATCGCTCAATCCGGGTACCGATGTCCTTGGACGCTGCGCCGGCTCCGGTCAAGGAGAAGGAAAAAAGTGCCGCTCAGCGTGAGCTTCGCATCATTTCGGAAGGGCCTGTTGCAAAGAAAACAACCGATCGTCCCCCGGGGCAATCGCCTCTTGCTCTCGCAGCGCGAGTCGTTGGCACAAACGCTGCTAAGCAGCATGTCGTAATGTCGATCGCCGAAATCGAAACCAATCCGAAAAGCGAAGTCTTCCCCAAGCAGCCGTTGTCGGGAGTCACCTCAACACCTGATCAACCTCATATCACTATTTCTTCGGCAAGAGACTCTTCCTTCACACCTCGAGAGGGCGAGGCCGACTCTTATCCAAAGCCCGGCGATTTGGCGGAGCCCGCGGTGGTAGCCACGGGTAAATTCACCGCCCCCGCCGCAGCGCCGGAGCCGACACCGCAGACGCCGAGGGTCGAGGAAGCGAGTCGTCTCTTCGAGGAAGTATCCCAGGCGATCGAACGCCTGCGAACCGATGGCCGGACAAATGTCGAGCTGCAAATCAAACTTCACGACGGCGGCCAATTGATCGTGAAGGTCCAAATGCATGCCGGCGAGGTAAAGACGATTTTCAAGACGGATTCCGCGGAATGGCGTGAAGCAATCGCCCAGGGATGGTCGAGCTTTTCCAGTGACTCCGCGAATCGCGGAATGCGCGTGACCAACCCTGTCTTCGAGTCACCCGCCGCGCAGAGCGGTCTGAATGACTTCGATAACCCGCGTCAGCAACGCCGGGAAGAGGCTGACGGGAGGGAGCATAACTATTTGGCAACGCCGGCCTCCTCAGGAAAAAAGGCCTCAGCGTCAACTCCTTCGCCTTTACACGAAGCCACTCTCCGTGGGGAGCGCATCACTGTCTGGGCCTGATCTATCCTTCACTTATGAACATCCCACCGATCAATAACGACACCGGCAGCCGGGCTGCACTCGAGACCCTGCCCGACCCGAATACTCCACCCGCGACCGGAACCAACACTCTGGGAGTAAACGACTTCCTGAAACTAATCACAGTCCAGCTCCAAAACCAGGACCCCCTCAAGCCGATGGATGACACTGAGTTCGTTTCCCAGATGACCAGCTTTACCGCGCTTCAGCAAACCCAAACGTTGACCGCGGACTTTGAGGCCTATAGCCAGCAGGCCGCGGTTAACTCCGCCAATGGTTTCCTGGGAGGGTATGTCACTGTCGCCGACAACGCCTTGGGCGAAGTCACGGGGCAAGTCACTGCCGTCCGCATCGAGGATGGCACCCCGAAAATTATCATCAACGGACTGCCCTACGATCTGAGCGCCGTGCAAAGCGTCAGCATCACGCCGCCAGTTGATGTTCCGGTGACAAATCAGTAAGGGCACAGACCTAAGCAAAGAAAACTCATTTTCAGCAAACCATCAGCGAGAAAGTAGGATCATATGTCATTATTGGATTCATTGACCAGCGGAGTGAGCGCCTTGCTCAGTTTTGAAAAAGGTCTCGGTGTCATCGGCAATAACATTGCCAACGCGCTGACAACCGGCTTCAAGTCCAGCACCACGGCCTATTCCGATAACTTCAGCAACCTGTTGCAACAGTCGTCCCCCTCACCGGCCGACGGTCAGGGTTCGAACACCTCCGCATCGCAGGTCGGGACCGGTGTACAGATCGCCGGAGTTACTGGGCAATTTACCCAGGGCACACTCTCACCGACGGGAAATCCGACAAATCTGGGCGTTTCCGGGAACGGATTTTTCGTCGTCCGCGATCCTGTCAATAACGTCAATTATGTGACCCGCGCGGGTGACTTTCGTTTGGATGATCAGGGCTATCTCGTCACCCCGGGTGGATTTCGTGTCCAGGGTCTGGCTGATGGCACCGCGACCTACGATGCAACGGTGGTTAACGGCGTTCTGACTTACACGCAAATTGCGACGCCGCCGACTGGCCTCGGCGATATCAGAGTCAACTTTGATATCAGCATCGGCAACGGCTTGACCAACGACACCGGTGGCGCCTTCACTGATGCGGAAGTCGAGGCGGGCAAGCCGACGCTCCAAGACTTCGCCGTTGACCCTCAGGGCAACGTCGTGCTGAGCCTTTCGAATGGTGACACTTTCGATCGCGGAAAAATCTTGCTCCAGAATTTTGCGGATCCGACGGCTTTGGTTCGCGAAGGAAATAATCTCTTCAGTGGAATGCTGGCCGCCGGGCCAGAGGGCGGTATCGCCCTGAGCGGAACGAACAACAGTCCTGGCTCGAACGGGCTTGGCCGCCTTCAAAGCGGCACGATTGAGCTATCGAACGTCGACTTGAGTGATCAGTTTGCTCAACTCATTACGACCCAGCGTGCCTTTCAGGCCGGGGCGCGAATCATCACTGTCTCGGACACCGTCCTCGAGGACGTGGTCAACCTTAAACGTTAGTCCACGCTCTCCATGCCTGAAGAAGAAAGCGCAAGCACAGAGGCAGAAAAGACCGCCGCGACGGCGAAGGCACCGAGTGTCTGGATGCCGATTGTCGCAGTCCTGATCCTGATGCCGGCGATTTCGTTTGGCATCACCCAATATGTGCTCATCCCGCGAATCAAGGCTGCTGTGCTACAACCAGGCGTCAGGACCCAAAGTGCCTCGGCCGCTGGCGAATCTAACGAAAGAGGCAAGGATAAAAAATCAGAAGGAAAGCCAGGTCCTTCCTACGAATTCAGCAATATTGTGGTGAACCTCGCCGGGACCGGTGGGACGCGCTATCTCAAGGCCAGTTTTACGGTGGTCGGGTCGAGACCCGATCTGCAGACTATCTTGAGCGAGAATAAGAACCAGCTGCTCGACGTAGCGATCAGTGTGCTCGGTTCCAAGTCGATGGCGGATCTGGAAACACCCGGCTCGAAAAACATGGTGCGCAATGACTTGGTCGAGAGCTTTAATCAGGCGCTGAAGGACAAGCTCGTTGAGCAACTTTACTTCACGGAATTTGTCGTCCAGTAAGCATGGAGCCGAACAGCGAAACATCAGCCGCATCCGCTCCGGAGACGGCGGCAAAGGAGAAACGCATCTACCGCTGTAATGGCACTCCCTTTACTGAAGCGGTCGCTGTGGTGGCGCATGATTTTCGCAATCCGCCGGCTCTTGGCCAGGCCGAGTACAGTCAGGTGCAGAAGGTGCACGAGAAATTCGTGGAACACTTATCGGCTCGCCTCGCCACCTTTCTTCGCTTGGAGTGCACTGCGACGCTGACGAAGTTCGAGACTCAGCCCTATCGCACCTTCATCGAAAGCATCGAGTCGCCGGCTGAGGTGGCACTTCTAGAGATCGAACCTCTCCTGGGTGTCGGTGTGCTGAATATCGCTTTGCCGCTTTGCCATACGATGATCGATCGCATGCTCGGCGGGAGAGGCAATGTGACCCATGTCGACTGCGCACCAAGCGAGATCGAAATCGCTCTCTTGGAAGACGCGATCGCGATCATGATGGAGGAGTGGAGCCAGCAATGGCGCTCAGAGAAGAAACTCCAGTGCCAGTGCATCGGTCATGATACGAGCGCCCGGTTCCTCAAGACCGCGCTGCCCGATGCCGTGATGGTGTGCGCCTTTGTCGACGTCCAGCTGGGCACGACTCAGGGTCAGCTGCAATTCGGCATTCCTTATTCCACGGTTGAACCGATGGTGAAGGAAGCCCGGGAGCGCGAAGCCAGGACCGGAGCGCAGGCAATCGCCAAGAAACCGCAGTGGCGTGCGTCCTACAACGATATCGCGGTGCCAGTTGTGGCCCAATGGAAGGCGAAGGAAATGCGCGTCCAGGAGCTTCTCTCGCTCGCATCCGGCGACGTTCTCCCGATGGACCCAGACCTGATCGCCCAAACTCACGTGCAATTGGCCAACACCCGCGAATTCATTGGTTTGGTCGGCATCCAGAACGGACGCATCGCAGTGCAACTGACGAAACATTTGGCCATCGAATAGTCATGAGCAGTCCTCTTGAAGAACATAAGCTAAGTCTCGTTCTGGATCTGAAGGTCCAACTCACCGTTCGCCTCGGCACCTGTGAGTTACCCATGCGCGAAATGCTCGAACTAGGTCCCGGCGCAGTCATCCAGCTCAATCAGCGTGCCAACGAGCCGGTCGGGCTCTATGTCAATGACAAGTTGATCGCGCACGGTGAGGTCGTGGTCCTGGAGGAGAATTTCGGAATCAAGATCACGGAGCTCATCGGAGAAAAGTCGTGAAAGTCGCGGCGTGCCTGACCCTCTGCGGAGCGGTCATGCTTCTTCTCGCTAACGGAGCGTTTGCTCAGCAAAGCGGAGCGCCAGTTTCATCTTCTCCGGTAGCGACCCAGTCCGTGCAGAAGCCAACCGGAGTCCTCATTCCTGCTACGCCGCTGCCGACCAACTCGGGTAGCGGGATCCAACTAGCGATCTATTTCTGCCTTCTCGTGGCGTTGTTAGCCGGAGGCTCCTACTTCTTAAAGAATGGCTTCAACTTGTTTCCCAAGAAGAACAAAGGTTTGCGCAAACTCAATGTCGCCGAGACGCGGATGCTAGGGAACCGGCAGTTCCTCGTGGTGGCGGAATATGAAGGTCGAAAAATGTTGCTCGGCGTCTGCCCAGGTCGGATCGAGTTAATCAGCGACCTCGGTGGCAAAGCGGATGACTCCTTTGCTGCGCATCTCGGCGAGTGCTAATGAAAGCGACTCCCGCAAGATCGCGTCGACTGCTGCGCGCCGGCCTTATTTTGATTGCACTCCTGGCGCTGACGCTGCCGGCTGTCGCTCAGGCGCCAACGCCCGCGGCGTCGCCCGCGGCGAGTTCCATGCCTATCAGCATCACGATTGGGAACGGTGGCGAACAAGGAAACGTTTCTTCGGTCATCCAGATCCTTTTCGTGATGACGCTGCTGACGCTGGCACCCTCGATCATTATGCTGATGACCAGTTTCACTCGTCTGGTGATTGTCCTCGGTTTTGTCCGGAGCGCGCTCGGCGTGCAAAGCGCGCCGTCGAATCAGATCATCGTCGGTCTCTCCCTCTTTCTGACGATTTTCATCATGTCGCCGATCGCGGCCCGGATTAACAGCGAAGCGCTCAAGCCTTACATGGCGAAACAGATTGGAACGGACGTCGCCCTGCAGAGAGCGTCGGCGCCTTTACGCCAGTTTATGCTCAAACAGACGCGGCGGAGTGAGCTCGATTTCTTTCTCGGCATCTCAGGAGCCGGGCCGACGAAAATCGAAGAAGTCCCGATGCGCGTCGCCATTCCGGCCTTTGTCGTGAGTGAGCTGAGAACAGCATTTCAGATGGGGTTCCTCGTCTTTATCCCGTTTCTCATTATCGATTTCCTTGTCGCTTCCACGTTGATGTCGATGGGGATGATGATGATGCCGCCCACGATGATTTCTCTTCCTTTTAAGCTGCTCCTCTTTGTCCTCGTGGATGGTTGGCACCTAGTGATTCGGTCCTTGGTAGAGAGTTTCGGAATATGAATATCGAGCAAGCTATCGAAATCCTGCGTTCACTTGTTACCACCTCGCTGCTGGTAATAGCGCCGATCCTGATCATCGCGGTGCTCGTGGGAGTCGCCGTGAGCTTGTTGCAATCGGTCACGAGCATTCAGGAACAGACACTTACTTTCGTTCCGAAGGTGATCGCGATTGGGATGGTGATCATATTCGCATCTCCCTGGATGCTGCGGATGATGATGCAATTTGCCACCGTCTATCTCTCCCATCTTCCAGACATGGTGAAGTAGTGCAGATCTCCTTCGACCTCCTCTACACCGGCATGATGGTTTTCATCCGGGCCGGCGGCTTACTTGCGCTCCTTCCGGTCTTCTCCGGTCAGAGTGTGCCGGTGCAGATTCGCCTCGCGATCGCCGTCCTGCTGGCCTATCTCGCGGGCGCGCAAGCCCAGCCAACGTCCGCGATACCCGACAGCATGCTGGCGTTGATTACGATTGCCGTGCGCGAACTCTTTATTGGCCTGCTCATGGGTTTCGCCATTCGGCTTATCTTTTACGCGATCGAGTTCGCGGGCCAGGTGATGTCCACCGAGATTGGCCTGACCGTAAGTTCACAGATTGATCCTATCTCGCGGCAGACTTCTTCCCCGGTTGGAACGGCTCTGTTTTACCTCGGCTCTCTCCTGTTTTTGATCTCGGGCTGTCATCACGCGGTTTTCCTCGCATTTCTGCGCAGTTTTCAAATTGCTCCAGTTGGCGCGATCGCTTTTCACCGGGATACTGCGGAGGCTCTAGTCAGCGCGAGCGGCAATATTTTCCTGGTCGCTTTGCAAATGGCCGCGCCGCTTCTGGCGGTGAATTTTGTTGTGACTTTCGCCTTTGCGATTCTGGGCAAGGCCGCTCCCAGCATCAATGTTTTCTCGGAGAGTTTTTCGGTGCGCGTGTTGGTTGGAATTGCCATTCTAGGCCTGACTCTCGGTCTCACGGCACAGGCCGTGCTTAGTGCTCTGCGGGGATCTCCGGAGATGATGCTTCGGGTGATCCCATAAGCAGGCAAAATGTCCGAGCAGGGTTCAAAAACAGAGCAACCGACAGAGAAACGGCTGCGTGAGGCACAGGAGGAAGGTCAGTTCGCGCGCACAGCCGACCTGAATGTGGTCTTCGTCCTCGCCACCGCCGGCTTGATGTTCCTCTTCACGGCGAAGGAATACACCCAGCGACTCGCCGGCATCAGCGTCGGTATCTTTGGACAGCTCGACAAGTGGGTCATGAATCCCGCCGGCATGAGGGGATGGGTCTCGATTTCCGTCATGACGATGTTCGGTTTCATCGTGCCGATGGGGGCGGCTTGCGCGCTTGCTACCAGCCTGGCCAGCGGTTTGCAAAGCCGTTTTCGGCTCTCGCCGAAGGCGCTGGAATTCAAACTTTCACGCCTCGATCTCGCGAAAGGTTTCGCGCGCATCTTTTCGACTCAGGCGTGGGTCAAGCTGGCGACTGATGCGGCAAAGCTCGCTGTCGTCGGCACGATCGTCTGGAGCGCGCTGCAAACGATCCTTGCCGACCCGATTTTCTACACGCCCGTGGCGCCGTATCGCCTCGGCGGTTTCATCTACGAGACGGCGCTCAAGCTGATCTGGCGCTTCGTCCTCGCGCTCGGTAGCGTCGGCGCTTTCAACTATATCTACCAGCTCCGCAAGATCCAAAAGGATCTGATGATGACCAAGCAGGAGGTGAAGGAAGAAAATCGCTCCTCAGAAGGCGATCCTCACGTCCGCGCGGCCCGGCGACAGATGGCTCGCCGCCTGATGCAAAAGCAAATGCTCAGTGCCGTGCCGACGGCCGACGTGGTCGTGACGAATCCGACGCACTATGCCGTCGCTTTGAAGTATGAGCGCGGTAAAGACACAGCGCCGGTCGTCCTAGCTAAGGGCGAGAGGCTTTTCGCCAAGCGCATCAAGGAATTGGCCGCCAACCACAAGGTGCCGATGATGGAGAACAAGCCGATCGCGCGCATGCTCTTCAAATACGGACGGGTAGGCCAACCGATCCCGGCGGAATTGTATCGCGCCGTGGCGGACATTCTCGCCTTCGTGTATCGGACGCACCGCCTCTATTTCCACGAGCTGAAGCACCGTCGCGCAGAGTTTGAAGGCCTGGAAGCGAGGGAGGGCAGGAGTTAGTCCATGACTGCCTCTCCATCCGCCCCGCGCAGGCTGATCGAACTTCTCAAGAAGGGCGACCTCCTTTTCGTTGCCGCGCTTTTTGGGACGGTTGTGCTCCTCGTCATGCCGGTGCCGGCCTTCGCGCTCGATCTCTTACTTGCCGCCAGCATTGGTTTTTCACTCCTGATGCTGCTCATCATTATCTATGTAAAGGATCCGCCTGAATTCTCCGGGTTCCCCACTCTGCTCCTAGCCATCACTCTTTACCGGCTCTCGCTCAACGTCGCGTCAACCCGCCTCATCCTCGCCGATGGTCATGCCGGTAACATTATCGACGCCTTTGGCCACTTTGTCGTGCGCGGTAACTACGTCGTCGGCGGAGTCGTCTTTCTCATCCTAGTCGTGATCAACTTCATGGTCATCACCAAAGGTGCCGGCCGTATCGCGGAAGTCGCGGCGCGTTTCACCCTCGACGCGATGCCCGGTAAGCAGATGGCGATCGATGCGGAGTTGAACGCCGGTATCATCGATGAAGCGACGGCCACGAAACGGCGCTACAAGATTCAAAAGGAAGCCGACTTCTACGGCGCGATGGACGGTGCGAGCAAGTTCGTCCGCGGCGACGCCATCGCCGGTATTCTCATCACTCTGATCAATATCATCGGCGGATTCGCGATCGGCATTTTGCAGAAGGGGATGCCGATCCTCGAGGCGTTGCAGAAATTTACCCTGCTCTCGATTGGTGACGGCCTCGTCTCTCAGGTGCCGGCGCTGATCGTCAGCGTGGCGGCAGGCATCCTGGTCACCCGCGCCTCCGGCGACTCCAATCTGGGTGTTCACATTAGCCGGGAACTTACGCTTTATCCCCGCGCGATCGCCGTGGCCGCCGGGATGCTCTTTGTCTTTGGCCTCATGCCGGGAATGCCTGTGCTGCCGTTTGTGGTCCTAGGGGGTTTGGCGGCCTTCACCGCCCGCCAGCTCCAGAAATCGCGACGAACTGAGGCAGCAAAATCCGCGACGGCCGACGCACCCGGCCCAAAGGCGAAAGAGAAATCCGCGGCGGCCACCGGTGCGAACCCCGTGGCCGAGGATTTCCAAAAGCTGATCGACGTCGACGTCTTCGCGATCGAGCTCGGTTACGGCCTTCTGAGTCTGGCGGAGAAAAACAGCGGAGGCGATCTGCTCGACCGCGTCACCGGAGTGCGCAAAGCCCTGGCACGCGAGATGGGCCTGATCATCCCGCCGATCGCGATTCGCGACAGTCTAGATCTTGAACCTAACGAATATAGGTTTCTTCTCCGTAACAAACAGGTCGCGCGCGGCCAGCTCATCGCCAATCGCTGGATGGCGATGAACGTAACGAATAGCCCGGTCACGCTCAACGGCTCTCCCACGATCGAGCCGGTCTTTGGCATTAACGCCATCTGGATCATGGAAGAGGAAAAGCGGAACGCCGAAATCCACGGCTACACCGTCGTCGATCCCGCTTCAGTCCTGATCACTCACCTTTCCGAGAGCCTGAAGCGCATCTCGCACCTCATCCTGGGACGGCAGGACGTGCAGGCGCTGATCGACCACGTGAAGGAAAAAAATCCTACCCTGGTCAGCGAACTTATTCCCGATCTGGTCAACATCGGCATCATTCAGCGCGTCTTCCAAAATCTCCTCCGCGAGGGCGTTCCGATTCGCAACCTCGGCGTCATCCTCGAGTGTATCGGCGACTTCGCGCCGCTCTCGAAAAACCCGGACGATCTCGCCGAGCAGGTGCGCAAGCGGCTCGGTGTTTACTTCATCAGCGACTACGAATCGGAACCGGGCGTAATCAAGGCGATCACGCTCGATCCTCGGCTCGAGCAATTTCTGATTGGCCGGATCCAGCGTACTCCGCACGACATCGGGCTCGTCCTTGACCCGGCCCTGGCCCAGCACCTCCTGGCAGAGCTAACGGATCGCATGACGAAAATGTCCGAGCAGGGTCTGACGCCGATCATCATTATCACTTCGGAACTACGCCTCGCGTTCAAGCGCTTCTTCGATCCGTCGCTCAGCAAACTGGTCGTCCTCTCGTTCCAGGAACTGCCACCCCAGATCGAAATCCAAAACGTCTCCATCATCCTGCAACCACAGATCCAGCGCGCCGCCTAACGAATCATGTCCACTCTTGCAGAAGAATTGCCAAAGCCTGGCGAGCAATACCGTTTCATCGTCGAAAGCGCAGATGAAGCCGTTCGCCTCCTGCGCGAGCGCCTCGGCGAGAGTGCTCGCGTCATCTCCGTCCGTCAGGTCGAGGGCGCGGGCCTGGCCAGATTTCTACGCGCGCCAAAACTCGAAGTGGTCGCGGAAGTGGTTGGCGAAGAACCGGAGCCACCTTCCGAAGAGTCACTTCGGAAAACACCGGACATCACGATCAGCGAAGAAGACGTTGTCACCGACGAAGCGCCGCCCCCGCGCGAGCAGGAAGTAACTCCACTCCTTCCGGAGGTCCCTCCCGGAGAAGAGTTATCGCGGCTACTTATTCGTGGCGGCCTGCCTGCCGTCATGCTCGCGACGCTGAAGAACTCGGCCAGCTGGTCGCGCTTCGCTGAGCTTCCACTCCATCTCGCGCTCAACGAAGTCGCGCTCCTGCTCCGGGATGAATATCAAAAGCAGCCTCAGCGCCCGCTCGAGCAACGCGTCGCTTTCATTGGCGCCGCCGGCACAGGAAAAACAACATCGCTTTGCAAATGCCTGGCCGTAGATGTGTTTGTCCGCCGCCGCCAGGCCGCCGTCCTGAAGGTCGATCTCGACCGGGCGAATCCGAGCGACGGCCTGACCGTCTTTTGCGAAGCGCTCGGCGTTCCTCTCTCGCGTTCGCTCGAAGATCTTCCGCCGCTTTTGCCTAACGAAAACATTTACATCGACATGCCGGGCGTCACTTTGGGTGACGCAAAGGAGCTCGGCTCTTATCACGAAGCTCTCGACCACCTCTCGGTCATGAGCCGCGTCCTTGTTGTCAATGCGGCCTACGAAGCAAGCGTGATCAAGCAGATCTACGAGGCCGGTGAACGCCTCGAAGCCACCCACGTCGTTTTCACCCATCTCGATGAGTTATCGCACTGGGGCAAGCTTTGGGAATTCATCCTCGGGCACAATCTCACCCCACTCTTCCTCAGTTCCGGCCAAAACATTGCGGGTGATTTCATCGAGGAGGTTTTTCCTTCGATTTTGGCGCGAACGTTTCCGGTCGGTGGCTCGGCGAATGCTCAGCGAGTGAATGGCCTATGAGATTCTTCCTTTTGCTTGGCGGCTCAATCGGCTTTCTCGCTGTCTTCCTTAGCGCGCTACTCGCCGGGAGCGAGATTGGCTTTGCACTGCGCGACGGGGCGATCGGATGCCTGGCCGGCGCCTTTCTCCTCCGCGGATTTCACTTCGTGGTGATCCGCTGCATCAAGAGTCTCGTCTTGGAATCCTACGCGGAGGGAAACGATGGACCGGCAAAGATTGCCCCTGACGGAGCCAACTAACTATGAGCGCAACCACGACTCGCCCCAAGACCAAAGCTGCCAAAGCATGGCATGCTTATCGATCCACAAGTTCACCCGAATCCGAACAGGCCTTCATCGAGCGGCATCTGCCGCTGGTGAAAACGGTGGTGGGTCGGATGCGCATGACGCTGCCTCAGACGCTCGATTTTGACGATCTGCATAGCGTGGGCATTGGGGGCCTGATGACCGCAGTAAGAAAATATGATCCCTCACAAAGCTGCGCTTTCCCGGCCTTCGCGATGACTCATATCCGCGGAGCGGTGCTCGATGAGTTGCGCCGCATGGATCTTCTTTCGCGCGGCAACCGAGAGAAAGCCAAAAAGCTGCAGGATATTATCGTAGAGATCGAACAACGCCTTGGACGACCCGCGACCGAGGAGGACGTGCAGGAGACTCTGAAAGTGTCGGCCGAAGAGTACGGACAAATGCTGGAGGAAGTCAAACCTGTGACTTTTCTGCCGCTAGACTCCGCCGTTTATATGGATGACACCGATGACATCGCTCTCCACGAGACGATCGAGGATGGAGAACAGATGTCGGCCCGCGATCAGTTAGAAAAGAAAGAGTTAATCCGTCTGGTTATGGAACGCCTACAGCAACTGCCTGACGTTCCGAAGAAAATCATGGCCATGTATTACTTTGAAGAGATGCGGCTGGTCGAAATCGCGGTAGCCTTTGGCCTGACGGAGGGCCGAATCTCGCAGATTCACACCCAGACTGTGCTCGGATTGCGCGCCTTCCTCGAAAACGTGCTGCTTGCATCCAGTCGGCCGCAGCCATGCTCCTGATCGTCGGCTTTATCATCGTCCTAGCGGCCACGCTCGGCGGTTTCATGCTCGCCGGCGGGCAGCCGATGGTCTTGATGCACGTCTCAGAGTTTGTCGTCATCGGCGGCATTTCGTTAGGCATCCTCGTCATTGCAAGCCCCGTGTCAGTCCTGAAAGCGATGATGGGTAAGACCCTTGGCGCAATGAAAGGCGGCGGTGGGAACAAGACGGAGTATCTCGATTTGATGAAACTTCTTTACGAGATGTTCATGCTGGCACGCCGCAATGGCCTTATTGCTCTGGAAGATCACGTCCTCGAGCCGGAGAAAAGCAGCGTCTTCAAGAAATACCCATCCTTCATCAAGGACAAGAAGCGGGTGGGTTTCCTTTGCGATGGTCTCAAGCCCTTGATCGACGGCCGTATAAAGCCGGAGCAACTCGAGGGATTATTGGAGTCGGAAGTGGAGGCCAAACATGAGGAGGCGGGCGCCCCTGTGCATATCCTGCAGCTCATTGGCGACTCCTTGCCCGGCGTCGGTATCGTCGCGGCGGTCCTGGGCATTATCAATACCATGGCTGCGATCGCGGACGGACCTGCGAAGGTCGGCGAACGTGTCGCGGCAGCGTTGACCGGTACCTTCCTCGGCATCCTCGGCGCCTACGGCTTTATCAATCCGCTAACGAACCGGATCAAACATAACAATGTCTTCGAGCTGCAATATTTCGCCTGCATCGTAAAGGGCCTCGCCGGCTTTGCCAACGGCATGGCCCCGATCATGGCCGTCGAAGTGGCGCGACGCTGTCTCGATGCCCATGTTCAGCCAAAGGCGGATGACCTGGAGAAGATCCTGAAGTCCCTCGGGGCCGCGAAAGAATCTTAGTGAAAAAGAAGGAAGAGGCTCATCATGGAGGCGCCTGGAAAGTCGCCTACGCAGATTTCGTCACGGCAATGATGGCCTTGTTCATGGTTCTTTGGATCAGCGCACAGGATAAGCAAATCCTACTCGCAACGTCGTCCTACTTTAAGCAGCCCTTTAATGCTCTGAGTAAGAGCTCGATAGGTGTGATGAAGACCGAGTCGGGCGGGTCGCGGGGGAAAGATAAATCCCGGGAGAGTGCCGCAGCCGCCAACCTCTCCTTTCTCACTGCATTGGCGCGGGAGCTAAATCGAATGCTGAACGTCAGCGATGTAACAAGAGAGAAGCCGGTTGATATGGAAGTCACTTCAGATGGCTTAAAGGTGACGCTCTACGATCGCCAGAGCCAACCTCTTTTTGAAAAGGGCACCGCGACGTTCACGGACTGGGGCACCTTCGTCATGCAAAATTTGGCCTGGCTGGCGGATCGCAATCACCTCCGCGTTACCATCGACGGCCACACTGCGAGCGGCTTTGTCCCGACGGTCAAGGACTACGGCCCTTGGGAGCTTTCGGCAGATCGGGCAAATGCTTCGCGCCGACTGCTGGAGTTCTATGCGGTCGACCCGAAGAAAATCGAGCGTGTGAGTGGCTATGGCGAAACGAAGCCGCTTCCAAATCTTCCCCCGGATTCTGAGTCTAACCAGCGCATCACGATCAGCCTGAACGTCAACAAATAGCCTTTATGGAAAGCTTCCTGCAAAACCGCCCTTCACTCGCGACTGCTCAGCACTACACTCCCCAGCCGCCGGGCGAACCGGGCTTCCAACCTTTCCTTCGCCCAAAAACGCCTGGGTCCGCGCCGGCTGCCCTGTCATCGGGTGACGCGACGAATGCCCAATTGGTCCGCGACGAAGCCCAACCACAGTTGGAGTTGGTGAACCGGGAAGGGTGCGTCGAGCGGATCATCGTCATCTGTACCTGCTGTAAGAGGATCGAGTTGCAGTGTGAGTATTAGGCGAGGTCTATCCTTACTTATCTCGCCTCGAAAAAATCTCCGAACTCCTGTAGCGGCAGTCCGTGATCGTCGCCCCTTCCGAGAACAAATGATGCGGCAGGTATTGCCGGCAAAAGCATCCTCCCGCTCCCGCCGTTGGAATCTTTTCCCAAGCGGAAAGTGCTTAGGCACGGGCATTGCTATGTCTCAGGTGAGCCATGAACATTGGTTTATACAAGGGAGCAGCCGCACTCGGTGCTTACGAGAAATGGCAGGAAATCCTGGCCCAGAATCTCGCGTCGGGATCCGTCCCCGGATTCAAGAGGAGCGAGATCTCCTTTGATTCGGTAAGCGACGACGGAGCGAAGGCAAGTTCGCATGTTCGGTCGGGCGATGGCAGCCAGGGGGTCATGCCCAAGGCTTCGACCAAGATTAACTTCGCTCAGGGAAACCTTCGCCGCACCGGAGCAGACTACGACTTCGCGATTCAGGGAAATGGTTTTTTCCAGATCCAACGCGCCAATGGAGAGATGGGTTACACCCGCAATGGTCAGTTCCAACGCAATGCCGATCGCACCTTGAACACCACACAAGGCCTCACAGTCATGGGCGAAAGCGGCCCGATTACTTTTCCGGAGGGGTCCGGTCCTATCTCGATCAACTCCGAAGGAATGCTTTTTCAAGGAGACCAACCGGTTGCGAAGCTGCCTATCTACCAGTTCAAGAACCTCGACAAGTTGCGCCGGATCGGCGACGGGCTAATGGGCCCTCCTCCTTCGGGAGAGCAGCCGACCCCCTCGGAGAAGCCGTCGGTTCTTAATGGCTATCTCGAGGGGAGCAATGTCTCACCTACCACCGAGATGGTAAACCTCATTGAGGTTTCCCGAGCTTATGAGGCCTGCCAAAAAGTCATGCAGAGTCACGACGACGAAAGCGATAAAGCAATCCAAGCCCTGGGTAATCCAACGGCGTAACCATTCCTAATTATGATTCAATCACTCTACTCGGGCGCGACTGGCATGGCCGCGCAGCAACTCAACCTCAACATCATCGCGAACAACCTCGCGAACGCGAACACGAGCGGTTTTAAACGCAGCCGGATCGAGTTCCAGGATCTTCTCTACCAAAAGCCGCGCGCGGTCGGCGCCGACGCCGGCTCGGGAAACGTTGTTCCGACCGGTGTAGAGATCGGTAACGGCAGCAAGGTTGTCTCAACCGCGAAGCTCTTTACGCAAGGTCAACTGACGCAGACGGGAAACAAGCTCGATATCGCGATCGATGGCGACGGCTTTCTCGAAGTGCAACGACCAGATGGCACCTCGGCCTTCACCCGCGATGGATCACTTAAGACCGACGGCCAGGGCCGGGTGACAACCAGCGACGGTCTGCCAGTGCTCAGCGGCTTCCAGCCGATCGCCCCAGGCACGACGGCCATCTCGATCTCCAGCAATGGTGAGGTCACGACGCAAGCCCCTGGCGGCACACAGACGTTTCGCATCCAACTCTCCCGTTTCAATAACCCGAGTGGCCTGCGTAGTCTGGGCGGCAATCTTTACGAAGAGACGCCGGCCAGCGGAACGCCAGAAGCGGGCAATGCCGGCGAGAACGGCTTTGGCTCGCTCCAGCAGGGATTCCTTGAATCGTCCAACGTCAACATTGTGGAGGAAATGGTGAATATGATCGAGGCGCAACGTGCCTATGAGATCAACTCGAAGTCCGTCCAAACCTCAGACGAAATGCTCGCGAAAATTTCGGAGATGAAGCGTTGATGAGGTCGCTCTTCCTCAGCGTTGCAGCCACTCTAGCCCTTGGAGCAACAGCTTCTGCGCAACTGGACAAACTCCTCGCGCCGGTAGGCGTCGTCGCAGCCGCCGCGTCCACTTCGCTGGATGGAAAGACAGGCACCGATTCACCTCCTGCGAAAGAAGCTCTCCACATTCTTACTCCAGAAGAAGCGCTTACCACGATCAAGAAACAGTTGCAGGAACGTTATTCTCTCGAAGGCGAGCTGAAGCTTGAGGTCGCATCGCGCTGGGCCCGGATTTTGGTTCCACATGAGTATGAACTCACGATCGTCGACTATCCCGGTGCCGGCTTAAGCAGCGCATTTGTCGTTCGTTGCAAACTCACCGCGAAGGACCAGGCCCTGGGTGACTTTCCAGTTGCCTTGCGGGCGCAGCTTTGGCGCGAGGTCTGGGTGGCCGGAGGGCGTCTCGACCGCGGGCAAGTCCTGGACCGGTCTCTTATCAGTGCGCAGAAGGTCGACGTTTTGCGGGAGCGCGAAACGCTTCTGTCATCGGACGTCGATCCTACGATCTACGATCTCGCGCAAAGCGTTGCGCCGGGGCGTCCACTCACCCGACGGGATGTTTCCGAGCGGCCTGTGATCCACAAAGGTGAGGTCGTCGAGGTCGTGGCGCGCCAGGGTACCTTTGCCATCCGTATGAAAGCACTCGCCCTCGAAGATGGAGTCTCGCGGGCGCTGATCAAGATGCGAAACATCGAGAGCCGCAAGGACTTTACCGCACAAGTTATCAATGAAAGCCAAGTCGAAGTCCAGTTTTGACCTAGTCCTTCTCTCTCTCCTGGCCGTTTATCTCACGTCTCACGTGCAGGCAGGTTCGCTCTGGCGCGAAGGTTTTACGGAAGAACGCGGGATGTTTGCCGATAAACGGGCCAAGCGCGTCGGTGATATCGTCACGATCGTCATTAGCGAAACGGCATCGTTTACCAACACTCTGGATCTTAAGACGAACAAGGAGAGCAAAGCGGGCGTGGAAGGCTTCCTGAGTAACATCGTAAACCAGTTCATTACCGGAATACCGAACACGCTTCTGGGGAGGGTGCAAAAGAAGTCGGATAGCATCGTGATCCCAAGCTTGCCGACTCTGCCTGTTTCCGGCGCGAATAGTTACAACGGCGGTGGTGAGATCAACAACAAACAGACCATCACGGCGCGTTCGGCTGTGCAGGTGATAGACGTGCTCCCAAACGGCAACCTCGTGATCGAGGGAATTCGCCAAATCTCATTCTCCAAGGAAAGGCAGTTTGTTTCGCTCCATGGAATTATCCGCCCCTATGACATCCAGCCGGATAACACGGTGGCTTCGAGTAACGTGGCCGACGCACAAATCCAAGTCATCTCCGAAGGCACGCTCACCGATGCACAAAAGAAGGGCTGGCTTCTTCGCTTGAACGACAAGATCAACCCGTTCTAATGAAGACTATATCTTCATTGTTCCTTTCGCTTGCGCTTCTTCTTGCGCCGCTCACCGGCGCGCGTGGTGCCCGGATCAAGGACGTGACGGTCGTGGAAGGCGGCCGAAGCAATCAGCTGGTTGGTTATGGATTGGTCGTCGGCCTGGCCAAACAAGGGGATAGCAAGTTGGCCTTCACCGTCCAAAGCATTGCAAATGCGCTTCAGCGTTTCGGCATCAATGTTCCTGCGAATACGATTAAGTCCGACAATGTTGCCGCGGTCATGATCACGGCCGACATCCCGGCATTCGCCAAACTAGGGGCGAAGATCGATGTCACAGTCTCTTCGATTGGCGATGCGGAGACGATTCAGGGTGGCGTTCTGCTCCAGGCTCCGTTGCTCGGCGCCGATGACGTTGTTTATGCGGTTGCTCAAGGACCGGTTGCGGTCGGTGGGTTCATCGGCGGCACGGGCGGTCCCGGTGGCGCGACCGTGCAGAAGAACCATCCGACGGTCGGCACGATCAGCGGTGGGGCACTGGTCGAGCGCGAGATCGCGACCCAGATTGTCTTTAACAAAGCCGTCGAGCTACTGCTGTTGAATCCCGATTATGCTTCGGCCGCGCGCATTGCCGAGGCGATCAATAACGTCTTCCCGAAGACGGCGCTGGCCAAGGACGCCTCAACGGTCAATATCTGCGTGCCCGAGGATTACCGGGGCTACGAAGTGAACTTCCTCGCGTCGCTGGGCGCGATCGAAGTGCAGCCCGACAACCTCGCCCGGGTCGTAATCAACGAGCGGACTGGCACCATCATTGCTACATCCAGTGTCCGCATCTCTGCCGTTGCTGTAAGCCATGGCTCGCTCACGATTACCATTGCTTCGACGCAGGGCGTGAGCCAGCCACCGCCTCTCAGCAACGGTCGGACTGCGGTTGTGCAGGGAACAGATACGCAGGCTAATGAGCAAAAAGGCGGATTCAAAGTAGTGGAAGAATTGCCCACCATCCAGGAGGTCGCTTCGGCCCTGAATGCGCTCGGTTTATCCACCCGTGACATGATGGCGATTTTCCAGGCCATGAAAACGGCTGGGGCGCTGCAAGCTGACCTGGTTCTTGAATGACCATGAACATCCCGGCTCTTACCGGCAACCTTGCCACCGAAGCCCTGAAGCCTCCCGGTCCGGAAGAAACGAAGAATGATCCGGCCAAGATCGCAAAGGCGGCCGAGCAATTCGAAGGGATTTTGTTGCGCCAGATCCTCGATGAATCCATGAAACCGCTCCTCGAGAACGGTCCCGGATCACAGGTTTATGGCTACTTCCTCACCGGCTCTCTCGCCGACAGCATCGGCAAAGCGGGTGGTCTCGGACTGGGGCACGTTTTACAGACACAACTCACCAAAGGAAATCATGATCACTGACTGGGAGTGTTTAGTCCAACCGCTCCGCGACGAATTGCAGGAACATGGGGCGCTCCTTAATCTCTTCGAGGAACAACAGGCCGCGATCCTCGGGCGCCAACCGGATCTGGTCCTCCACATCGCGGAAGCCATTAACAAACAAGTGGCCATCATTCGCGATTGCCACAAACGCCGCAAAGCCTCCGTCTGCCTTCTTGCCAGAGAGGCGCAATGCCCCGAAAGCACGCCGCTTTCCGCACTCATTCCCTACTTCCCCGGGGCGGCGTGGCCGTTGCTCCGCGCCTTAGTGAGTGAAGTAAATCGTCTCGTGAAGCAAACCAAGCGGCGGGCGCGCCAAAACCAAATGCTGCTCGCGCGAACGATTGAAGTCTCGCAGGAGATTCTGCAACGTCTTAATCCCGGGAGCCTAATCAAGACCTATTCACCAGAAGGCCGAGTCGAAGTCGGAGCGACGGCCGCCAAAGGCCGCGTCGTAGCGAGGAGCTAACTCTATGGGACTTTTCGGAGACCTTAATTCTGCCGCGCAATCTCTCAGCACCTTTAGTCAGGGCGTTGCTCTGGCGGGTAAGAATATCGCGAATATTACGAATCCGGCCTATGCCCGGCAGCGCCTGGAATTAGGGGATCTGGGGACCATCCAGACGCCGATCGGGCCGCAAAGCATGGGAGTCCACGCCATCGGCATCCAGCAGATTCGGGATCAGTTCCTCGATGCCCAGCTCACCCGCGAAATCTCTGCGACCGGTCTCTGGCAAGCGCAGCAGAATAACCTGACCAAGGCGCAGATTGATCTCGGCGTGCAGGTTAACCTAGCGGGCGATTCCTCCGCCATCGGAGACATCTCTCAAACGACCACCGGAATCGGTTCTTCCCTAAACGATTTCTTTAACTCCTTCGGCGAGCTCGCAGCCAATCCGACCGACGCCGGCGCCAAACAAGTCCTCCTGCAAAAGGCGGACGCGCTCACCACCGAGTTCAACGTCACCGATGATCGCCTGGCGACTCTGCAAGGCGATATCACAGATCAGGTCACAACCGACGTCAGCACCGTCAATGGGATTTTGAAGGACATCGGCGATCTCAATAATCAGATTCAAGGACTGGAGATTACCACTCCCGGCGCGGCAGTCGATTTGCGAGACCAACGAGAAGCGAAATTGGAAGAGCTCTCTCAATACCTAAACTTTACGGCACAGGAGGTTCCTGGGACCCATGGTCAGATCCAGATTACGACCTACGATACTGCGAGTAATCCCGTGGTCCTGCTGGACAAGACCAACGCCGCCACGATCGCGTTCGACGGAACCAACTTCAGCACAGGAACGCCGGCGGTTACATTGGGATTACAGAGCGGTTCCCTCAAGGGGCAAATCGACGTCCGCGATGGTGCCATCCAGCAGCTGCGCGACGATATCAAGGCGACTGCTGACGAGGTCGCTCAAGCGGTCAACCAGGCCTACAACCCCACCGGGATGACCGGCGACTTTTTCAAAGTTCCACCAGACAGCGGGATCATCGCGCTAGATCCGAAGCTCGACTTCACTACCTTGAAGACGACGGATAGCGGCGATGCGGGCGGCAACGAACTCGCCCTCGCGGTGGCGCAATTGGCGACCAAACAATTTTCCACGAGCGGCGGTGACCTTATTGACGGAACTATTTCTGGCTACTTCGCCAAAACCGTCAGCGGCTTCGGTGAAACTCTAGCCGGCGTTAACGATAGGGTTGACAATCAGGCATTGTCCCAACAGGCCGTCCGCGCCCAACGAGATTCTGTGAGCGGTGTCTCACAGGATGAGGAACTCACGGATCTCATGAAATACCAACGCGCCTTTCAGGCCAGCTCGAGAGTCATTAACATCGTCGACAATCTGCTCGACGTGGTCGTGAACGGGCTCATTCGGTAGCGAGACGTTATGCGGGTTCCCACAAGCACCGTTTCCGACAATGTCGCGATGCAGTTGCAAACGCTGCTTTCGCGCGAGACGCAACTACAGAGTGAGGTAACCAGTGGGCAAAGAATCACCGATCCTTCAGACGATCCAGCCGCGATGTCTCGCGTGCTCGGTCTGGAAGCACAAAAGCAGCAGATTCAGCAATTCTCGCGTAACGTGGGAAGGGCGACAGAAATCAGCCAAACGAGTTTCAGCGGTCTGAGTGGACTGAAGACGATTTCCGATCGAGCCGGTGAGCTAGGTGTCCTCGGTTCAGGCACAGCCAGCCCCGCTTCCTACACGGCTTATGCGGCCGAGCTGAATCAATTGATCGAACAGGCGGTCCAGCAGGCTAACACTCGCACCGGATCAGATTATGTCTTCGGTGGAACAAAGACAGATGCGCCGCCTTTCGAGGCGACACGAGATGCCTCAGGTAATGTTACCTCGGTGACCTATGTCGGCGCCGCGACCGGGGCTCAGGTGCAAACTTCGGAAGGGGCGCCGATTTCTCCCTTTACCAGCGGAGCCACCAATCAGCAGCTTGGCGGTTTCATCAATAATCTGGTCGCCCTCCGCGATGCGCTTACGAATCAAGATCCCGTCGCCGTGCAGGCGGCGGCAACCACCTTGCATGGCTCGGAGGATGATCTTCTCGTAGCGATCAGTGGTGTCGGTGCGGTTCAGACTCGCCTGGAAGCTGACACGGCTCAGAATTCGTCTCGCTTCCTCGATCTCGGAAATCTCATTTCACAAGATGCCGACGCTGACCTCGCTCAGACAATCGTTAAGTTTCAAAAAGCGCAGAATGCCTATCAGGCCGCGCTTCAGAGCGGCGCCCAGGTAATGCATCTTTCATTGCTCGATTATCTGCCCCAGACGCTTTAAACGCATGAAACTTGGAAAGCGGAGTCTCGCCGACACAGAGACGGAGGAGTTTAAAGTCCACTTACCTTATGGGCTCATTGGTCTACCGGAGATGCGGCAGTTCGACCTCGCGCCGATTCCCGGAAGCTGGCCGCTCCTGTCGTTGCGTTCCTCAACCAACGAAGAACTCAGTTTCGCTGTGATCGAGCCGCATACTTTAATCGGTGGTTATGATATAGAGATCAGCAACGACGACGCGGAGCAACTTCGCATCGAATCGTCCGAGGACGCGCTGATCTACAACCTCGTTACGATCCACTCCCTACAGCCGCAATATGTCACGGCCAACCTCTTTGGTCCGATCGTGGTCAATCGACATACCTCAATTGGTAAGCAGGTCATCGTTGTAAACTTTGAACAACAATCGGCCCGGCATGTGTTGATCGACGAACGGCCCAAGACTCCGTCGGCGGAGGAGCAAAGGCAATGCTCGTCCTGACTCGCAAAGTCAACGAAGGAATCATGATCGGCGACGAGATCGAAATCCTCGTCAGCCGAATCGATCCAGACGCGGTCAAGATTTGCATACGGGCTCCACGCAGCCTGACAATCTATCGCGACGAAATTTATCGTCAGATCAAAGACTCAAACCTCAGCGCGGCGCGCCCGGCCCGGGAGCCGTTGCCGAGCCTGAATTTCCCCTCGCCTCCAGCCTAACGAGCCTGGCTCACGCGGGTCTAACTTCCTCGAGTTTATATTCGTGGAGCTTATTGCGCAGAGTGCGAATACTGATCCCCAGAAGCTCAGCCGCCTTCGTCCGGTTGCCGCCGGTGCGGTTAAGGGCACGCAAGGTTTGCCGCTTCTCCAGTTCCTGGAGAGAAAGGAATTGATCACTCTCGAGGCTGGGCTCCAATTCAGTCACAGAAGAAGCGACCGGGGAGGCTATGGAAAATCGCTTGGACTTGTTCACTGGCAGAGCAAGCCCCTCGTCCTCCGCAAAGGTTCCAGCCGTGTAGCCTTCCGGAAGAAGGAAGAGCACCGAGCTCTCAATCGGCTTGTTGTTCTCCGTCATGATCACGGCGCGTTCGATCGTGTTTTGCAGTTCGCGCACGTTGCCGGGCCAATCATGCCGGGTGATGCGCTCGATGGCAGCTTTCGATAAACCGGGGATCGTGGATCCATGGCGGCGTGCGAAGCGTCGAAGGAAATGCTCCGCCAGGAGCGCAATGTCCTCCGGCCGTTCGCGCAGGGGCGGCACATGCAATGGGAAAACGTTCAGCCGGTAGAAAAGATCCTCGCGAAACTCTCCCGCCGCGACGGCCTTCTTTAGGTTGCGATTCGTCGTCGCCAGGACACGCACATCGACCTTCACCGTATTCGTTCCCCCAACGCGCTCGAATTCGCGTTCCTGCAGGACGCGCAACAGCTTGGCCTGAAGGCGAGTGGGAATCTCACCAATCTCGTCCAGCAAAATCGTGCCGCCATTAGCCAGTTCGAAACGTCCTTCCCGACGTTCGGTTGCACCCGTGAACGCCCCCTTCTCATGTCCAAAAAATTCGCTCTCGATCAAAGTCTCGCTGATCGCAGCGCAGTTAACCCGGATGTAGGGCGCCGCCGCTCGTTCGCTGCGCTTAAAAATTTCGCTCGCGACCAGTTCTTTCCCCGTTCCATTTTCGCCGTTGATGAGGACAGTCGCTTCAGTGCGCGCCACTTTCTTGATGAGCTCCTTGAGCTCGAGAAAGCGTCGGCCGGTGCCGATGAAATCTTCGCTTCCGGCGCTCTCGTGACTCAGGAGCTGGCTGACCTTGAGCACCTGGCCAAAGGATTCCGCCTTTTTCACCAGCACCTCGACTTGGGCGAGCGCGAACGGTTTGATCAGATAATCGAACGCGCCGTAGCGAATGCAGGCGATGGCGGATTCAAGCGTGGCGGCCCCGCTCATCATGACGACGAGCGGTTTCCGTGGAATGCTGGAGAGCCGTTCCAGGAGGTCCGTCCCCTTCCCGTCGGGCAGGTTGACGTCGAGCAACATGATGTCGAAGGCATCGCGCCTGAGCAGCCGTTCCGCCTTCGCCAGAGTTTCCGCCGTAGACACTGAATAGCGTTTCAAGCGGAGCGCTTCGCCGATACTTTTCGCGATGAACGGTTCATCGTCGACGACCATGATCTTCTCAATCGCCATGGTAAAAGTTGGAAAGCCGAGTCTTCGTCTTCAGGTCACTCGTAGGTTGGAACAACTTCACAATTATCTAGCCCGTCCAGTCGTGCCCGCCCTTCTCCAGCGAGGTCTTGCGAACAGCATCGAGAGTAATGACACCAACCTGCCCCACTTGTCAGACACACGTTTCGATGGCCACGAGCGTAGCGGCTGGTTAACGCCGAGCAAGAACGAAATGTTACGGCGATTGCTCGAACGCCTCGCCAAATATTTGGAGGCGAGGGGCCCACTTGGAACCACACAAACCCTGATATTTGATCTAGGCCACCAGAGGGAAGCTGTTTCTCGTTGCCGATGAGGTTCGTTTGGGGTCACAGTTGCACGGAAACGCCGAGCCTCGGGGCAAACTTCTTCACACCCTGCCTCGATCTTGACTCGGATTTGTCGCGGATTTTGCGACTCTCCTGCAGCTTCTCTTGGTTGTTGCCGGTAAGTTGCGAAGGATCGGGAAAAGGCCAGTGCAAGCGTGTCGCCACTCCGGAAAAAAATCGGGCAACCGTGCGCTTCAGCCTCACTGCAAACGGTGATGACAGACTGAAAAATCTGTCCAGACTTCCAGACACCGAATACCGCTGACGTCTGCTTCTGCGAGAGATCGATTCCAACCTCTTCCCTCGCCTGGATCACCAACGGATTGATCGCGCCGGGATCGAATCCCGCGTTTTGCGCTTCGAACCTATTGCCGCAGGTATAATTCAGCCCTGACGGATTTTGAAAAAAGGAAATTATGAAACTGGATTTATCGCTTGCCGTCGCCGATCGCCTCCAGCACCTCTGCAGGGGTCCAGGCATTGCCGCGCCAGATTTTTTCGATCCGGCCATTTTTGTCGATCAAGGCGGTGGCGAGACTGTGCGAGATGGTGCCGCTCTCCGGCTGCACGAGCACCGAAAACGCTTTCGTTAGGCGCTGA
>DASXPA010000180.1:0-5391 GCA_036493915.1 Chthoniobacterales bacterium | reverse complement strand
GAGAGCTTTCATTCGCTGCGCAGGGCGACGATCGGGTTGACCCGCGATGCTTTGCGCGCGGGGAAGAAACTGGCGAGGAGCGCGATCGCGGCGAAGGCCAGTGGGACCGCGAGAAAGACCAACGGATCGGTCGGGCTCACGGAATAGAGAAGGCTGCGCATGATGCGGGTGACCGCCCACGCGCCGCCCAGACCGATGACAATACCGAGCAGCGTCACCCTCATTCCCTGGCTGAGGAAAAGCTGGAGGAGGTCGCGGGGTTGCGCGCCTAACGACATCCGGATTCCGATCTCGCGCCGTCGTTGATTGACCGAATAAGCGAGAACGCCGTAGATGCCGACGCTGGCGAGAAGCAACGCGACCCCGGCGAACGCGCTCAGAAGCGACATCGTGAAACGCCAGGGCGCGACCGACGACGCGACCATTTGCTTCATCGTGCGGATGTCGGCGATGGGCACGTTCGGGTCGACCGCGGCGACTTCGCGCCTAACGAGCGCGAGGAGCGCGGTCGGCTGCGTCCCGGCGCTCCGCACCGCGACCGTCATGAGCCCGACGCCTTCCTGGGCGTGCGGGAAATAAATGTGCGGCGCGGGTTTCGCCCCGAGCGACTCATGGCGCACATCGCCGACGATGCCGACGATTTCGCGCGGCCGCGGCCGCTTCTTCTCGTCCTTGCCCGCGAAGCGCTGGCCGATCGGATTGACGCCGGGGAAATAAAGGCGGGCCATCGTTTGATCGATGATCGCGACCGCCGGCGCATCTTTGTTGTCGTGCGCGGTAAAGACGCGCCCGCGCTCGAGAGGAATTTGCAAGGTGCGAAAGTAATCCGGCGTCACCCAGCGGAAGTTGGCGGTCGGCTCCTGGCCTCGCGGGGATTTGGGCCGGCCTTCGATCTCGAATCCGTCCACCTCTTCGGCGCCGCTCAGAGGGAGCACACTTCCGGCGGCGGCGGATTTCACTCCGGGCAAATCCTTGATTCGCCTAACGACCTCTTGAATGAAGGCGCTTGCCTTGGCGCGATCCCGATAAGGATTGTCGGGCAGCGCGACATTGAAAGTGAGAACGCTCTCGGGATTGAAGCCCGGCTGGACACGCGCGAGTTGGGCGAAACTTTCGATCAACAAACCGGCCGCGATCAGAAGCATGAGCGCGAGCGCGACTTCGGAGACGATCAAGCCGCTGCGCAAGCGGACGTGACCGGCGGTCGAGCCACGGTCGCCTTCCTTCAACTTCTCGCTCAAGCCAAGGCGCGACGATTGCAGAGCGGGCGCGAGGCCGAAGAGCAATCCGGTGGCGAGCGCAACGAGGACGGTGAAGACAAGGACGCCCCCATCGATGCGCACTTCGCTCAGGCGCGGCAAACTCGCCGGAGCGATCGCGAGCAAAAGCTCAGTGCCCCAGATGGCGAGGAAAGTGCCTAACAATCCTCCGATAAGCGCGAGAAGGACGCTTTCGGTGAGGAGCTGGCGGACGATGCGCGAGCGGCTCGCCCCGAGCGCGCGACGGATGGCGATTTCTTTTTGCCGTCCGAGTCCGCGAGCGAGAAGGAGGTTGGCGACGTTGGCGGAGGCGATGAGGAGAATGCAGCCGACGGCGCACATCAGGATGGTGAGTGTGCGTTCGCTGCCCGCGGCGGCTTGCTTCTGCAACGAGACGACTTGAATTCCCCAATCCTTGTTTGAATCCGGATACTGCTGCGCGAAACGCGCCGCGAGCGTGTTCATCTCCGTCTGCGCACTCGTTAGGCTGACGCCCGGCTTGAGCCGCGCGACGACCGCGAGGTTATGCGCCCCCCGGTTTTTCACTCGTCGCGCTTCAGGCACGAAGGGCGCCCAGATTTCGCAGCGATCCCCGAAAGTCATGTAAGCCGGCATCCCCGTGTCGCTCGGGAAACGGAAGTGCGGCGGCATCACTCCCACGACGGTGTAGGGTTCCTGATCGAGAATCAGCTTTCGCCCGATGATAGTGGGGTCGCCGCCGAAACGGCGTTGCCACAATTCCGCACTGAGGACGGCGACGTGGCCGCGTCCGGGTTGATCTTCGCCCTCAACAAACCCGCGTCCGAGAATCGGCTGGACCCGCAGAAGCGAAAAGAGATTGGCCGAGACGCGCGCGCCGAGGAGCCGCTCCGCTTCCTCCTGACCGGTCAGGTTTGCCGTCCAGCCCTCGAGGGCGGAAAGCGCCACAAAACTTTTTCCCTGCGCGCGCCAATCCTGAAAGTCGGGCACGCTGGCAGGCCCGAGGGGGAAGCCCATCTTGGCCACCTCCGGGTTCGTCTGCCAAACCGTGACCAACTGATTGCTCTGCGGAAACGGTAGCGGCCGAAGGAGGATGGCATCGACGACACTGAAGATGGCGGTGTTCGCGCCAATCCCGAGTGCGAGGGTGGCGATGGCGACGAGCGCGAAACCGGGCGATTTGCGGAACTGACGAAGAGCGTAGCGAAGGTCGTTCATGGTAAATTTGGTGGCGCTTTCAAGTTGTCATCCTGAACGAAGCGAAGGACCTCACGTCAGGTTTAGGAGCGCTCGGGAGGTCCTTCGGTCCGCTCAGGATGACAGTTTTCATCGCTTGTCCTACATTCGTTAGGTGGAGCGTTTTCATTCGGCGCGCAGAGTGACCATCGGGTTGACCCGCGAGGCGCGGTGCGCCGGAATCCAGCAGGCGACGAGCGCCGCTCCGGCGAGAACGAGACCAACTGTGCAATAGATCGCCGGGTTGGCGACGTTGACTTCGAAAAGCACGCTCCGCATAACCCGCGAGACCGCGAGCATGCCGATCAACCCGGTCGTTAGGCCAAGAGCGAGGAGGCGCGCGCCCTGGCTCAGCATCATGGTCGCGATCTGACGGCGGCGCGCGCCGAGGGCGAGGCGGACGCCGATCTCACGCGTGCGGCGCTGGCCGTTGTAAGCCATCACGCCGTAAATGCCGACGACTGCGAGAAGGAGCGCGAGGCCGGCGAAGGTCGAGAGCAGGAAGGCCATGAGGCGCGGCGTCGCCCAGGTGTCCGCGACGAGCGCTTCCATGCTGCGGAATTCAAAAACCGGCTGCGTCGAATCGATCGAGGCGACGATCTGATGGATTGTCCGCTCGAGACCTTCCTCGCCTAACGAACTGCGGACGAGCAGGACGAGACCGGTTTGCGCGACCTGTCGTTGCGGGATGTAAGCCTGCGGCAGCCCGCTTTGTTCCTCAAAGCCGTAAACCTTCAGGTGCGGCACGACGCCGACGATGCTGAGCATTTTTCGCCCGCTTCCATCGACCTGCATGCGGACGCGTTTGCCGAGCGGATCTTGCCCGGGGAAATAACGCTGCGCGAAGAGCTGGTCGACAATCAGAACCGGCGGCGACTTCTTGTCGTCCTGCGGCGTGAAGGTGCGGCCGCGCAGAATCGGCGTGCCCAACGTTTTGAAGTAGTCGCCCTGGATCACCGTCATCTCGAACGACGGCAACTGGCCGGGCGGCGGCTCCGCCATCCCTTCGGGAAGGAAGCCGGTTTGCCAGCCGGTCATGAGGGGCGGGTTGGTCGCGATCGCCGCTTCCCGGACGCCGGGAATGGCGCGCAATTTTTCGAGGACGGCCGTGGAAAAGTTGAGCGCTTTTGGCGTGTTGTAGTCGGCATCCGGCAGCTCGACGCGCGCGGTGAGAAGATGCTCCGGGTTGTAGCCTAACGAGAGCGAGGCCGCCTTTTCGAAGCTCTGCAAAACCAAAGCCGCGGCGCTGAGCAGGATCAGAGTGAGCGCGACTTCGCCGATGATGAGCAGCTCGCGCGAACGCCGCGCGGCGGGCGCGTCGGAAGTGCCATGGGCGCCAGCTTTGAGCGCCATCTGCGCGTTGGCGCGGGAAGCGTTCCAAGCCGGCCAGAGACCGAAGAGGACGCTCGTGCCGATCGCGAGCGCGCCAGTGTAAAGCAGCACCCAGACGTCGAGGCGCGTTTCCGCGAAACGTTTCGAATCGTGCGGCGAAAGCGCCACGAGCAGATCGCGACCCCAGGCGGCGAAACAAAGTCCGAGCAAACCGCCTGCAACTGCGAGGACGAGACTTTCGATAAGCAGCTGCCTAACGATCTGCCAGCGGCTCGCGCCGATCGCGATGCGGATGGCAAACTCACGCGAGCGCGCCGCCCCGCGCGCGGCGAGGAGATTGGCGAGATTGGCGCAACCGATCAGAAGAACGACCGCGACCGCGCCGAAGAGCAGGCGCAAACTTTGCCGATATTCGCCGACCTGATTCTCGAGCAGCTCGGTTACTTTCACCCCGACTTTGCCGTTCGATTGCGGATAGGCTTTTTCGAGCCGGGCCGCGATCGTGCTCATATCGGCCTGCGCCTGTTCGACGGTCGCGCCGTCGCGCAAACGTCCCCAGCCGAAGAGCCCGGGGTGATTATCGCGCGTCTGCCAGCCCATCGACGTCGAGCGGCGCATGAGCGGAAACCAAACTTCCACCGTGCGCGGCGAAAACATCTGCGGCGGCATGACTCCGACGACGGTGTAGAGCTCGCCCGCGAAATTGAGCGAACGCCCGAGAATCTTCGGGTCGCGCGCGAAGATGCGTTGCCAAAGTTGATCGCTGATGACCGCGAGCGCCGGCCCGCCGACACGATCTTCCGCTTCCGTGAAGACGCGACCGAGCTCCGGTTTCAGCCCGATGGCCCGAAAAAAGTTCGCGGTCACAACCGCGCCGGAAACCTGCTCCGCGTCGCGACCTTTCACACCGCTCAGGTTGTAGGAATTGCGCTGCGTGATCGCGAGCTGCTGGAAGACGCGGTTGTCCTTTCTCCAATCGAGATAATCGGGAAACGAAATCGAGATCGCCGGCTGGTTTGCATCCGTCTCGTTCAGGATCATGATCCGGTCCGGCTTCGGATACGGGAGCGGCCGGAGGAGGACGGCGTCGATCACAGAAAAGATCGCGCTGTTCGCGCCAATCCCGAGGGCGAGAGTGAGGATTGCGACGCAAGTGAAGCCGGGCGACTTCAGCAAAGTGCGGATGGCGAGACGGAGATTATTCATGGCGAGAAGCGGGGTTCGTTAGGCAGAGGGCTGAAGAGCGCATGCGCCCTCGCGAACTTTGCAAAGCCTGTTGCGGCGAGGGCGCCGCAACCAGCACGCGAGGCGCATGCGCTCCCCAGAGTTGAAGCGCGCCTACTCATAACGGAGCGCGACCATGGGATCGACTTTGGTGGCGCGACGCGCCGGGATGTAGCTGGCGAAAAATGCCGCCCCGCCTAACAAGGCCACAACGCCCGCGTAGGTGAGGAAGTCGTTAGGCGCGACTCCGTAGAGCAGGCTGCCGAGGAGACGTGTCCCCGCAAAGGCTGCGAGCAGTCCGAGCGCAACTCCGATCGCGACCACGGCGAGGCTTTGCCGTAAGATCAGCGCGAGCATGTCG
>DASXPA010000179.1:0-2377 GCA_036493915.1 Chthoniobacterales bacterium | reverse complement strand
GCGTGTTCGCGGCCACCTCCGCCGACGATCAGGAGTCGCATTGATCAGGTTCTTTTGTCTGCACTCGAGCCATGGCACGACGACGTCCACACTCGAAAAATCTTCGAGAACCGATTCGATTCGCGCTGATTATCTCTGGGTGGGCCCCGTCACCTTCGAGGACTAGCGCAAAGTATCCGCGCTTTCCAAGAAAAAAGTTGAGGTGTGAGAAAAGCCTTTCCACCTTCGTCTCAAGCCATACAGTCCATTTGGTTCGTTACGCTCCTAGTTGCACCCGCAGCGGCGCACCATTACAAGAGAACAAAACCATGCCCCGCTCCGCCAAAGCAGCCTCCGTAATGAATCCGCAATGTCTTTCGCGCGTCGTGCTCGATCGCATTGCCGACAAGTGGACGGCGCTGATCATCTATGTCCTCGCCACCGGCACGCGCCGCTATGCTGCGCTCCAACGCGAGATCGGCGGCGTCTCGCAAAAAATGCTCACGCAAACGTTGCGCAGCCTCGAGCGCGACGGGCTCGTGCTGCGCAAAGTCCATCCGGTCGTGCCGCCAAAAGTCGAATACTCGCTCACTCCGCTCGGTCGTACTTTGATCGAGCCGCTCAAGGCGATCTGCAGCTGGTCGGAAAAACACCTCCCGCAGCTTCAGGCCAACCGCTCGCGCGCGAACGGCCCAAACCGCTAAGTCTTTTCCCTACGCCAATGCAGCAGATCGCGCCGATCGTCCTGCTCCTCATGTTCGTGGCGGCGCTCGTCATCGTCGCGAACAAATTCAGGATTCCTTATCCGGTCCTGCTCGTCCTCGGCGGGCTCGCGCTCAGTTTTGTGCCGATCTTGCCGGTGATCCGACTCGATCCCGAGCTGGTCTTTTTCTTCTTCCTTCCGCCGCTCCTTTATCCGGCGGCGCTCTTTACTTCTTGGCGCGATTTTCGACGAAACCTGCGGCCGATTCTTTTTCTCGCCATCGGTCTCGTGCTCATCACCATGACGGTGGTCGCGTGGGTTGCCCATTCCTTCATCGCCGGCCTCCCATGGGCGGCGGCTTTCGCGCTCGGCGCGATCGTCTCACCTCCCGATGCCGTCGCGGCTGAAGCAATTCTGAAACGCCTTCGCGTGCCCGCGCGGATCGAAGCGGTTCTCGAAGGTGAGAGCCTGGTCAACGACGCAACCGCGCTCGTCGCCTATCAATTTGCCGTCGCCGCCATGGTCACGGGTCGCTTTTCGTTAGGCGAGGCGAGCTGGCGTTTCGTCTTCGTCGGGGTCGGCGGAGTCGCGCTCGGTCTGCTCGTCGGCGGCTGCGCACGCTGGGTGCAGCGGCAACTGAATGATCCGCCGGTGCAGATCACCATTTCGCTGCTTACCCCTTTTGCCGCCTACCTGCTCGCCGAATTGGCTCATGTCTCCGGTGTGCTCTCAACTGTGACCGCGGGCGTCTATCTCGGCTGGCACTCAACCGCCCTGCCCGCGCGCACCCGGCTGCAGGCTCAAGCTTTCTGGGAGATGATCGCCTTTCTTCTCAACGGTTTCATTTTCGTCGTTATCGGTCTGCAGTTACCGGGCATTCTCCATGCGCTCGCGCACGAACGCTTTTCGCGGCTTGCCGGCTACGGACTCTTGATCAGCGCGACGGTTGTCCTGGTGCGCATCGCATGGGTCTTTCCGGCGACTTACCTGCCGCGTTTTCTCAGTTCGCGATTACGCGGGAGCGATCCCGCTCCGCCTTGGAAACATAGCGTTCTCATCGCATGGGCGGGAATGCGCGGGGTCGTCTCACTCGCCGCCGCTTTCGCCCTTCCCCTTGTTCTTGACAACGGCAGGCCGTTTCCGGGTCGGAGTTACATTCTCTTCCTCACCTTCTGCGTCATTCTTACGACGCTGGTTCTTCAAGGACTCACCTTACCGTTGTTGATCCGCCAACTCGACATCCGCGACGACGGCACGACCGACAAAGAAGAGCGCACCGCGCGGCTCAAAGCGAACGAAGCCGCGGTCGATTTCGTCGAAAAAAGAGCGCTCGAAGAAAAAGTCTCCGAAGAAGTCATGGCGCGGGTGCGCGCGGAATATTGCGATCGTATCGAGCAACTCCACGCCTGCGGCAAGAGCGCCGGAAATCCCGGAGGAGAAGTCGCCACGCCGGCCTATCAACGGCTGCAACAAGGCGCGCTCCAAGTCGAACGCCAAACCATCATCGCCCTGCGCGACTCTCAGGAGATCAACGACGAGGCGCTCCGTCGCATCCAGCGCGATCTCGACCTAGCCGAAGCGCGCCTGACGGGCGACTAAATTTTAGCTTGCCAACTCTTACCCGAGAGGAGCAAACCAGTAACCATGAAAATAAATCCCTTCAGAGTTGCGCTGGCCTTGGCTTTCCTTGGTCTT
>DASXPA010000178.1:0-14294 GCA_036493915.1 Chthoniobacterales bacterium | reverse complement strand
GGTTTGATGTCGCGATGGACGATGCCATGCTCGTGCGCGTGATGCACGGTGCGGGCGACCTTCGCGATCAGTTCTGCCGCCTCCCGAATCGAGAGGGGCGCGGACCTAACGACTTCATCGAGCTGACCGCCCTCGATCAACTTCATGCTGAAGTAGCAGGAGCCGTCGCGCTCACCCACTTCGTAGATCGGAACAATGCCGGGATGATCCAGACAGGCGGCGGCTTCGGCTTCGCGGCGGAATCGGCGCAGGTGCGCCTTCGTTGCCCACTGTCCGAGAGCGATGACTTTCAGAGCGACAACCCGATTAAGGCTTTTTTGTCGCGCGCGGAAGACCACACCCTGCCCACCGCGCCCGATTTCCGCGAGCAACTCATAATCGCCGAACTCGCCTAACGACGTTGCCGCTGGAGGCGCTGACCCCGGCCCATCCAAAGGGGGTAACTCATCCGACATTCCAAGCGCCGCTTCGAGCACACACCCAACACAAAGCCCTTCCGGAGCATCAGAGAAAATCTGCGCGCCGCATTTTCGGCAGGTTCTAATAATCCGGATCATGGCCGGGGAATCTCCGGCAGGTGTCCCCTCTTTTACTGCGGAAAATTCCATCGCGGGTTACCTTCTAATCACCGAAATGAGATAGCGCAGCTCATCTTCCACCTCGCTCGGACTCGCCACCGTCTGCGCGATCTCTTCGCGCAAGAGCGCCTGATAGCGCTGACGGAATCGGAAGAAGGCTTGTCGCACGGCGTTCGGATTTAGTCCCAGTTGTTCGCCGATTTCTGTCTGTGAGGGCGCGCCGGGTTCATCCGGGAGCAATTGCTTAAGCGCATCGAAGACGCGCGCTTTCCCGGTGGCATGATATTCCTCCTTTAATCGACTCAGGACGCGCTCCAAAACCGTCGAAGCCCACTGCCGTTCGTAAATTAACTCCGGAGTCATCCAGTCGGCCGCCTGCCCGATCCGGTCTTCCGCCCCCATCTCGTGGAGCGGAATCGGCTTTTGGGCTTTGCCGCGCTTGATCGCCACCGCCCGTCGCCACTCGTCGGTTTGGAAATGTTTGAAGGCCGTCAACAGATAGGAACGGAAACGGCCTTTCTCCTTCCGCACCGCCTCGAGGTCGCGCCGCTCGAGGAGCAGCGCAAAAAATCCCTGCGTCAGGTCGCGCGCGTCATCGCGGTTCGCGCCTTCTCGCCTCACGAACGCATAAAGCGGCTTCCAGTAAGTGCGGCAAAGCGTTTCGAGGGCTGCGGCGGCAGCGGGCGATTCATCCTGTGCGGCGAGGACAACACTCCAACGGGTCGTGGCAAATGCGGCCGGTCCGCTCACCGAAGTCCCATCGGGCCCGGTGGGGGAACTTTGCCGATCGTCCGCAGGCACGCCATCAGCTAGGCAAACCCGCTGGCAAAGATCAAGCCCGGAGTCGGGAGCGAAATCGGATCGCACCGAAAAATCAGCCCGATAAAATCTGCACCGTGAGCGACGGACGATACCAAGGGCGGCGCGATATGATGAAGGCTTTGCTCATGTGGGATAGGTCTCGGTGGCTTACACGAACTTGGGTCGAGCGGCGATGCCAGACTGGACGAGCGGAAGCTCGTCCCTCCGGAGGGACTTGCTTCCGCAAGTCCAGGTTCTGCACCCTGCGGCAGAGTTCGCGTTTGGCTAATCCAGGGAAACCTGCGAAATCTGCGCATGTTCCTAACGAATCTCTGTTGCACCGCGTGCGGGCTCGAACACGCCGCGTCGCAGTTGCAGAATCTCTGCACCAAGTGCGACAAACCGCTCTTTTCCGTTTACGACCTGGCGGCCGCCGGCCGCGCACTCACAAAAGAGAAGCTGGCGACGCGCCCCAAATCGCTCTGGCGTTATCGCGAGTTGTTGCCGTTGCCGGCGGAAGTTGATCCGGTGTCGTTAGGCGAAGGCGGCACGCCATTGCTCCGGGCCAAACGCTGGGGCGAGTCGATTGGCCTTTCGAATGTCTGGATCAAAGACGAGGCGCAAAATCCCACGCAAAGTTTCAAAGCCCGCGGCATGACCACGGCCGTCTCGATGGCGAAATATCTTGGCGCGAAAAAGCTCGCGGTTCCGAGCGCGGGTAACGCCGGCGGTGCGCTCGCAGCCTATGCTGCGCGAGCCGGACTGGAGGCTCACATCTTCATGCCCGCCGACACGCCGAGAGCGAACGTGATCGAGTGTCGCGAAACCGGGGCGCACGTCACTTTGATCGATGGCCTCATCACCGACTGCGGCGCAGAGATCGCGCGGCGCAAAGAAGCAGAAGGCTGGTTCGACGTTTCCACTTTAAAGGAACCGTATCGCGTCGAAGGAAAGAAAACGCTCGGTTATGAACTGGCTGAACAGAGTGACTGGCAATTGCCTGACGCCGTTCTTTATCCCACCGGCGGGGGCACGGGACTCATCGGCATGTGGAAAGCCTTCGACGAAATGGAAACGCTCGGTTGGATCGGGACGAAGCGGCCGCGGATGTATTCGGTGCAAGCGGCCGGCTGCGCGCCGATCGTGCGCGCTTTCGACGCGGGCGAAGAAGCGGCAACGGAATTTCCCAACGCGCACACCAAAGCCTCGGGCCTTCGGGTTCCCAAAGCTGTCGGCGATTTTCTCATGCTCCGGATTCTGCGCGAATCCAACGGCGGCGCGATCGCGATCGAAGACGAAGAGATGATTCGCACCACCCGCGAAGTCGGCGCCGCCGAAGGACTCTTCGTCGCCCCGGAAGGCGCCGCCTGTTTCGCCGCGCTGAAACAGTTACACTCGTTAGGCGAGGTCGCCGACGACGAGCGCGTCGTGATTTTCAACACGGGCTCGGGGATCAAGTATCTCGAGTGCTACGAACCTTGAAGATTGTAGTCGCCTTACGCAAGGTTCTCGCAGTTCAACCCCAACTTCTACCTCGAAAACTGCTTCACCGCTTCCGGAGCGAACGTGAACGTGGATGGGCGATGCTCATCACTTTAGAAAAGAAACGGTAACCATGCTTTCAAAAGCCTTCTGCGTTGAATGAGTCTCGTGCTTGAACCTCAACCAATGCCTTATGAGCTGGTGCGCGATGCAGGGTTCGAACCTGCGACTTCTTGCGTGTGAAGCAAGCGCTCTACCACTGAGCTAATCGCGCCGCGCAAGGCAGTCCGTAGAATTGCAGCGCTCCTTCGGCGCGGCAACTTGTTTTGAATTCGTTAGGCTTCTTCCGCCGCCGCCGCGGCGAGCGCGAGCGGCGCTTCCTCCACCACTGGCCTTGCTTCCCGACCCGGGCCGAAGAGAGGAGGACGAGCCGAGAGGACTTCGCGAAAGTAAATCGCCGCGCCCGCGAGGAAGATCCAAGAGGCGATGGGTTGAATCCGATAGAGGACGTCGATCGTGTGCAGAGTGGGCGCGAGCTTCTTGTCGATCAGCAGGACGTGAATGATCATGGCCGCG
This sequence comes from Chthoniobacterales bacterium, assembly GCA_036493915.1. GTDB lineage: Bacteria > Verrucomicrobiota > Verrucomicrobiia > Chthoniobacterales > UBA10450 > Palsa-1392. The sequence continues at coordinate 10,857 of DASXPA010000178.1, read as the reverse complement.
CTCATAAGGGAAAAGACAAAGTGGAGGAGACTCAGGCGGAGGCTGACGCCGAGCGCGACCGCACTCAGGACCGCGCCCCAGAGCAGATAGCGCTCATGCATCTGCGCGAGGAGCGCGAACATGACGAGCCAGGGCGTTGCGACGGCGATAAGGACGCGCGGGTCGCGATTGCGCGCATGGCAAGCGGCGCCACGCGCACAAAGGATGAGTGCGACGAGATAGAGAAGACGCAGTGTCCACTGCCAGGTGAAAGCAAGATGCAGTGCGCCGAGATGGAGCGTCAAGAAAGGCGTCTTGAGCGACCAATCGAGCAGCGCCATGAGCGACGGCAGGTTGTAGCAAGAGCTGATGAAGAGATAAGGATAATGCTCGCTGCCGTAAAGGAATCCGACCTTGAGCCAGGAGATACTGCCGCCATGCAGTGCGCCAACGGTAAAGGTGGCGATTGCCGCCACTCCCGCGGTGAAGGCCCAAGTATGACGCGACCCCAGGCGGCTGAAGATGAAAGCGGCCAGACCCGCGATTGCCGCCACCGCGACCCAAGCCCAGGCGTCACACAGCAGCCAGGGTGAAACGATCAGCGCCGCTGTCGCCGCGAAACCGGCGAGCACGCGCACCGCCCGCGCCCACCGTTTTTGCCAAAGCGGCCAGAAAATAAAAAAAGGCGCGACGAAGAGCAGTTGACCTTTGAGCATGCCGCCGAGGGCGAGGAGGCAACCGCACCAAAACCACCGCTTCGTTAGGCCAGCGAGCGTGGCGAAAAGGTAGAAGGGCAATATCCAGACGTCCCATTGCGGCCAGGCGTGCGCGTCGAGGATCATCGACGGTTCAAGCCAGGCCGCGGCGGCGGCGAAGAGACCACAGAGCGTCGCCCTTTCATCGACCGGCAGCCGATGGAGGAGGCGCGAGTCGGTCGCCCCCTCAGCACGCCGGATCGCGAGCCTAACGAGAAGAAAAATCCCCACCGCCGTGAGCAATTCGCAAAACATGTTCACCCGCAGGAGCGGCTCGACGTAATCCGGCGTGCCATCCTCCGCCCCCGGATATTTCACCCGCACTTCTTTCGCCCAGATCGACATGACGAGGAGCCGAAGCGGCGGGTAATCGAGATTGTATTGCCCTTTGTAGGCGTCCCGCCGGACGCGCTCGTAGAGCCCGAGATAGCCGCGGGCGAAGGCGCGCCAGGAATCGGGTTCGTCAGGCGAAAGTTTCTGACCTTCCTTGATCGTCTGGCTGCCCCAATAGAAGCCATTCACGATGTCGCGCTGGAAACGGAGATGCTTGGTTTCTTTCCAGGCGAAGCGCCGCATCTGCACGCCGCCGAAAAGGAGCCCGAGCAGAGCAAGCCCAAGGAGCGTGTAACGCACCCCCGGTCGGCGGAACGAGAATCGATCGGGGTGGCGGGGTTCCATTGTCGCACGATGGTAGCCCGGCTCGCCGCCGGGGCAACTGGAGGAAATGCTCGCGCCCGGAATGGTCAAGGCTGTGAGGTGCCTGTCATCTCGCGATGTCACCTCGGCTTCGACGCTTTAGCGCCTCAATTGTTCACGGGAAAAACTTCGTCGAAGGTGAGGAGGAACCGCCGAATCTCAAACGGCTTCGTGAGGTAATCGCGCGCCCCGGCCGTGAGCATGCGTTCGATTTGACTCGGCGTCGCATCGGCGCTGATGACGATGACCGGCGTTCGCGCCGTCGTCGGGTACGCGCGCAGATGCGCCAGCACTTCGCTGCCGTGCATGTCGGGGAGATCGAGGTCGAGCAAAATCAAATGCGGCTTCGCCGACTTCGCCAGCTCGAGACCGCTGCGGCCGGTCTCGGCCCAGAGGAGTTTGGTCGTCGTGCGGTCGGTCAGGATGGTCTCGATCAGCTTGAAATTCGCTTCACTGTCCTCGATGCAAAGGACGCGATTCTCGCCCCCGTCCGCCGTTGTCCCGGTTTCGGCATCGTTAGGCGGAACTTCCGCAGGAACAGGCATGGTCTCCGCGGGCGGCGGCTGCGCCGGAGGGGCCGCGATCAATTTTTGCGCCGCCTCGCGCGCGATCCGTGCTTCGTCGATCGCCTTGAGCAGCTGCTCGCGGAGCATCTTGATTTCGAGCTGAGCGAGACGCAACGTCTGTCGCGAGGGGTCGCCGTTATCGGGAGTTCTCATGTGCGCGGGTTAGATTGATGCAATTTTCAGGCCGGAAGGCTCGTCGTGCACCGGATAGCGCAACTTTTTCGCCATCTCGAGATCGCGCCGCATTTTATTTTTGTGGGTCGAGAAAAGGAGCGCGGTCTCTTCCGTAATGAAGTCCTCCTCGAACGCACGCATGAGCGATTGATCGAAGCTGTGCCAGCCGAGGGTCGAGCCGGCTTCAATGATTTCTTGAAACGAACGGTTCTCGTTTTCGCCATAGAGAAGCGCTTCGCGGGTGCGCAGGCTGCTTCCCATGATCTCAGTGACGAGCATGCGGCCGCCGTTGATTTTGCTGACGAGGCGCTGGCTGATGACGTAGCGCAGGGTGTCGGCGAGGCGCTCGCGCACCTGCTTTTCTTCGTCGCTCGAGAACATGCCGAGGATGCGGTGGATCGTCTGGCCGGCATTGATTGTGTGCAGGGTGCTGAAGACGAGATGCCCCGTTTCCGAAGCGGTGAGGGCGATCTCCATCGTCTCTCGATCGCGGATTTCACCGATCAGAATCACCTTTGGCGCCTGTCGCAAGGCAGCGCGGAGGCCTGTGGCGAAATCGGGGAAATCCTTTCCCAGCTCCCGTTGACTGAAAGTCGAGCGGGCGTGGGGATGGAGAAATTCAATCGGATCTTCCAGCGTCACGATGTGGACCGCCTGCGTCCGATTCAACTCGTTGAGAAGCGCGGCAAGTGTGGTGGTCTTGCCGCTGCCGGTGCTGCCGGTGACGAAAACAATTCCGTATTTCTCACGCACGACTTCATTGAAAACCGGCGGGAGATCGAGCGAGACGACCGTCGGGATGACCGATTGCAACTTGCGCATGACGAGGCCAATGTGGCCGTTCTGGCGATAAATGTTGGTCCGGAAACGCGCCCGGCCTGGCAGGACATAACTCGTATCACACGATCCGTTTGTGGTGAGATCATTCCGCAGCCGCTCGCTTCCGCCGATGAGGAGGGTGGCGAGCGCTTCGGTGTGACCGGGCTGCAACGCGGCGCCTTTTTCGGCCATTGGCAGTTCGTGCAGCTTGCCGAAACGTTCGATCAACGGCGGTTTGTCGACGATAAAAAGGCAATCGGAGACGCCCTCGCCGCTATCGAGCATGGCGCCGAGGAGGTTTTGAAATTCTTCCTTGGTCATGTTGCGGAGCGGCTGAGGGAGGAGCGGCGTTCGTTCCGCCTCTGCGCTCCGGACAGCCGACCACCCTTCCTTGATGCAAGAACTGTTCCACCGCCGGGCACGAAATGGCGGCCGGCTTGCGAAACCCGATGCGCCACTTATCTAAAGGCATGTCCGAACACAAAATGACGCTCACGTGGAAGCGCGCCACGCCCGACTTCGAATACAAAACCTACAACCGCGACCACAAGTGGAGCTTCGACGGCGGCCACGAGATGGAGGCCTCGGCCAATCCCGCCTATCTTGGCAACGAAAAACTGGTCGATCCCGAAGAAGCCTTCGTCGCCGCTCTTTCCAGCTGCCACATGCTCACCTTCCTCGCCGTCGCCTGTAAGAAAAAATTCCTCCTCGACGAATACGTTGACGAAGCGGTCGGCCACATGGAAAAAAACGCCGAGGGCAAGCTCGCGATCACGAAAGTCGAGCTACATCCGAAGCTGAAATTCTCCGGCGACAATCAGCCGGGCGAGAAAGACCTCGAAGAGATGCACCACTTCGCGCACGAGAACTGTTTCATCGCCAACTCGGTCAAAACCGAAGTCACGGTCGCGAAGTAGATCGCTAAGGAAAGCAGGAACACAGGAAGAAGCTAAGGACTCTACATTCGCCGCTCTCTTCTGCGCCTCGACCTCCGCACCTGTCGTGTCTTTATTCCATTCCTGCCTTCCTGCGTTCCTGAGATATTGAAATGGCTTCAACTGTCGATACCCAGCGGATGGAGAAAATCGTCAGCCTCTGCAAGCGGCGCGGTTTCATTTTCCAGGCGAGCGAGATTTACGGCGGGCTCAACGGCGTCTGGGATTACGGCCCGCTTGGCGTCGAGCTGAAGCGCAACGTCAAAGACTATTGGTGGCGCGTCATGGTGCGCGAACGCGACGATGTCGTCGGCCTCGATGGCGCCATCCTCACCCATCGCGCCGCACTCAAAGCGAGCGGCCACGAAGACACATTCAGCGACCCGATGGTCGATTGCCGGACCTGCAAAGCGCGACTCCGCGCCGATCAACTCCCGGAAAAAAACGGCGTCAAACAATGCCCGAACTGCGGCGGCAAAGATCTCACAGAGGCGCGGCCTTTTAATCTCATGTTTTCGACGCAGATGGGCGCGTCGGCCGACCCGCAATCGATCGCCTACCTTCGTCCCGAAACCGCGCAATCGATTTTCCAACAGTTCAAGAACGTCCTCGATACCTCGCGCAAGAAGTTGCCGTTCGGCATCGCGCAGGTCGGCAAAGCATTTCGCAACGAGATCAACCCGCGCAATTACATCTTCCGCTCGCGCGAGTTTGAGCAAATGGAGCTCGAATATTTTTGCCGGCCGGAGCAGGGGATGGAGCTGCTCGAGTATTGGAAAGAAGAGCGGATCAAGTTCTACGAAAACATCGGGATCGCGCGCGAGAAGTTACACGTCCTCACCGTCCCCGAGGCCGATCGCGCCTTCTATTCCAAGGGCACCTACGACATCGAATATGATTTTCCCTTCGGGCGGCAGGAGCTCGAAGGCGTCGCTTACCGAACTGATTACGACCTCACCCAGCACCAGCAGGCAAGCGGCAAACCGCTCGATTATTTCGACGAGGAAACCAAGCAGCGTTTCACCCCGCACGTCATCGAGCCGAGCGCCGGCGTCGATCGCACCGTCCTCGCGCTCCTCTGCGAAGCGTATGCCGAGGAAACCGTGACGGACGAAAAGGGCAAAAGCGAAACCCGGACGGTGCTGCGGTTTCACCCGCGCGTCGCGCCGATCAAGGCGGGAATCTTTCCGCTTCTGAAAAACAATGAGCAACTGGTCGCGAAAGCCCGCGAAGTGCAGGCGCTTCTCCGCCCGCTCATGAACGTTTTCTACGATGCGACCGGCGCGATCGGGCGACGCTATCGCCGCCAGGATGAAGTCGGCACGCCATTTGGAATCACAATCGATTTCGAGTCGTTAGGCGAACGCGACCCCGCGTTGCACGACACCGTTACCTTGCGCCATCGCGACAACATGGAGCAGGAGCGCGTTGCGATCAGCGAACTTCCTAGGCGACTGCTGAGCGCGGTGTCGTAACCCGGTCTTTGAGCCCGGCGACAAGACAACTGAGCCAATGGACCTGGAAGATTTTCGCGAATATTGCCTAACGAAAACGGGCGCGAGCGAAGAAACACCCTTCGGTCCCGACGCCCTCGTCTTTAAAGTCGGCGGGAAATTGTTCGCCCTGGCCTCGCTCAACGATGTCCCGCCGCGGGTGAATCTGAAATGCGATCCCGAACTCGCGCTCGATCTACGCGACCGCTACGAGGAAGTGCAGCCGGGTTACCACATGAACAAGAAACATTGGAACACGGTCGAGCTAAGCGGAGGCGTGCCCGCCGCGGAGCTGCGTCGCTGGATCGATCACTCCTACGATCTGGTGGCAAAGAGCCTGCCAAAGTCCCACCGGAAATAACCAGCCGCGTTAGGTTCAGTGGGTGAAGCAGCGCAAGCCCCGCGATTTATCTTCTAATCAAACGCGGCATTGATTGCTCCGGGTGAATCACCTGCCGCAACTGCACCGTTCCGATCTCGATCTGCAACGCGCGCCGAGCGACCTCGAGAAACGCATCGGGCGGATCGGTCAGTGCGACCAAAAGCTTCCCCGCCGCTCCCGCTGACGCGCGCAGGTCTTCCGCCTCCAGCAACTGCATCACCGCGGCCGCGCAATTCTGTGCCGAGTCGACCAGCGTGACCGCATCACCAAGAAAACGCCCGATCGCCGGCCGCAGCAGCGGATAATGCGTGCAGCCGAGCACGAGCGTGTCGACGCCTTCTTCGACCATCGGCTCAAGATATTGCCTAACGACCGCCTCCGTTATCGCGCCTTCGAGCCAGCCTTCCTCAATCAAGGGCACAAAGAGCGGACACGAGCGCATCGTCACCTGCAACGCCGGATCGATCGCCTCGATCGCGCGTTCATAAGCGCCGCTCTGAATCGTCGCGCGCGTCCCGATGACTCCGATGTGTCCGCTCCGCGTCGCCGCCACCGCGGCCTCCGCGCCCGGGCGGATCACGCCCGTCACCGGCACCGGGCTCCGCTCCTCGAGCCGCGGCAGTGCGAGCGCGGAAGAAGTATTGCAGGCGATCACGATCGTCTTGCAGTTTTCCTCCAGCAGCATCTCCGTGATCTCAAGACTGTAACGCTCGACCGTGGCGGCGCTTTTCCCGCCGTAGGGCACGCGCGCGGTGTCGCCCAGGTAATAAATGGATTCGTTAGGCAAAAGCGTCCGCAGCGCGCTGACTACCGTGAGGCCGCCAATGCCGGAATCGAAAACTCCGATCGCTTGCTCGCGCTTCGCGTCCATTAGTTTGAGCCGTCGATGACGGCCGAAGGCGTCTGCGCCGGAGCAGGGGGCGCGGGAGTCGCGCCGCCTAAAGGCTCCACGATTGAATGGGTGTGCGGCGGGAGATTTTTCGCCGTCGCCACCAGCGCCGGTCCGGCGTGGAAGCTGACCGCCGCATTATAACTCTCAACCGCCTGCGCGATCGCGCGTCCGAGCTTCTGCCGATAAGGCGCAGTCGCGATCAGCGCGCCTTCATTGCGATCGCTGAGGAAACCGGCTTCGACGAGCACCGCGGGAATTTTGCAATCGCGCAAAACATAAAAGCGCGCATGTCGCACGCCGCGGTCGAAAACCGAAACGCGCGAGAGAATCGCTCCGTGCACCGCCGCGGTCAGGGCCATGTTCGCGGCATCCTGCGCATTGCCCGGGCACCAGCCGGTCTCGGTCGCCTCGGCGTGATTCTCGCTCGCGGCATTGGAAGGAACGCCCGCCGGTGCGAGCGCGTAACTCTCCACCCCGGCGCCGGCGGGCGCGGAATTGAAATGGATGCTGATGAAAAGCGCATGCGCGAAATGATTGGCAAACGCGATCCGCTGCTCGAGCGAAACCGTTTGATCGCCCGCTCGCGTCATCTCGACTTTAAAGCCGGCGCGGAGCAATTCTTCGCGAGCGGTGAGTGCGACATCGAGCGCATAGGTCTTCTCGCTTCCCCAACGGCCCGCGGCGCCGTTATCCGTTCCGCCATGTCCGGGATCGAGCACGACGGTTTCGATTTTTCCGGCGCCCTTGATCTTACTCGGCCGCAGAATCGGCTCGATGATCTTCGCGACATCGACCGCGGAGATCAGATTCGCATCGGCATTTGCGAGCAGGGGGAAGTCGCTAAAAAAGCGCACGCCGTTGATCAAGAACTCGCTCGTGCCGCCCTGCGCGCGAATCACCCGACGGTCGCCGCGGAGCGCGATCGTGCGGCTGACGCGACTGAATTTCTGGAAGTGATAAAACTGCGCGACGTTGGCGAAGCTGACGTAGTCGCGGCCCTGCTCGTGAACGATTTTCCAATCCTCCGCCTGCGCTGGCCTAACGAATAGAGCGGCGGCGACCAGGAGGAGGATGAATTTCGCCAGTTGCATGGGCGGCAAATTGAGGTCGCTGGCAAGAGGCTGCAAGCGCTCGATTAAATCCGGACTTCGTTAGGCGCGGTGAACTCTGATTCCGCGGCGTCGCCGGTGTTGCGCGTGGCCGCGGGTTCGAAAAGGATCACTTCGGCTTCTTCGGCGGCGGCGGTGCGATGCTCGACGCCGTGCGGCACGACGAGGAACTCGCCCGCCTGCAACTCGACCGCGCGATCGCGAAACTCGATCCGCATCCGACCGCGCCAAACCAGAAACAGCTCGTCTTCGCCCTCGTGTTGGTGCCAGGGGAAGACGCCTGCGAACTTCACCACTTTCACTTCCTGGCCGTTTAGTTCACCGACAATTTTCGGCCGCCAATGCTCACTGAAAGCGGAAAATTTCTCCGCCAGATTCACCTTGTCCATCACCCGCAAAGTAGCACAGCGCGCACCGTGTTTTCGTTTTGCAAAGCGGCAGCGCTCTCCGATGATTCCTCCCCATGGCGGAAATCCCCAAGGCTTACGAACCGCAAGCCGTCGAGAAAAAATGGTATGCGCACTGGCTCGCGGAAGGCTTTTTCAAGGCCGATCCCGCCTCGGCCAAGCCTGCGTATTCCATCGTCATGCCGCCGCCAAATGTCACCGGCGTACTCACGATGGGGCACGTGCTCAACGATACCATCCAGGACATTCTCGCCCGGCGTGCCCGCATGCTTGGGAAGGAAGTGCTCTGGCTCCCAGGCATCGACCACGCCGGGATCGCGACCCAAACAGTGGTCGAGCGCAAAATCCGCAAAGAGGAAGGCAAAACCCGGCACGACCTTGGCCGCGAAGAGTTCGTTAGGCGAATCTGGGAATGGAAGGAAAAACATGGCGGCATCATCATCGAACAACTGAAACGGCTCGGCTGTTCCTGCGATTGGTCGTGCGAGCGCTTCACGATGGATGTCGCTTATTCGCGCGCGGTGCAGGAGACGTTTGTCGACCTTTACAAAAAAAGGCTGATTTATCGCGGACGCCGGATGGTGAACTGGGATCCGGTCGCGCTCACCGCGCTCTCCGATGAAGAAGTCATACCAACGCCGCAGAAATCGGCGCTCTACTATGTGCGCTACGAGCTGGTCGACGAGCCGGCCGACCGGGAGGGCGGAGTTCCGCGACGCCGCGCCCTCGAAGTGGCGACAACGCGGCCGGAAACGATCATGGCCGACGTCGCACTGGCCGTGCACCCTAGCGACGAGCGTTACCGTTCATTGTTAGGCAAGAAAGTCTGGCGTCCGCTCGATCGCGCGCCGTTACCCATCATTGGCGATGAAGCGATCGATCCGGGGTTCGGCACCGGCGTGCTCAAAGTCACGCCTGCGCACGACAAAGTGGATTTCGAGATCGGGCAACGTCACAACCTCCCGGTAATCGACGTGCTTCATCCGAATGGAAAAATTAACTGTCCCGCCGTGCCAGAGCTCGATGGACTCGACCGCTTTGTGGCGCGGAAAAAAGCAGCGCAGCTCCTCGCCGAGAGGGGTCTGCTCGCGAGAGAAGAGCCGCACGAAAGCACAGTTGGTTTCAGTGAGCGCGCCGGGGTCCCGATCGAGCCGCGCTTGAGCGAGCAATGGTTCCTGAAATATCCGAAAGTGCCGGAAGCACGCGCCGCAGTGGGCGAGGGGAACAAAATCCGCTTTCGGCCGGAGCGCTGGGAAACCGTCTATCAGCACTGGCTCGAAAATATTCAGGATTGGTGCATCAGCCGACAGCTCTGGTGGGGCCACCGCATTCCGGTGTGGTATGCGAAGGCGAATCCCGGCCAGCTTCATGTTGAGGTAGAGCCACCTCCCGATCTCGACAATTGGGAACAAGATCCGGACGTGCTCGATACCTGGTTCTCGAGCTGGCTCTGGCCTTTTGAAACGATGGATGATGCGACACGCGCGACGTTTTACCCGACGAACGACCTGGTAACAGCGCCGGACATCATCTTCTTCTGGGTCGCGCGCATGATCATGGCGGGACTCGAGTACACCGCCGAGGCGCCATTCCGCGATGTCTTTTTCACCGGAATCATCCGCGATGGGCAGGGGCGGAAAATGAGCAAGTCGTTAGGCAACTCGCCCGATCCGCTCGATTTGATCGCGAAATACGGCGCCGACGGGCTGCGCTTCGGACTCATGCGGATCGCGCCCACCGGGCAGGACATCCGCTACGATGAGAAGCAGATCGAGGAAGGCCGCAATTTTGCGAACAAGCTTTGGAACGCGGTGCGCTTTCGCCAGATGCAGGGCGGCGCGATCGAAGGCGAAATCGATCCGGCGCGCCTAACGAGTGACGACAAGTGGATTCTCCTCCGCCTCGACGCGGCGATTCGCGCCGTCACGGAGGCGCTCGATGCCTACAATTTCAGCGAGGCGGCGCAGGCGCTTTACCGCTTTTTCTGGAGTGAGTTTTGCGATTGGTATCTGGAAGCGAGCAAAGCGAGTCTGGGGAGCGCACGCTCCCCGCGTGCCTCGTTCGGCGCCTCGCCGAACGAAACGGATACGGGCGACGCCGAAGAAGTTGACGGCGAGGCGCCATCCACAGCACGCGAGGCGCGTGGGCTCCCCGGAGACGATGCCGCGTTGGGCAAAACGAACACTCTCGCGTTGATCGATTTCGTGCTCGGACACACGCTGCGATTGTTTCATCCGTTCATGCCGTTTATCACCGAGGAGCTTTGGCACGGACTGGGTTTTAATGCCGACCTGCCGGGCGAACAAGGTGGTCGCACGATCCAGTTCGCGCATTGGCCGGAGCCGTTCGACGACGATTTCAAGCAGCACTATCGGCTTTCGCCTAACGACGAAGCAGCGGCCAATGCCAAATACGAAACGGTTGTCGCGGGTCGTCGTTTACGGCGCGATTCCAACATCGCTTCAAACAAGCGCGTCGCCTTCGTGCTCAAACCGGCCTGCGATTTTCCTGGGGAAGAAGTGCCGTCGCTGCGGATTTTGCTCAACGCCGAACGTCTCGATCTTGCGGCCGATTATGAGCCGCCGAAGGGAACGCCGACGGCACTGACTCCGCTCGGTGAGCTTTACCTGCCGCTGGAAGGTTTGATCGA
>DASXPA010000177.1:0-3016 GCA_036493915.1 Chthoniobacterales bacterium | reverse complement strand
ACGATCTGGCCATCGGGCGAGTAATTCACATCCTTCACACTCAGGCTATTGGCGATCACTGTGCGAATCAGTGCGCCATTCGAAGCCTGCCAATACTTAAGAGTGAATTGCCCGTTGTCTTCGCCCACAGAAACAAGCGTTTGGTCGTCGGGAGAAATGTCGACGCCGCGCGTCCCTTGATTATGGGCGGCTAGACTTAACTGGACGGTGCCGTCGGAAACACGATAGACCAGGAGTCTCGAATCGCGGGTATCGGGCGGCGGCGAACCGGAACCGGAGACAAGCAAGGTGCCGTCGTGCGAAAAGACGATGCTGTTAATGATATCATTTTGCTCGTGCAGGTTCAGGCCGGCCTGACCGGTGCGCGCAGTCCAGAGCTGAATATCGTAAGCGCCTGAGGCAAAAAGTTGGCCATCTGTGGTAAAGGCAACTGTATTCACTCCCTGATTATGATGACCCACAGTCCGGAGCAATGCGCCGGTCAGTGGATTCCAAAAGCGCAGTTTGCCGCCAGAGTTACCCGAGTAGAGTTTTCTCCCCTCGGGAGAAAACTTCACCGCCTCCACCGCGCCTAACGGATCTTGCAGCGTGCGCTGGAGCACACCGGTTACCGGGTTCCAGAGCTTGATGGTTTGGTCGCTGCTCCCGGTCGCAAAGAGCGACCCTTTAAGATTAAAGGCGAGGCTGGTGACGCTGGCCGTATGTCCTTTAAGCGTGTGCAGTGACTCACCGGTTACCGGATTCCAAATCCGCGCGGTCGTATCATAACTTCCTGAGCCAAGGAGACGCCCGTTCCGCGAGTAAGCGACGGCGTCGGCGAGAAAGCTATGACCTGTAAGAGTGGCGACCGGATTCCCCTCGGGAACGGTCCAGATACGTATGGTGCCATCACCGTTGGCGGTCGCGATGCGATCGCCGCGTGGCGATACGTCAGAGCCGAGAACGCTTTGCCCGGCGGCGCCGAAAGTTCTGATATAGTCTCCCGTGGCAACATCCCATTCCTGCACGCCTTGGGTCTGATCCGCCACCAGGAGCAGGCTGCCGTCGGGCGTGAAGTTAATGGAGTTCGAGACGGAGTTAGCGGGCGCGACAAAGTCACGCAGGAAAGCTCCGTCGGCGACGCGCCAGAGCTTGATGTTTGGCTCCGAGGCGCCCTCGCCTGCCGTCGCGAGCATTGTGCCGTCGGGGGAAAAAGCGGACGCAAAGAGTCCGTTCGGGCTGCCTTGGAGTGTATGGAGCAGAGTCCCATCGGCTGCACGCCAAAGCTTCGCCGTATAGTCCACCAGGCTGGTTGTGGCGAGCGTCTTTCCATTGGGCGAAACGGAGACGGATGTGATATCAATATGTCCGGGACCACTCCAGACAATGTCCGGCGCACCTTGCCCTCGAAGTAAGTGAGCCGAGGCGGCCAAAACCATGGCCATGACGAAGAAAGCTCTGCACTGCGGATTACCTGTTTTCATCCTTTTCTCCTTAAGTGGTTGACGATTGACGATACTTATATCGCCGAAGATAGAAGGGCGGCTCCCAAGGCGCAATCCACAGTTAGTAACAACTCTGTTATAACGCTGCCTCCGCCAAGGAGAGACGGCTCGGACGAGTCCCACAAGATCGTATTTTGGTCCGAAGTTACGTTTTAGCCTCACAGGTTGCTCGAGAGTCTGCGATTGCCGCATCGACCGGTCTAATGAGTCCCCGACTTCGGCAACCGACACCGCTGCCCTTTTCGCATTCTGCTTCGGATTTCCTTCGCCTCCTCAAGACCTGCGCGCATCAGGCTCCCTCGAGCCAGCTGTCGATCCCGTCTTTTTGTCGTTTGAAAGTTCGGCCGGCACTGCGCATCCGTTACGGCTGACTTCCAAAATTCCATTCTTCTTCCTGCGTTCCTGCTTTCCTGAGCCAATCTCCCGACTCCTCACCTGCGCTCATGGGGACGATCACGAGCAGAATTACGAGCACGAGCAGGAGTTTTGGGGGCGGCCTCTGCTCTTCGCGGGGAAAACTTTTTTTGGCACGCCTGCGGTTGCTGGCTAACATCAACCGATGCTCGAAACGGCCAGTCGCCCCAGCGATACCACCAGCAAAAGCGTTCCACCACACGAGCGCTATCTCGAAGCTTTTCGCTGGATGCTGCAGACGCGCATCCTCGAGGAGAAGCTGACCAGCCTCTATCGCGGCGGCATGATCACCGGCGGCGTCTATGTCGGGCGCGGGCAGGAAGCGGTCAGTGCGGCTTGCGGGATGTTCCTGCAAAAGGGCGATGTGTTTGCCCCGCTCATCCGCGATCAGGCGGGACGGGCGGCGGCCGGTGAACCGATCATTAACGTGACGCGCACTTATCTGGGTTCGCGCCAGGGACCGATGCGCGGACGCGACGGGAACATTCACCGCGGCTGTTCCGAAGCCGGGCAACTTGCCATGATCAGTCACCTCGGCGCGATGATCCCGCTCGTGGTCGGCAAACTGGTCGCGAAACGGATGAAGGGCGAAAAGGGGTTCGTCGGCCTAACGACGATCGGGGAAGGCGGTATGCAAACCGGCGCCACGCACGAAGGGATGAACATGGCGGCGGTGGAAAAGGTGCCCTTCGTCCTCGTCGCCTCGAACAATCATTTCGCCTACTCCACGCCTAACGAGAGGGAATTTGCCTGCAGAAATCTTGTCGATCGGGCGCAGGGTTACGGCTACGAAGGTCACAAACTCGATGGCACCGATCTCGCCGCATGTCTCGACGTCATCGGCGGCGCGGTCGAGCGAGCGCGCGCCGGCGGTCCGCCGCAGTTGGTCGTCGCGTCGTTGCTCCGCCTCTCTGGCCACGGCGAGCACGACGACGCCAGCTACGTACCGGCGGAGATGAAGAAGGAACCGTGGGCGCAGGATTGCGTGCTGAAGACGGAGAAACTGATCGCCGAGCGCGGCTGGGTGGATGCCGAGACGCTGAAGGAATGGCGTGCGGAGATTTCCGCCGAAGTCCAGGAAGCGGTCGAGACCGCGCAACGCGAAGCGGCGCCGGTCG
>DASXPA010000176.1:0-28246 GCA_036493915.1 Chthoniobacterales bacterium | reverse complement strand
TGTTCGTCGTGCATGGCCACGATTCCGAAAGTAAGCAGAACGTCGCTGGGTTTATCCAGACAATCGGCCTCCAGCCAATTATACTGCACGAACAGGCCAACTCCGGTCGTACCATAATCGAGAAATTTGAAGTCTTCGCGGACGTTGGATTTGCGGTGATTCTGCTCACGCCGGATGATACGGGTGCCTTGGCGAAGGAAGCGGGTAATCTAAGGCCAAGGGCTCGGCAGAATGTTATCCTAGAATTGGGTTATTTCATGGGCCGCCTGTCACGGAAGCGGGTCTGCGCATTGTATAAGGCTTCGGTAGAGTTACCATCGGATATCCAAGGGGTCGTGTACATCGAGTTCGACGGCGCTGGCGCGTGGAAAACTAGGGTAGCGCAAGAATTAGTGGAAGCTGGCTACACGATCGATCTGTCGGCCCTCCTACATGCGTAGGAAGTCTCCGGGACGTTCCGAGGATGGCAAGGCAAATTGGTAAATCCATCGCGAAAGCGGGAAGATTTCTGATCGCTGGGGAATAGAGCATGGTTGGTTGAACCACGTTGATACAGGGAATTAAGGATCGCAGGGGGAGAGGGACGGCCTAGGAAGAAATCAGGTTCGTTTAGCAAAGCGTTGCTTTCAGGCACGCTCTTGCGGGGGAACGGGTTTATATCACCCGTTGTGTCACCCGGTCGTGGGATTTCGGCAGATTGCTGATAAGTCCAGAGGACAAAGAGCCATCTGGAAGCGGTTGTTGCAACGCAACTTGCGGACGGAAGCCTACTACAGCATACACCAGCAAAAGCTTGGCTTTCGCCTTAGGAAACCCTTGTTCTATCCGTTGAACTACGGGGACGGCGGCGGATTGGCGACTGTCGATTTCCAACGCTGAGTTGTCCAGCGAGGTCAGCTATTGGCTCGGCGTTACGTGACGGGATTGTGTCGTTCGTCGGGAATTTGTCGTCCGCGCTGGATCACGAAGGAGACTTGGCCCCGCGTTCGCTGAGCGAAACGTCCACAGGTGGTCGCGTCGCACGGCGCCGAACTGAAGTGATCAGAGCGAATCAACGCAGGAAGCGCCTTTGAGCCGATCGCCGGATATTTCCGTTATCATTCCGGTGGCCAAGCGAAGCCACTGCGCTTCCGGAGTGTCTCGCGCGGATTGGCGGCGTGCCTAACGAAATCATGGTGGTGGATGCGCAGAGCGAAGACAAGACACCGGCGATCGCGGAACGCTTCGGTTGCCGATTGTTTTCGTTTCCAGAGCGACATCGGGATGGATTGGCGGAGAGCAGTCGGGGGCGGCTTTGCGTGTCGTTATCGTTCGCCTTCGCTCACGCTGGCCGCGACCTCGCGGCTGGCGGAACTTCGCAACCGGCTCTTCGGTTGGCATCTCGGCGATCAGGCGCCTTTCGTTAGGCGAAGGGTCTTCGAGCAGCTGGGCGGTTATCGCGATTTTCCGATTCTCGAAGACCTCGATTTCTCGCGCCGCCTGCGCGCAGCGGTTCGCATCATCACGTTGCGGCCGTCGTCCGTTTTGAAGCGAACGGACCTTTCCGGACGACGCTCGACGATCTCTGGCTGACTCGTCCTTATCTCACAGGGCCGGATCCGAATGAGCTTTGCCAGCGCCCGGCCGATCGACTAGAAGGAGAGAAATCAAAAACTTTATGAACACTTTTCTTGATCACCTCGACAACCAGATCGCCGCGCGTCATCTCCTCACGCACCCCTTTTATCTCGCCTGGACCCGCGGCGAATTGCGGCGGGAATCGCTGGCCGATTATGCGCGCCAATATTATCAGCACGTGGCGGCGTTCCCGACTTATCTCTCGGCCGCGCATGCCGGCTGCGACGATCTTTCCGTGCGCCGGCAATTGCTCGACAACTTGATCGACGAAGAAGCCGGTGAGCCGAATCATCCGCAGTTGTGGCGGCAATTTGCGGAGTCGCTCGGAGTTTCCTCCGACGATCTCGACGCGACCAAAACTTGGCCGGAAACGGCGCACTTGATCGCGACCTTCCGCGACATTTGCCGCAATGAAAGCACCGCGGCCGCACTCGCCGCGCTTTATGCCTACGAGAGCCAAATACCCGCGGTTTCAGAATCGAAGATCGACGGGCTGATCAAGTACTACGGATTTGAGAACGGGGAAAGTTACCGTTACTTCACCGTCCACGCGGAAGTCGATCGCGAGCATTCGGCAGTCGAGCGCGCCCTGCTCGAGGAGCAGATGGAGACGGCAGATGTTGATCCGGTGAAAGCGGCGGCCGATCGCGTTCTAGAGGCGCTCTGGGAATTTCTCTCGGCGGTTTGCCGGCGCCACGCGATCGCTTGCTGAATGCCTCGCGCGAGGGACCGGTGCAGGGCTGCGGTCTGCAATCGAGCGGCGGCAGCTGGCTGCCTGCATCGGTCTCGGCTGTCATCCTGAGCGCAGCGAAGAACCCGCACCGAGATGCGAGCGAATGTGATCTCGTGGGAAACGCCGCGAGTGCTTCGTGAGATCCTTCGCTGCGCTCAGGATGACAAATGAGCAACACGGAAATTAAAATCCCCCTCACATGCCTCCCGCTTGGATGGAAGCTGCTCGTGGCATTCTTCGCCTTCGGGGCGCTGGCATGCACAATCACCACTCTGGCGTTGCTCTTTCCCGGCGGGTGTCTCGATCCGGTTTGGCGATTAAATCCCGAAGCGCGGGCCGGCTTCCCACGGTTGGGAACCTTCTGGGCGGTACTGCTGATGATCGCAGTTGGAACGGCGTGTCTCGCGTCGGCGGTGGGACTGTACAGGAGGCGATTGTGGGGCTGGCGTCTGGCGATTGCTCTACTCGCGGTGAACCTGATCGGCGATTTCGCGAACGCCGTCCTGCGGCATGATCCGCGGACCTTGATTGGTCTGCCGATCGGCGGCGCATTGATCGTTTACCTCCTCTGGAGCGGGCGGGTCGCGATCCGCCATTGAGGTTTCTTTCCCATCGCCATCGCGCGCTGGGGGAATAAGCGCGCCCTTCCCGGCTCGCACGAAAGACATGGAAATGAAGATTCTGATCCGCCGTGGTTCGCTCGCGTTGTCAGTCGTTGCGAGCGTGTTGATCTCGCAGAGTTTGTTTGCTGATAGTTCGCCGGTGCCTTCGAAAGAGGTGCTGAAATCGCGCCTGACGCCGCTGCAGTACGACGTGACGCAAAACGGCGCGACCGAACCGTCTTTCCACAACGCCTACTGGGATAACTTTAAACCCGGCATCTACGTCGACATCGTCTCGGGCGAACCACTTTTCAGTTCAAAGGACAAGTTCCACTCCGGGACCGGCTGGCCCAGCTTCACCAAGCCGCTCGTGCCGGGCAATATCGTGGAAGTTCCGAAAGCCGATTCCGTGGAGGTCCGCTCGAAAAAGGCGAATTCGCACCTCGGCGACAAGTTTCACGACGGGCCGCCTCCGACTGGACTGCGCTATTGCCTTGACTCGGCCGCACTGCGTTTCATTCCGGCGGCCGATCTCGTGAAGGATGGCTACGGCCAGTTTATGAATGAGTTTCAGACGAGCGCGAAGAAGAAATAGCTAAAGGCGAAGGCGCAACTGTAGCCGGGAGCGATGACCCCGGCTGGTCTGATCGGTAGTTAGCTTCACAGTGGCCCGGGATCAGCGCCCCCGGCTACAACTGCGAGACTCGCCTCGTTCTAACGTCCCGGCGACGGCATGTCTTGCAGGATCGCAGCGGGAACACCGGCACTCTGGAGAGTTGCAGCCCCGTTCGTTGGATCGCGCCAGAGAACGCGCCGGCTGACGCGTTGCAAAGCAGAAGTCCGCATGCCTTCATCGCCGATACTTTGGGCCCAACCCACCGCGGCCGTGGGGTCGCTTGAAGCGACAGAAGAAGCGAGCGCGGCGGCTGCGGCGTCGCGCGCCGGGCCGGCCGGCATCGTATTGATCCAGTTCGCCGCCGCGCCCGGATCCTGATCGCTCCAGCGCCTAACGATATCGGTAACCGAGTGAGCCTGGGCCGAGGGATCATTCATGGTGAGCGCGAAATTGAGCGCTCCTTCCGGGTCCTCGCTCGCCCAGGTTCGCAAAACCTGGCCGAGCGGCGAGCGCCAGCTGGTGCTGCTCGAATCCTGTGCCGCTTTCGTCGCGGCCGCGAGGGGATCCGTCGACGACCACTCACGGTAAATCGACTGCGTGAGCGGTTCGGTGTGTGGCAAATCGTCGAAGGTGCCGGCCAATTGGAGCGCTCCGGATGGGTCCTGTTCCGCCATCACGCTGAGTGTGCCGCGCAACGCCTGATAGCGCATCGTCGGATCCGCCAACGCCTGCGCGCGCGTGAGAGCGCTCTGCAAATCGCCGGAGGCAAGTTGCTGAAAAACTTCGCCCGTGATCTCATCGAATTGTTTGTGACTCGCGGCGAACGCCAGCGCGCCATCCGGATCGGTCTCCGCCCATCGTGCCACGAGAAGTTGGGTCGCCAGATCTCGATCGCTCCCACGCGGCAGCTTGCGCGTGGCAAGGAGCGCCGTGGCAAACTCAGCCGCAGGCAGTTGGTTCACATAGTCGGTTAGCTCTCGCGTTCCGTGGCCGCTGCGGCGATCCTGCAGAATGCGCAGGAGCGAGTTGGCGCCCCGGCGAGACTTAGTCGCTTCGGCGACGGTGGCTGTCGGGCTCGAGCTGGCCACAGAGGTTGCCGCTTCAGCGTTTGATTCGTTAGGCAAACTTGTCGCCCTCGCGACGAGCGCGGCGGCGGGTGCCGTTGCCCAATGTCCAAAGGCGATCCCGGCGAGCAGCGCGCTCACAGCGATCGCCAACTTGACCGCGTTTTCGTTCCTTTTCATCACTCGTAACGAAGCGCTTTCACCGGATCCACCCGCGCCGCAAAATACGCCGGAATGAGAGCGGCCAAGGAGCAAATAATAAACGCTGCGATGCAGATCTTGATCACGTCGCCGGGGACGATTTGCGCCGGGATTTGCGAGAACTGATAAACCTCTCGCGGGAAAATCTCGATGTGCAAGGCGCGGGAAAGCCATTGGCTGAACTCGTTGCGAAAACGAATCAGGAGCATTCCCAGTCCGAGCCCACTGAGAGTGCCGAAGACACCGACGACGATGCCCTGAAAGAGGAAAACGCCAATGATCTGCCAGATCGTAGCGCCGACCGCTTTCATGATCCCGATCTCGCGCCGCTTCTGCACCGTCACCGTGATGAGCGTGTTCATGATTCCAAACGCCGCCACGACGACGATGAAAAAAAGCAGGAACGCCATCACGGAGCGCTCGAGTCGGACGGCATCGAAGTATTGCTTATTCATCTCGATCCAGGTCTGCGCGTATTCGTTAGGCGAGAGGAACTTTGTGATCTCGTCCTTCACTCGCGCGACATCGTAAGGATCGGTCGTCTTCACCGTGAGGCCGTGGAGCGCGTCGCCGAGGCCATAGAGTTCCTGACCAATGAAGACCGGGACGAGGAGGAACTCGGAGTCGTGCAGATATTGGCCGGTCTCGAAAATCCCGGTGATGGTCAGTTCCTTCGGTAATACGACCTGCTTCAAATCTTCGAGCGCTTGATCTTCCTCCGGGCCTTTCTTGTTCCCAAGCGCTTTCAACTTATCGAGGATCTCGCCCAGATTTCCGGGCGAATAGATCGTCAGCTTATCGCCCACGGTGACGCCGAGTTTGCGCGCCAGCTCCACTCCGAGAACGGTCGAATCGCCGTCGAGGTCGAGCTTTCCGAGGCTGATGAATTTCTTCAGTGGCGTGACCCTTTCTTCCTCCGCCGGGTCGATCCCGCGGATCATCGGAGCGAGCCGGCGGTTCTGGTATTCGACGATCACCGGCCCTTGAATGTAAGGCGCGACCGCGACCACGCCGGGCAACTTTGCGATCTTCGGCATCAGCTCGCGCCAATTCTGCATCACACCGTCGGTCGTCACGAGGATGTTCGCGTCGAAGTCGATCACCTTCTGGCGCAGCTCGCGATCGAATCCGGTCATCACCGAGATGACGAGGATGAGCACGGTTACGCCGAGGGTCACGCCGAGAACCGAGACGAGCGTGATGATGGAGATGAAAGTGCGCTTCGGTCGGAGATAGCGGAGCGCGAGGAAAAGACTGAACGGCAGTTTCAAGCAGCGATACGGTTGCCGAAAACGGGCGTTTTCCCAGCGGGAATCGACGCTGCAGCCAGCGGAAGGGGAATTCCGAGGCGACCGCCACCGCGGGCGCAGGCGATCCATCAGTATGCTCTGGACAATCGCAGTTATCCTCTTGGTCCTCTGGCTCATCGGCTGGTTGGGTTTCCACATTCTCGGCGCCGCCATCCACATCTTGGTGATCCTCGCGATCATTTTCGTGGTCATCGCGCTCGTCCGAGGCGCCTGAGGATTTTCGCCTAACGAAAAGCAGGGCGACGTTTTCGTCCGAGCGTCCGGCGCCTTATACTGGCCTGATGAAGGATGAGATTGTCGGGATCGATCTGGGCACGACCAACTCGCTGATTGGCGTGATGGAAGCGGGCTTCCCGATCCTCCTCGCCGATGCGAACGGCGTTCGCCTGACGCCGTCGATCGTCCATTTTCCGAAAACCGATGAGCCGCTTGTCGGCGTGGCGGCGAGCCGGATGCGGGCGCTGCAGCCGGAAGCGACGGTCTATTCCGCCAAGCGCTTGATGGGTTTGCGCGGTGAAGATCTTTCGCCGGAAGACCTGGCGAGCGATTTTCGGATCGTTAGACGAGGTGGACAGCCGGTGCGCATCCAGATCCGCGACCGCCAGTTCGCGCCGGAAGAAATCGCGACCCTGGTGCTGAGAAAGTTGAAGCGCGACGCCGAGGCGGCGCTCGATCGGCCGGTCGCGCGCGCGGTCATCACCGTCCCCGCTTACTTCAACGATGCGCAACGCAACGCGACCAAGACTGCGGGCGAAGCGGCGGGGCTTACGGTCGAACGAATCATAAACGAACCGACCGCTGCGGCGCTCGCCTACGGTCTCAACAAGTTGAAGTCGAAATCGCGGATCGCCGTTTACGATCTCGGCGGCGGTACCTTCGATATTTCCATTCTGGAGTTGAACGAAGGCGTTTTTCAGGTGCTAGCGACGAGCGGGAACACGCGGCTCGGTGGCGACGACATCGATCGAGCCCTGATTGGCAATTGCGAGTTGCCGATCGCCAATTGGCAGAAGCGCGAGCTGGTCGTGGAAGCGAAACATCGGCTTTCCACCGAGACGACCGTGCGCATCAATACGCCTTTCCTTGAGGGGAGAAATTTCACTTACGAGCTGACGCGGGCCGAGCTGGAAGAATTGGCGCGGCCGGTCATTCGGCGAACGCGGGCGCATTGTCTGCGCGCCTTGGCGGATGCGAAACTAACTGCCTCAAATCTCGACGAAGTCATTCTCGTCGGTGGGATGACGCGGATGCCCCTCGTCAGGCAATTTGTTGCCGAGGTTTTCGGGCGAGAGCCAAATACCTCGCAGAATCCCGACGAAGCCGTCGCCCTGGGCGCGACGATTCAGGCTGGAATTCTCTCCGGCGCCGTTGGCGAAGTGGTGCTTCTTGACGTCACGCCGCTGTCGTTAGGCATCGAGACGTTTGGCGGGCTCATGAATGTGATCATCCCGCGCAATTCCACGATTCCGATCAAGACGGGCGAGATGTTCACGACCGCGGTGAATCAGCAGCGCGCGATGAAAATTAAGGTTCTGCAAGGCGAACGCGAAATGGCAGCAGACAACTGGTCGTTAGGCGAGTTTGCGATCGAGTTCGAACCGGCGCCGAAAGGGATTGCGCGAGTCGGGGTCCAGTTCGCGATCGATGTGAATGGGATTCTGCAAGTGCTCGCGCGTGATGTGAAGACTGGAAGCGAAAAGGTGCTCGCACTCGAGAGCGCGGTCGATGTCTCCGACGAAGCGGTCGAGGCGATGATTTCGGAATCGCTCGAGCACGCGTTCGAAGACATGAGCGAACGCGTCTGGACTGAGACGCGATTGAAATCCGAGGAGATGCTGGCTGCCATTGCGGAGGCGTTCGAGCAGGCTGGCGATCGTTTGCCCGAGGCTGAGCGCAGGCGAATCGAAGCGAAGGCTGTCGCTGTTCGGGCCGCGTTGGAGGGTCACGAAACACCGCGGCTAAAGGCAGCGAACGCGGCGCTTGACGACGCCACTCAGGCGTTGGCTGCGATGATCATCGAACAGGCGATCGCCGCGCCCTCACAGCGCAGCTAACGTCTTCCTTCCGGGAGGATGGGCAGTTTCCCCGTCGTTAGAGGAGAGTCTCTCCTCCGCGCGTGCGGATGAGGATGCGCCCGGCCCGACAAATGAGCTCGTTAACTGCCCTCCGCGGGCGAGCGCGGACTGCACGTCGCGACTGGCTGACAGCCCGTCCTCCCTAGAACTACAGACCATCCCTTCGCCTAACGAGTAAAGAGTTAAGGCTTGCGGGCGAGCCAGTAGATCTCACCTGGCCAGCCGGGGAACATTTGGCCCCACGCGAGATTGAATCGCAGCCACTCTGGCGAATTTTCCAGTCGCCAACCTTTGCGCCGCGCGAAAAATGCGCCGGATAAAAACTCCAACTCGAGACCCGCGTTCGCAATCATGCGGCGGACACGCGCCGGGGAAAAGACACTTACGTGTCCCATCGGCGCCGCGGTCCGGCGAATGCGCCATTCCTGAATGCGTTGGGCGATCCGCGGCACGACCGGCGAACCGCCGATAATGGCGCCGCCGGGACGCACGCCGCCCGCGATCTTTCGCAAATCTTCTTCGGGATTGGGCCGATGCTCGAGAATGTGCAGGCAGATCGCGGCATCGAAGGTCCCATCGAGAGCAAAGTGGTCATCCGCGAGGTCGGCTTCCTGCACTTCAGCGTAGCCGGCTTTCTTGATCCGATGATGTTTGAGCACGGCATCAACGCCGAGCCAGCGCGACCAGGTGAGCACTTGCGCGGGATCGCGGACGCGGCTGGCGGCGAGCTTGGTGAAGAGAAACATCTGGCCGTTGTGGATGCCGATCTCGGCGATGTCGATCGGCCGCCCGGCGCGCAAACATTCCTGCGCGAGCAAATGATAACCGAACCAGTAGCGCAGCAGGCGAACAGGATAGCGGACGATCTTGGCGTCGGGCTCGATGCCGAAGTTTTTCGAACGCAAGATCTCTCTGGTTTCGAGAAACTCGATCTCCCACTGTCGCGTGTCGTAAGGCATCAGCGAGATATGGGGGAAGGGGAGGGCTCGTTAGGCGAAGGTGTCGACGAGGCGTTCTGCCGGCGCGCCGCGATGTCTTCCAGCAGACGTTTTTCCTCGGGGAATAAATGGCCGGCCTTCGCTATTTTGATGTAATCGTCGGCGGCGGTGACTTGGTTGTCGTCGTCGAGGAGGAGGGCGGCGTAGACCGCGGCGTGGGGGTCGCGCAGCTGGTCGGGGGGCAGTTTTTTCAAGAGGTCGAGACCGGTTTCGGTGCGACCGCTGCTGTAAAGGGCAAAGGCGTAGGTAACCGCGGCGGCGGTGTCCTTAGGCGCTTTCTCGTAGGTTTGCTGGGCGAGCTGACGCCCCGCCGTAGTGTTGCGATCGAGAAGAAGGGCGAACCGCGCGGCATCCGCAGCCAGGCCAATTTCTTCGGGCGACGCTTCGTGGAGACGTTGGGCGGTGATCCGGAGATTGGGCAGGTCATTTGTCTGCCGGTAGATCCGGTAAAGCGCGTTCAGTGCCTCACGGCGATTCGCCGGAACCTGTGAGACTTCCTGCCAGAGACGCTCCGCGTCTTTGGTCAGTTTCCAACGGGAGGCGAGGCGGGCGAGCGCGACTTCACGTTCCGGATTTTCTGCCGCATCATGTGCTGCAGAATCCCAAAGCGCGTCGCTTTCGGCATCGGCCGCGCCATGGCGCGACCGCCGCATCGCGTACGATTGGTAGGCGAGTCGCAAATATTCATCGGCGCCCCAGGAGCCGCTACGCGTCCAGCGTTTCAACCGTGACCAGTTCTTGGTCGCCGCGAACGAGTCGGCGATGGCGATCGCGACCCGCGGCGCGCTCGTCATGCTGGCGGGCAATTTTTCGGACCATTTTAAGGCCTCACTCTCGAGGTCGTTTTTGTTCATCCAGTCGATCAATTGCGCGAGGTCGCTGCCGTTGCGCGCCGCCACTGGCTTCACCTTGTCGAGGAGCGCCCGAAACTTCTTCGGGTTCAACTTTCGGTAGAGATCGAGGCAGAGAAGGTAATCGCTAAAGGTCACTTCCTGACTCATCTGCAGGTCCTGCGCGAGATCCTCGGCGGCCGGCATCTGGTTTTGGCGGACCGCATTTTCGAGCAAGGCGCGCAAAGCCGGGGTGCGAAATTGCTCCACCTTGCTCAAGCGCTCGAGCTGATTGCGAGCTTTGGCATTTTTCTCTGGATCGGGTGAAAGAATCTGGAGCACCGCGAGATTGAATTGGTAGGTGTCGTTCTTCGGCTCCTGTCCGACGGCGGCGGCGAAATGGCGCTCTTCCTCGGCGGCGTTCCCCTCGGCGCGCGAAAGCCAGCCGGCGACAACGTGATAGGCGGCTCGATCGCGATCCTCTGATGAGACTTTCTCGAGCGCACTTCGGGCCATGTCGAGCTGGCCAAAACGAAGCGCCGCGGAAGCGAGGTTGAGCTGACTGTCGAGCGAAGGAGCAAGCCGCGCGATCTGTGCACGCCATGCGACCGTCTGCGGCTGGTTTTGACGTTCCGCTGCTTCGGCAAGAATGCGACAGGCAGAGACGGAAGTCGGATCGATCGCGATGACTTTGCGAGCGGCTTCTTCGGCAGAGTTTGGCTCATTCTTTTGCAGGAAATCAGTCGCCTGCTTGAGAAGACGCGTTTGCCGCCACTGGCTCACTCCGCGGTGAATCGACGAAAAGGAGACGAAGCCGATGAAGAAGGCGACGATCAGGATGAGGGCAAGAAGGAACATCTTCCTCGTCTGCACACGGCGCGGAGCCTTGCGACGGCGCTTTCGTCGGACTCGCTTCACGGGCGCAGGCATAGCTGGCTCTCTAACCATCGGCGCGGCGTTTTTGCAAACGGCGAACTATGGCCGCTTCGCTCCGGGAGGCGCGAAAAGCCGGCGGTCCCTGACGGTGTGGATCGGCTCTTGCGCCTCGCCGAGAAGGCGTCTAGGTGAGAGCTTCGAGCGTTCATGGACTCTTGCGGGAGTTGACGATTGGAGGGACGGGCGACCTCCCGTCCGTGTCTGGCGAAAGGAATCAGACACGGACGACCCGGCGGTCGTCCAGCCAGTCCTCAAACAATGCATGCCAAGACTCTAACGAGCCGGTTCGGGTTCAGCCTCGGCTTCGACCACGGGGACTTCCTCGATCGTTTCCATCACTTCCTCCCGTAAACGCGGGCCCCAGACGTAACGCGCGAGGAGCACTTTAATTGTCGCGGTCAGCGGGATGGCAAGGAGTGGACCCAGCAGACCACCGATGAGCAGACCCCAGATAAAGATCGAAACGATAACCGTCATCGGGTGAAGGCCGACAGAGTTACCGACGATCCGCGGAGCGTAGAAAAGGCCTTCCAAATTTTGCACTCCGAGAAAGATGATGGTGACCCAAAATGGATGCCACCAGTCGCCCCATTGCGCGGCTGCGATAATCGCGGCGGGAATCCAGCAAAGAACAATGCCGAGATAAGGAATCATCGTTAGGGGAATGACGATCAAGCCGATGATGGGCGCAAAGTTAAGCCCGAAGATGGTTAGAGCAGTGCCGATGAGCAAGCCATCGACGAGACAGACGAGGAGCTGGCCGCGAAAGTACGCTATGACGTAGCTGTTGATCTGCGAAAGCGTCGTCGCGACTTCGTCTTTCAACGGCGAATTGCGTAGCGGCAAATATTCTCGCCAACGGCGCTCGATCGAGGGACGTTCCTTGAGGAGGAAAAAGGAATAGATCGGCACCATGACGAGGCTGAGGAGAAACCCCGTCACACCAAGGAAACCGCCGACACTCGTCTTGACTAACGACCAAAGCCTTGAAGTAAGATCGGGGAGTTGCTTCTCAACCGCAGGTAACTGTTTTTGCACCCAGTCCTGGATGCGCTGGCGATCTGCGGTCGTCAGTTTGCTCGGAGCGGGCCCAATCACTTCACCATCGGGCGGAGGAGTAGGGTTCGCTTTCGGTGGCGGGGTAGGACTGTTGGTCGGCGGAGTGGGGCCGGCGAGAAGCCAATTGACGATGCCGTTGGTCGCGCCGGCCTTGCCCGATTTTTCGCCCATGCCAAAAGTGTGTTCGTAGCGATACATCAGGTCGACGACCCGGTCGCGAACGTGGAGAGTAAAAGTCGGAAGCTGCCGGGCAAGACTGGCGCTCTGCACGGAGATAAGCGGCACGATCCAGGCGATCAAACCAGCGATGGCAAAGAAGGCGATGGCAAAGAGAAGCAGGACCGCCTTCGTCCGACCGAAGCCGCGGCGGGCAAGATGAGTGACCAGCGGGTCGAGGAGGTAAGCCAGGATGGCAGCGATCGCCACCGGAATAAGAATCGGCTGCAGAAAAGCGACGACATTCGCCCCGATCCAGACGACCGACCCGACGATGACAAAAAGGATGACAACGAAGATCGCGGTGAGCGAGGCCCACATCGTTTTGCGCTGCCACTGGGTGGGATATTTTTTCACGGCAGGGGAGTCGCGCCGGCGGGTTCGCCTTTGCTGACCTTGGTTTTATAGTGCTCGATCTTTGCGGCGAGCTCTTTATCCGACTTATCAAGGGCGAGGGCCTTCTGCCAATACTCGAGCGCTTTGGGAATCTGATTCAGCTTTTCGTAAGTATCGCCAATGTGACTGAAAACTGTCGGATCGTCCTCCTTCAAATCCTGCGCGGCGTTGAGTAACTCCGCGAGTGCCTGATCGTAGTTGCCGCGCCGATAGTCGACCCAACCCAGGCTGTCGAGATAAGCGCCATTATCGGGATCGGTCGCGAGCGCCTTCTTGATATAGCTTTCGGCTTCGTCAAGATGCTGGTTATGGTCGGCCCACATAAAGCCGAGATAGTTATAAGCTTCGCCGGCGGTCTCGGGGTTGAGTTCGATGGACTTCTTGAAAAGGTCCGCCGCCTTGTCGTATAACCCTGCGCGCTCGGCGGCGGCACCATACTCGAAGTAGAAGCGCCCATCAAGGATGTTCCCGCCCTGCCCCTCCGCTTCGTGCAGCGCTTCCTCAAAGGTGGCGACCGCCTGTTGCGTCTGGTTGGCCTCGCGCAACGCGACCGCAAGCAAGTAAGTGATCTGAGACGCAGTCGGAAAATGGCGGCGCGCATCCTGCAGAACTTTGACCGCGCGTTTGTCATCGCGCAGCCGGGTGATGAGCAGTTCGCCGAGATGGATGTAGTTGTCGGGCTGGGCGGGATTGATCAAAAGGCTTTGTTCATAACTGGCAACCGCCTTGCCATACTCGGCTTTGGCTTTCTCCGGCTTCTTCGCCTCGCGGAGTGAATCGGCTTCTTCCTCCTGCACTTTGCCGAGTAACTCATAAGGCTGATCCTGGTCCGGATGTTGTTGAATGATCTCCTGCAACATCTGGATGGCCTTGTCGCGCTGATGCGTGGCGAGAAAACCGGTGGCGAGTTTCTCCCGAGCGCTGGCGTCGTTAGGCTGGAGCTCGAGGACGCGGAGATAGAGCGGGATCGCTTCTTTGATTTGTTGCGAGGCGGCAAAATAATCGGCCGCATCCTTGATCACGGAAGCGTCGGCCGGAGCCAGCTTGAGCGCCTTGCGGAAAACAACATTGACCTTCTTCAGATCTTCCGGGTTGGGCTCGCCTTTGTTTTGTGCGAGCAAAGCGAGATAGAGCTTGCCGAGACGGGTCCAGAAGGACGGGTCGTTTGTGGCGACCTTTGCCGCCCGGTCGAGAGTCTGCAACGCCGCCTTGCTCTCACCGGCGGTCAGTTGCACTTCGCAGAGACGCTGGTAGCCATCGATCTCATCGGGGGCGAGCCGCACCGCCTCTTTCGCGTAACGAATCGCCGGCTCCATCTTCTTGAGATACTTGGCGTAAATGTAAGCGAGCTGGAGGTAGGGATCGGGCTCGTTAGGCTGGGCCTTGACGGCGTCTTTCAAAATGTCAATCGCCCGCGGGTAATCGCCCTCACGAGTGAGAAGAAACGCAACCCGCGTGGCGAGGTCGATTTGGCCCGGGTCGACATTCAGGACTTTCTCAAAAGCGGCGAGCGCTTTCTCGCTCTCGCCTTGCTCCTGCAGGTCGAGCGCTTCGACGTAGGACGTCAGAGCTTGGGCTTTGCGTTCGCCTTCTGGCTGCAGGGCAAGATCGTTCGGGGGATGCAAGACGAGCGAATCATCCTGCTGCGATGGCTTTGCGGCGGCGTGTGAAGTGGGCGCGCGATGTCGCTCGCTCAGATGCGCGACCGCGGGTGCGGCGGAGAGAACCCAGCACAGGGCAATGGCCATGCCCCTTCGCCGCGAGTTATTCCGTTGGCACATTAACCGCACAGTAGTGCGCGAGCTTTCCGGCGCAAACCACTGCAGGGTCGGCGAGGTGTTCCGCGAGGCTCGATTCCCAATACTGGCCATCGAAAGGTGAACCGCGGAGATTCTCGATTCGCCGCCTGGCGCCGGCTCCTTACGACTTGTAGCGCAAACGCTTTTTGTGGCGGTTTTCTTTCATCCGCTTCCGGCGTTTGTGCTTGGAGATTTTTGCTTTTCGTCGTTTTTTGAGCGAGCCCATAGAGGAATTTCAGAATGCCGATTTCCGAGTGCCGAATCTCAGCATCTTGAAACCAAAGCTGCGACCCAAATCCGGTCACAGAGCAGCGAAGGTAAATTGATTGGTGCGCTTGGCAAC
Source organism: Chthoniobacterales bacterium (assembly GCA_036493915.1). Taxonomy (GTDB): domain Bacteria; phylum Verrucomicrobiota; class Verrucomicrobiia; order Chthoniobacterales; family UBA10450; genus Palsa-1392. Next base: position 13,451 of record DASXPA010000176.1, on the reverse strand, counting down.
TGGATTTCGCGGAAGATTCGCTGCGCCAATCTTTGCGCAAAGGTTTTGCGTTCTAGAGTGCGCTGTCTCAGCGCACCCGGCCGGATTCGCAAAACAAGCAGTCCGCTGAGACGGCGGGCGCTAGAACGCCGCCTGCAGCTGCGAGACGTGCTCCGCTGGTTTCACTTTGCGCAAAATCGCCGCAATTCCTCCCTGCGCGTCGATCACAAACGTCGTGCGCTCCGTGCCCATATACTTCTTGCCGTACATGCTTTTCTCCACCCAGACGCCGTAGGCCCTAACGATCTCCTTGTCCGGATCGGCGAGGAGTGGGAAAGGCAGCGCGTATTTGTCGATAAACTTCTGATGGCTCGCCGTGGAGTCGATGCTGACGCCGAAGATCTCCGCGCGCTCCTTGAGGTCGCCCCACGCATCGCGCACCCCGCAAGCCTGCGTCGTGCAGCCGGGCGTGTCGTCTTTTGGATAAAAATAGAGCACGACCGGGCGGCCGCGCAGTTCCTTCAAAGTGACCGTCTTGCCGTCGCCATATTTTCCGCCGATCGCTGTCGCCGAAAAAAGCGGCGCCGGATCGCCGACTTGCAAAGCTTTCGCGCTCATTTTCGCGAGAGAATAATCGGCAGGACGATGAGGCACAACAGGAGTCGGTCCCGTGATCGTAATTTTCGAAGGAGACCGCGCCTTTATGTTCGCCTTTCCTCGGCCACTAGCCGAAGCTTTCTCCTTCGGCTCCAACGATTTTGTGGAGTGGCATCGAAGTGTGAAGACGACGAAATTCGCAGTCCTTAGCGCGCTTTTCGCGACGAGCTTGAGTTGCGCTCGCGCCGATTGGGATCTCCAAGCTGAAACCGGCGCGCTTTACGATAGCAACCTTTCAAACTCGGTGGCGACTTCGGATGAGGAAGAGGATTGGGCGTGGAAAAGCGATGTCTTCGTGGGCAACGGTTTTCAATTGTCGCGCGACTTCCGACTTCGCCTCGAGGCGGATCTCCGCGCGGAGGTTTGGGATCAGTTCGGTGGGCTGAGCAGGATCGGCGCGGGAACTTCGGCCGCGCTCCGTTATCGTTTCGGTCTCGGCCGGCAGGCGCCATGGCTTCTGCTTGAGGACCGATTTGGCTACGATCATTTTCAGGAAACGCCGCGAAGCAGTTGGAACGATTCGGTCGATTTGCGGGGCGGGATCGCGCTCTCGCAACGGATCGCGCTCGAAGCTGGCTACACCTTTGACACATCCAGCGCCCGCGATGACTTCTTTAATCTGCAGGGGCAGAGTGGGCACGCGCGCGTGATCGTAGATCTTACTTCGGCTTTGCAGATCGGTGTCGGTTACACCTATCGCTACGGCGATTTTATTTCCTACGCCGTCGCCCCGCGTTTCGATATCAGGCAAATTGCTTCCGAGTTTCGGCAGGTTTCGACTTTCGGCACCGACCCGCCCTACACAGCCTATCGGTTGCGCGGCCGCACGCATCTCTTCTCCGCCTTTGCCGGATATGGGCTCTCGAAAAATTTATCCCTGCAAGTTAGTTATGAATACGCAATAACTTCACAAGGCGCGCTCAATTACGACAGCCATTTGGTCGAAGCGAAAATCGCCTTTGCATTTTAAGTGAAACTTTCCCGCACGTTCCTCCTTTTCCTCGCGATCTTGGCCGTCTGCCAGCGGCTCGAGGCCGGCGCTCTCGACGTGACGGTGAAAGACGCCCGGGGCACCCTTGTTCCCGATGCCGTTGTTTATGCAAAGAAAGATGGCGCGAAACCGGCGCAGGCACAGAACCATGCCGTTATCGACCAACAGAACAAGCAATTCATCCCCTATGTCACGGCGGTGGAGGTCGGCACCGCGATCACGTTTCCGAACAAGGACAAAATTCGCCATCACGTTTACTCGCTGTCTCCCGCGAAAAAATTCGAACTGCCTCTTTACGCCGGGATTCCAGCGGCGCCGGTCACGTTTGACAAGGAAGGGTTCGTCACCCTCGGCTGCAACATCCACGACGCGATGATTGCTTACGTGGCGGTGTTGCCGACGCCGTTTTTTCAGGTCACGGACGGCGAAGGCCATGTCCTCCTGCAGAATGTGCCGCCTGGGAAATACACTGCGGAAGTCTGGCATCCATCGCTCAAAGGTCCGCCGGAACGCTTCGCGCAACAGGTCGACATCGCAGCGACAGGAACGAGCAGGCTCATCTTTACTCTTGACTTCAGGCCGGATGTTCGGGCGAACCGCGCGCCCGGATTATCGACGGGAGGTTATCCCTGAAACTTCGCTTCCGCAGTTTCAGAAGCCGGCTCCTCTTCTTTCTTGTCGCACTCCTGACGCTGCTGCAGGCGGCGACTTACCTCGTCGTGCGCCAGGCCAACCGGCAGCACGCGCTCGCGCAGATCGATTCGCGTTTGCGGTCGGGTGCGCGAATTTTTGGCAGGCTCATTGAGCAGCGCAATCAGCAACTTGCCGGGGCGGCCGCGATTGTCTCGCGGGACCACGCTTTCCAGGTCGCCTTCGCGGGGGCGAATCAGGATCGGGCGACAACTTTGAGTGCGTTGGAGAGTCTGCAGAGCCGGGTCAAAGCCGACGTCGTCCTCATCGCTTCGCTTGAGAAAGAGTTGCTCTTCGACACGCGGCGCCCACGGCTCCACGGAGTTCCGTTCCCTTTCCCGAAATTGATCGACCAAGCCGAGACCGGGGAGTCCTCTCAGGGTTTCGGATTTCTCGGCAACGAGCTCGACGCCATGGCGGTGACTCCCTTGCTCGCGCCCGAACCGATCGCCTGGCTCTGTCCCGGATTTCGCGTCGACGATGATTTCGCGCGTGAGATCAAAGCCTACACAGATTTAGAAATCACGTTTGCGAGCGGCTCGAAATTCTTCGCCACGACTCTCAATCCGAATCAGCGCGGCGCTTTGCTCGCGATCCTGCACGCGCACCCACTGACGCCGAAGAAAATCGCGAACCTTCGCTTCGGCGGCGAGACTTTCCTCACTTTCCCGGTGTCGCTACCGGTCGAGAATGGAAAAGTAGTGGCCCTTCTCCAACGCTCGCTCGACCAGGAGCTCGCGCCCTATTTGCGCCTCGAACGCACTTATCTTCTCCTCGCCTTATTCGCGCTCGCCATCTCGGCCGCTCTTGGCCTCTGGATTGCGCGTAGCGTTTCCCAACCTGTGCTCGAGCTGGCGGAAGGCGCCGAGAAGATCGCGCATGGCGATTATCAACATCGGGTGCCGGTGAGAGAGGAAGACGAACTCGGCACTCTCGCCACTTCCTTTAATCAAATGAGCGAAGGTCTGGCGGAGCGTGATCGGGTCCGCGACTTGTTAGGCAAAGTTATCTCGCCGCAAGTAGCGACCGAGTTGTTGCAGAAGGGAATGGCGCTCGGGGGCGAAGAACGCGAGGTCACGATTCTCTTTTCCGATCTGCGCAATTTCACTGCGATCAGCGAAGCGTTGCCACCGCAGGAGACGGTGGCGGTACTCAATAACTACTTCACCTGCGTCGCTGCGATCGTCGAGCAGCAGGGCGGCGTGGTCGACAAATATCTCGGCGACGGTCTCATGGCCCTCTTCGGCGCGCCGCTCGCGCACGCCGATGACGCCGATCGCGCGATGGAGACGGCGCTGGAAATAAGCGACGCGTTGGATGAACTCAATCGGCAATGGGCTCGTCGCGGCCTGTCCCCAATTGATCTCGGCGTCGGGATCAACACTGATATCGTCGTGGCCGGAAACATGGGATCGGAACGGCGACTCAATTACACCGTGGTTGGAGATGGTGTAAACCTTGCCTCACGCCTCCAAGACCTCACGAGAAGTCCTGACTACGCCGTTCGGATTATCGTCAGCGGCGCGACCTTGGCCAAAGCGAAGCGACGCTATCAAACGCGGCGACTCGGCGAAGCGGCGGTGAAAGGGAAACAGAACACGACCGAAATTTTCGGCCTCCTCGGGCGGGCCTAAGGAGAAGTGAAAAGCCGCCGGGACGCCGATCGCCGCAGGGTGGAGGGAGATCGGGCTGGTGGGATTTGAACCCACGGCCTCTGCGTCCCGAACGCAGCGCTCTACCAAGCTGAGCCACAGCCCGAGGTCTTGCGCGATGAGAGTGTGTCTCGCCGCGGCCTGCCTATCTCGCGCACTTCCGCGCCGGTGGCAAGTGTTTCGATGCGCACCGGAACAAAACCTTGACAACCCGGCACGGGCGCGCATTTTCCAAATCCTTTTCGCCACGATGTTTCCTTCGATTTCCACCGCGCCCGCCCTAACGAACGGCGTCAGCTCGATTCTGCAGTTTCCGTCCGCCACCGGCGGGACCGTTCGTTCCTTGAGAAATATGACCGCTCAACTCCTGCAAGAAGCCAGCAAAGTGATCCCCAACCAGCAACTCCTCATCAACGTCGTTTCCAAGCGTGTCCGCCAACTCGGGATCGGCCATCGTCCCCTCGTCGAAGCCACTCTCAAATCCTCCCTCACCGATATCGCCCTGAAGGAAATCATCGCGGGTAAGCTCACCTTTGAAGAGCTGAGCAAAACGCCGGAAGAAGCCTAACGAGCCCGCGCGTACCGGGCCGCGCCGCCTATGCCCGCGGAGAGCATTCTTAATCGCAAAGCGCTGCGCGACTTCCACATTCTCGAGCGCATGGAAGCGGGGGTCGCGCTCAAAGGGAGTGAGGTGAAATCGATCCGTGCCGGCAAAGCCAACATCGGCGACGCCTTCGCCCGGGTGGAAAAAGGAGAAGCGTTTCTTTACGGCGCCGACATTCAACCCTATGCGCAGGCGAGCCACGAAGTGCCGGCATCGAAGCGCGTGCGCAAGCTTCTGCTCCACCGCCGTGAGATCGACAGGCTCCACGGCCTAACGAACATCGAAGGCCGCACCCTCGTCATCCTCAAGCTTTATTGGAAAGCGGGGCGGATCAAAGCCGAGATCGGCGTCGGCCAGGGCAAGCACGCGCGCGACAAGCGGCTCGATCTGAAGAAGCGGGCGACCGATCGCGAGACGGCGCGGGAAGTTGCGCGCTTCAATCGCAAACACGGATCTCTCTAGAGCGCGCTGTAACTTTGGGAATCGAGGGACGACCGCCATTTCGTCCCTGATTCCATTGCCTGCGGTAAGCGCGAACGGGACGGCCCCCGTGCGCCCAGTCTCCGGCATCCATTTTGCCTAACGAGAAGGGGTGTTGGCCTCCTTTAAGTGCGGCTCGATGAGCGGGAGCAGAGTGGCGACGTCGCGGACTTGAAAGCCCCGGCTCTTGCTTCGCCTGGTTGCCGGCGCGAGCTCGCGTGCCTGCATCAATTTCCCGTTTTTCCAGACCCAGGCATTTTCGTTGTAAGGACCGACTTTTCGCGGATCGCTCCAAGTGTGGATGGAGATGAGACGATCGGTCAGCGCGGCCGCGATATGCATCGGACCGCTGTCGACACTGACGGTGAAACGCGCGCGCCGGATGAGCCAGACGAGTTGCAGAATGCTCGTGTGATTGAGGAGGTTGATACAGTTGTCGGGCGCGGGAATCTTTCGCCTCGTGCGCCCGGCGAGGACGACGCGAACAGGCGCGAGCGCGCGGCAGAATTCTTCGACGGTGAGATCGCTGAGAGATTTGCGGCGCCCACGGGAAAAGGGATGGAGGAGGACGTAAGGTTCTTCGTCGTCGAAGCGCTGGATCGAGTCGCCGGTCGGAAAAGGGAAACGCAGCGGCCGATGCACCGGGACGCCGAAGTTTTCGATCAGGGTGAGATAGCGTTCGACGGCGTGCGCGTTGCGATCGACTCGCGCTACGTGGTCGTAGAGTCGCGTCGCACCTTCGCGGGCATCGCTCATTCCGTAGAATTCCCGCGGATGACTCGTGCGCCCGATCAAGGCGCTGCGAAGCAGGCCTTGAAAATCGAGCGCGACGTCCGGCTGTAACCGGCCGGTCTTTCGCATCCAGGGCAGGAGCCGGGTGGCCATGCCAAGACCGCCCAGTTCGCCTCGCGGAAAAATATGAACGTGATCGACGCTCTTATTGCCGCGCAGGAGCGGCGCCCACTCAGGATTTATGACCCAGGTGATACGGGCGCTCGGACAAGCATCGCGAATAAGCGCGACGGCGGGCAAAGTGTGGACGATGTCGCCTAACGAACTCGGTTTGATGATAAGAATGGAGCGAATTCTGGGATGTGAGACGGGAAAGGCGGACGGCGAAATGTCCGCCTTCGCTCCACCGTCTCCCACGTTCGGCATCGCTCTAACGCCCAACCGCCAGCCGATCGGCGAGGCGCTCGGGCAAACCCGCGGCGCGGATCTTCCGTTGCGTCGTGGCGAGGTCATATTCGACGCGCCGTTCCTCGACGAGATTGCGATCGCAATCGTAAATGCAATACGCAGCACGCCAGTCGCGATCGCGCGGTTGCCCGACGCTGCCGGCGTTGATGAAATATTTTCGCCCGGCGGTGAGGACGATCTGGCCGGTGGTGAGACGACGGACGTTGCCGTCGCGGACGAAGGCGGTGGGCCAATGCGTGTGACCAAAAAAGCAGAGCGCGGTGTGCTGGTAGGTGAAGCTCGCGATCGCGTCGAGGTCGTTGAAGACGTAGCCCCATTCCTCAGGCTTATCGAGGGTGGCGTGGACGATGGTGAAGTCCCGCACCTTCCTCGTTAGGCGCAAACTCGCCAGCCAGGTTTTCTCGTCGACCGTCAGATGCTCCCGCGTCCATTCGATCGCTTCTTCGGCGAGCTCGTTGAATCCTTCTGTCGCGCGATCGATCGAGGCTTGCTCGTCGTGGTTGCCTTTCACCACCGGGCATTCGAGTTCCCGGATAATTCGGACGCACTCGCTCGGGTTGGCGTTGTAGCCGACGACGTCGCCGAGGCAGACGAAGTGCGTGCAATCCTGGCTGCGGGCGTCGGCCAGAACCGCCTCGAGCGCCTCGAGATTTCCGTGAATGTCGCTGATGATCGCAAATCGCATCGTTTATCTTTCCCCGTCCGGAATTCGGTGATCCAACGGGATATCGAGTTGTTGTTCGAGAAATTTCAATCGTTTGAGCAAAGTCGGTAGATGCTCCGCCGGCCCGCGCCGATAGAGCGCAAGCAGAGCGGCGTAGGCCTTCCGTTTGTCCCCGCGAACGTAGGAAAGTTCGTAGGCTGCGAAGCGTTTGTCATATTCGGGCGCGCCGGGCAGCGCGGCTGCCTTCGCATAAAGCCGCGCGGCCGCGGCATGATCGCCGAGCTTGTCGCGGAAGAGGCGGGCGAGCGATTCATAGAGTCGCGGTTGCCGAGGATTGTTCCTGATCCCGCGCTCGAGAAAATCCTTCCCGAGCTCGACGTATCCCTGCGCCGTTCGTTGCCGGAGGATCTCGTTAGGCTGAAAGCGATCGTTAAGCGCGGCGACGTTCGCATTCCAGGCCATGTGCCACGCCGCCGTGTCCCAGAATAAAACCGAGTGCGGTTGCAATGTCGTCGCCTCCCGAAAAAGGAGGAGAACGCGGCCCCATTCGGTGCGTTCCCAGGCGACGTGGGCCTGAATGAAAACAAGATCCCCAACGAGCGCACGAAAACCGCTCAAGGCGGCGAGAAAACCAAGCTGGCCCATCTCTTCGCGCAGACCGAAGCCAAGTTTCGTTGCGGCGGGATGAGCGCCGTTCTCCATCCTCGCGAGCGAGGACTCGATCGGCAGCCGGAGACCGCCGAAGACGAGGACCAACAGGGTAACAACAGCACCGCGAATCATAACTCCTTCCCTTGAAAGGCAACCCAGGCGAAGAAAAAATAGATCGACGTGTAGATGCAACCGAGCAGCACTGTTTGTGCGAAGAGCGAACCCGGAATGACTCTTCCCGCGACGACGTTGTCCAGCAGATCGAAGCGTTGAAGATCCGGAAAAACGAGCGCAACCAGAGCCAGGAAACTTTTCGCGATCCAGCCGGAGCCATCTTGCGCGAGCCAATAATCTCGCGCCGTCGATTGGAGATGACCGATGAAGTAAACGAACACCATTACGAAAACCGTGAAGAGGTTGGAGGTCGCGAAGGTCGAGACGAAAAGGGTAAGGGAAGCGAGCAGGGCGGCCTTGACATAGATGATGGCGATGCCCGGCAGCAGATCGGCATTGAAGGCCGAAGCGTGCAAGCTTCGAACCGCCGCCTGTAGCTCAGCCGCCCTCAATCCTGCGCTGTGGCCGAGCATTCCGGCAAGAAGGATTTTTTCCCTAACGAAAAGGAGAGCAAAGAAAGCCGCCGCCATGGCGAGGAGGCTGACCGCGAGAAGAAGGAGAACGCCCCCGAGCTTTCCGGCGAGATATTCGTAGCGCGGGACCGGCCTGGCCAGGATCGTGTAGATCGTCCGCTCTTCGAGGTCGCGCGGGAGGAGCTGCGCCGTCGCCGCGATCGCGAGCAGCGAAGTGAAAATGCTCATCGCGCCTAACGAAATGTCTTTAAGCACCTGGAACTCCTCCTGAAAGCTGATCTGAGCGAGGAAGGCGGAGCTGCCGATGAGAAGAAGGGCAAAGAGAAGGAGAAAATAAAACGCCTTTAGCCTAACGAGTCCGGTGAAGGTGTTGCCGGCGAGAGCGACCACGCGCAAGAGCGAAAACGGACGGTATTTGCGATCAGACATCGAGTAGTTGCGCGGACCGCTCAAGGCGGCCGGAGGTTACTGATCGGTTGAGGGATTGGTGGCGTCGAGAAATAACCGCTCCAGCGTGGTCTGCGGCTGGCGCTGTTCGACCAGGCGTGCGGGCGAATTTTCCAGCGCCGCCTGGATCTGCGCAAGCACTTCCGGCGTCGTGTTTTCGAGGGTCAGTTCGGTTTGATTTTCGATCGCGAGGAGATCGGCGAGCCGCCCCTCGCGGATCAGCGCGCCGTTCGCGAGAATGCCGACGCAATCGCAAATTTTCTGCACCTGCGCGAGCAGATGGGAGGTCAGCAGGACCGTGATCCCGCGACGTTTCAAATCGAGAATGAGATCATGAATTTCACGCGTGCCGACAGGGTCGACACCCGCGGTCGGTTCATCGAGCACGACCAGCTTGGGCTCCTGAATGAGTGCCTGGGCGAGTCCGATTCGTTGCAACATTCCCTTCGAATAGCTGCTTAATCGCCGATCGCGCGCTGATTCCAGGCCGACGAGAGTGAGCAACTTGTCGATCCGCGATCGCAGGGATACTCCGCGCAATCCGCAGAGTTTTCCGAAAAACTGAAGCGTTTCTATTCCAGTAAGATACTTATAAAAATACGGACTCTCCGGGAGAAAACCCACGGCTTCACGGCTGCGTACTTCCCGGCTGTCGCGTCCGAAAATCGCGGTCGATCCACTGCTCGGCGGGACCAGACCGAGGATAATTTTGAGGGTCGTGCTTTTGCCGGAGCCGTTCGGTCCGAGGAGGCCGTAAACCTGGCCCGGAGCCACCTCCAGATTCAAGTCACGAATGGCCACGATTCGTTCGCGTCGGAAGGGGGTTGGGAAAACTTTCGTGAGCCCGCGGACGCTGACCGCTGGTTTAATCATGGCGAATTTCGAAGCCGTGCGCGGCCGGTGGTTCCGCCAGAGTGGTTTGATGTTGCTTGCGAATATGCGCGCGCAGTTCGCTCTGGCCAATCGCGTCGATGAAGGTGCGGACCTCGGCATCCTCACCGCATACTTGCAGTTCGACGCGGCCATCGGGCAGATTCCGAACCCAGCCGGTGACATCGAAACCCTTGGCGATCCGCTTCACCGACCAACGGAAGCCCACGCCTTGAACGTTGCCTTCGAACAAGACCTGAATCGAAATCATCGCCTCAATCGGCCCGCGGCTGCACTGCCCGCATCTGGATGAGTGCAGGCCATTTCATAACACAGTTGTCATTCGGAGCGGAGCGAACAATCTCTCGATTACCTTAAGCGTGAATTGTGAGATCCTTCGTTTCCCTTAGAATGACACGCATTGTTGTCATTTGTGAGATGGCTTTAAGGAGAGCCGGGCGATCCGCTCGGTTCTGGAATGGGAGTCGGCTCCATATTTGATTGCGGGAGCGGCTCCGGAGGCGCGATCAAGCGCGGGTCGTTCGAGTTGAGCTGAAATTCCTCGCCGTGCGCCGGCTGGGTGTTGGATTGCGCGGCGGCGATGGGCGGCGGCGCGAGTTTCGCGGCCACCAGTGTCATCGACGCGGGACGAATGTCTTCGCTCGCGACGTAGCCTTCCTTTCCATCCTGCAGATGAACTTTCACATAGCCGAATGACGGCCGGATCACTTTCATGATCGAGTCTTTCGGGAGCTGCTCGTCCGGCCCATTGCCTTGTTGCGGTCCGTAGCGATAGAACGGCGTTTGCTTCGTGGTCACCGAATACCAGGTGTCGGTTGTCCCAGAGAGTAAGTTGGAGTTCGACCCCGCCGCGCAGCCGGCGAGAAAAGTGGCCAGCGTCAGCAGCGCGGAAAGTCGACGCGTTATTTGTAGCTGTAGACAAAACATACTGCCGTCGGCGCGCTTTCCTTCAATCCGACGCGGATGAAATATTGGCCGCTCTTCATGACACTCAAGCCAGCAGCTGCCTTGCCATCGGCGTGATATTTGTCGGTCGTGACTGGCGCGCCGGTCTCGTCGAAGGCCTCCACGGTCAGCTCCTTGGCCGGCGCCGGTGTGCCGATGGAAAACCAGTACTGATTTCCGGAGTAAAGATTGACTGCGAAGGTCTTAGTCTCGTTAGGCGCAAAAGTACCCGCCCAATGTCCATCGCGCAGTTTGAATCCGTCGTTGGAAAAAGCGCCGGCCACTTCCAGAGCGATTTCCCGCGCCGCCACCTCCTGATCCGTCTCCGCAAGCGCCGAAACAGTCAGCGCGCAGAGACCAAGCACCGTCGCCAAAGCCTGAAGCCGTGGGCTCATTGTTAGTCCTTCTTTTGAATCTCCTGCATGAGCTGATCGATCTTGCTTTGCAGCTCCTTTACTTCATCGGCGGAGAGAGATCTACCGAAGGGCGTGGCGACAATTTTTCCGAGGTCCTGGAGCTGGCGGTCGATGCTCTTGACGAGCGGATCGTTGCGGACCTCGGGTGAAACCTGGCCGAGCTTGGCGTGAATGAAACGCAACAGCTCCGGCTCGCGAAGGACCTGCGCCAGTTGCTCGCTGTAGTTTTTCAAGACCACGGAGGTGACGACCTGCGTTCCGCGAATCCAGCCGCCCAGACTGACGAGGATGACCAAATCCTGATCGCGATGCGATTGCATGGAAGCTTTGACCTCATTCTGAGTCGCCTCCAACTCCTCCTGCAGCGCCGGCCACTCGTCGTTCTCGGCGAACTGGTTGATGCTGTTGCCGCGCGAGAGGATGTTTTCGCTCACGCCTAGCGCCTTCGCCATTTTCAAAATATCGCCCCCGATATTCTTGACCTGCTGCGAATCCTGCGCCTCGACCGCGATGAAGCCGTCAGCAATCAAACCGCCGAGATTAAGTGCGATTTGAGCGCGGGTCTTATAGCTGGTCGCGATCGGCCCGCGGTAGGTGGACGTCCAATCGGGCTTGGCCGGCTTCGCGAGGGCGGCGAAAGTCTCGCCCGGCGTCGGGATGGTAATCGAATCGGTCTTGATCGCTTGCGCCATTTGTTCGGGCGAAAGCCCGATCACCCCGGGGGACGCGGTCGGGGAAGGGGAAGCGGCCATCGCTCCGCTGAGGAATAGAGCGGAGAACGTTGTCATGCCGATCCACTTGAACACGATCGCAGATTAGCCACCCCATTCCTCAATGCCAGTGCGAATTCGAACGAGCGAAAGTGCGGATTGAAGAATGGTCGCGCAGAGGAGTTCGTGCTTTCATTGGGAAATTAATCGGGCCTATAGCTCAGCGGTTAGAGCAGGGGACTCATAATTTGAATTGGGGGCTTTTGCTGGTTTTAGCAATGTTGCGCCTGCTTCGGTTTTCATAGGTGGACTCGCGATCTTGGTGCCGCTCAGCTTTGCTGCGTTTGGCCAGAAAAACACGTTGCAGTATCAAAAGCAGTATCAAAAGAAAAGCGCCTTTTTTTTGCGGCGTCCGGGTATTCCGAAATATGCGCGGTGCCATCTCCTGCTCCGTATGCGGCTGATTTACGTCTTCAGGAGTCGCTCTAGTTCTGATCGCGGAATCAGCAACTTTCCGCTGAGAACCCGACATGCTCGCAATTTCCCTCGCTGAACAAGTCGATACACGCTGAAATAATGAACGCCGAGAAGATCGGCAGCCTCCTGGATAGAGTACGCCAGCCGCTCTTTTTCGCCTGCCGTCGCTTGCGCCGGAGGAGTCGGTGTTTTCATTTCAGCTAATTTCGGCGTGTCCAGTGAGCGAGGCGCTCCCGCTTCGGAGCAGGCTTTCGAGGAGTCGTGATCGAATTCAGTGGCACTGTTTTGCTTCATATTCAAAACCTGGTCACCTCCAGTTTCTCCATGAAGTCAAAAATGCGATTGCCAGGCGTGCGTGCCGGGAAGAGATCCTGGACCGGCATCTTCAACACTTCGGCCAGGTAAAGCAGCGTCTTGTCATCGACGTACGAAAGTCGCGCTTCGATTTTCGAAACTCCGCTGCGGCTGATGTCGAAGCCGGCGATCTGAAGCTTGGCCGCGAAGTCCGATTGCGACCAGCCGAGCGCGTAGCGACGGCGGCGAACCTGAGGGCCGACATTGTTCTTGTAGCGCATGGTTAGCACCCGCAATCACTTGGTTTTCTGTTCCGCCGTTTCAAAGCTGACGCGCGGCGCGGACGTCGTTTGGCAGAGATCGATCAGCTGATCGGCTTCGCGACCGGCCAATGCGCGAGCGGCTTCTTCACGAAAATTGTTGACCGGGCGCAGGTAATACGCCGATTCAAATAGTTGATCCATGCATTCGCCTGCTAGTGCGAGGATGTGATCAAACGTTTCGGTTTCGGAATCGATGAGGGAGAGGAGCGCCGGAGCGGGAAAGGTGACGCGGGCAATGCAGCCATCGGCGCCGGTGGCGCTCCAGCGAGAGCCGCCATTGTCGGTCAGCGTAAATTCCTTTTTATGAAGCCGCGATTCGCGGACGAGACTGGCCTTGAGGTTTTTCAGGCGCTCGTTCTGGGCAGCGATCTCGCGATGAAGAACGACGGCGTCGGTGACAAGTTTTTTTAATTGAGCAGTAGTCATTATCTTTTCCGGTTGAGATTTCTTGCCGCGCTCGCTTTGGCGCACTTGCTCCAGAAACCGCGCGACACGAAGGCTCTACACCCGGTTTTTTGACGACCTGGCTCTCAGCCGAGCGCTCTTTCTTCAGCGTTCTGTGAGAGGCATCAGATGACCTCTGCGGACGCACGAATGTTTTTGACAGTTTCCCGCGCAGACCTGTTGCGGGCGGCCTCCCGGTGGGCTCGATCGGTCTCCTTCGGCGAAGTGGCCATTGGCCGAATCTTGCCTGCGTGTTCAGGTGAACGTATTCTCGTGGTGGGCAGAAGAAAGGGAAGATCCAATGAAAAAAACCTCCACGATGACGGCTGAGGCGGTGGCAGCCGAGACG
>DASXPA010000175.1:0-34407 GCA_036493915.1 Chthoniobacterales bacterium | reverse complement strand
TGCAAGAGCAGCACGTTCTCCGTAGCTTCTGCCCGCTCGCGAAAAGCCGGCGTGGCGGAACTGGCAGACGCGCTGGACTCAAAATCCAGTACTCGCAAGGGTGTGTGGGTTCGATCCCCTCCGCCGGCACCTTTTCCGCCTGCTCTTACTCTTGCTCGTGCTCCTACTCGTGCTCGTAATCGAGAGCGCCCTGACCGAGCACGAGCACGAGTAAGGGTGATCGGCCGGAGCGCTCGCTTTTTCTCAGATTCTTACCCCAAAGCCGCCAGCGCCGCTTCGTACGCTTCCACGGCGCCGGTCGGACTCTCCGTCGTTAGGCAAAGATCGCGCAGCAGCCCATCCTGCAAGCCGTAAATCCATCCATGCACCGTGAGCTTCTGACCGCGCTCCCAGGCGTCGTTCGCGATCGTGGTCTGGCAAACGTTCGCCACCTGCTCGATTACGTTTAACTCGCAGAGCCGCTTTGCCGCTTCCGCGTCGCCGCCCGCGCGGTCGAGCCGCTTCTCGTGTTTCTGCCGCACATCCTGGAGGTGACGCAGCCAGTTATCACTTAAACCCAGCCGATCACGACGCAGCGCGGCGAGCACTCCGCTGCAGCCGTAGTGACCGCAAACGATGATGTGGCGCACTTTCAAGAGGTCGACCGCGAATTGCATGACGGAGAGGCAATTCAGATCCGTGTGGACGACGAGGTTGGCGATGTTGCGATGGACAAATAATTCGCCCGGCGGCAAACCGACGATTTGATTCGCGGGCACGCGGCTATCGGAGCAACCAATCCAGAGATAAGCGGGCGCCTGCTGGCGGGAGAGCTCGACAAAGAAATCGGGCTCCATCTGCCGGATGTGCTCCGCCCAGGCGCGGTTGCTGGCAAAAAGAGGTTGGAGCGTTTGCATCCTGCATTTAAAGCGGACGCGCGGAGACGAACAAGGGGAACTCTTGCGCAGGCCCACAGAACGAGACAGGCGCGCGTGCATTGACGCGAGGAAGGGACGCATGCGAGCCTTGCGGAAATGCCGATGAACACCGAGCTGAAAGCGGCGGCGGGATTTCGCAAGACGGACGACACTTTTACCCCGGGCGCGAAGACGCTGCCGCAGCGCTACTTCGTTTCACCTCAAGTTTTCGCGGAGGAAGAAGTGAAAATTTTTGGGCGGCAATGGGTCTGCGTTGGGCATCAAAGTGAGGTCGCGAAGACGGGCGACTATTTCGCGCGCGAAGTGGCGCGCCAGAGTCTCATCCTCGTGCGCGATCAAGCGCAGGCGATCCGCGCCTTCCACAATGTTTGCCGCCATCGCGGGACGCGGATCTGTGAAAAAGGGAGCGGTCATGCGGCCGCGCTGCAATGTCCCTATCATGCCTGGACCTACGCGCTGGATGGCAGCTTGCGCCGCGCGCCGCAGATGGAAACGGTGGACGGTTTCGAGAGAGCGGACTATCCGCTGCGCGCGGTCGCGCTCGAGCTCTGGGAGGGTTTTATATTCGTTAGTCTGGCGCCGGCTCCAGCTCCGTTCGCGGAGACCTTTGCGCCGCTCGCGGGGAAATTCAGCGACTGGAATCTGTCTCAGCTGCGCTCCGGGCAACGCATCGAATACGACGTGCGCGCGAATTGGAAATTGATCTTCGAGAATTACTCGGAGTGCTACCATTGCCCCCTCGTCCATCCAGCGTTGGCGAAGGTGTCGCCCTACGATTCGGCGGAGAACGATCTCTCGGAAGGGCCATTTCTCGGCGGCTTCATGAAGATCGCCAAAGGTCGTAGCCTAACGATGAGCGGCAACGCCTGCGCGCTTCCGCTGGGGACAGGTGGCGACGAAGCGCGCGTGTTTTATTACTCGATTTTCCCAAACCTGCTTCTGAGCATGCATCCCGATTATGTGATAGTGCATCGGATTTGGCCGCAGTCGCCGGAGCGGACGGTCATCGTGTGTGATTGGTTTTTCCATCCGGCGGCTTTTAAGCGGGCCGACTTTCGTCCGGAGGATGCGGTGGAATTCTGGGACATGACGAATCGGCAGGACTGGCACGTGTGCGAGCTGAGTCAGAAGGGAATTTCCTCGCGCGCCTACACGCCCGGGCCCTACTCGCCGCGCGAAAGTATTCCGGCGGCATGGGATCGAGAGTACCTGCGGCACGTCGATTAGCCACAGCGGGCGCAGACCGCCTGCGAGACATTACCCGCCCGCCATCGCGCCGACGATGCAAAACGGCTCGGCGCCCCTAACGACTGCCTCGGGCAGCGTCGCATCCGGTGATTCATGGGAAAGGTCTTCTGCGCAGGCGAAGAAGCGCACGAGCGCACGGCGTTTCTGGGTCGCGGGGTCGCGAATCGTTCCGCGCAAGATCGGATACATTTGCTCGAGCAGATCGAGCACGGAACGCTGCGTCGCTCGACCCTCGAGCGGCAGCTCCACCTCGTCCATGACGTGCGCGAGCGTGCGCAGATGCGCGGGCAGGACGACGCGAATCATGGCAGCGTTTGCACCTCCACCGAAAGGACGGCTGGCAGATCGCGGACGATTGCGTTCCACGAATCGCCGCCGTCGGCCGATGCGTAGACCTGGCCGCCGGTGGTGCCGAAGTACACACCACAATCGTCGAGCGCGTCGACGGCCATCGCATCGCGTAAGACGTTGACGTAGCAATCGCTTTGCGGCAGGCCCTTCGTTAGGCTTTCCCATTCTTCGCCGCCCGTTCGGCTGCGATAGACGCGCAACTTGCCATCGGGCGGAAAATGCTCGGAGTCGCTCTTGATCGGCACGACATAAATTGTCTCCGGTTCGTGCGCGTGGACATCGATCGGGAAACCGAAATCGGACGGAAGATTGCCGCTCACTTCGCGCCAGGAATCGCCCCCGCTGTCGCTCCGCATCACGTCCCAATGTTTCTGCATGAAAAGCACATCGGGCCGCGAGCGGTGCATCGCGATCCGATGAACGCAGTGGCCGACCTCGGCGGTGGAATCGGGCAACTCGTAAAGTGACTTCAGTCCCTGATTGATCGGCCGCCAGGTTTGTCCACCATCGTCGCTCCGGAAAGCGCCCGCGGCGGAGATGGCGATGAAGAGGCGCTCGGGATTTGTAGGATCTAGGAGAATAGTGTGCAAGCACATCCCCCCCGCGCCCGGTTGCCAGAGATTTCCTTTCGCCGCGCGCAATCCCGGCAGTTCCTGCCAGTTTTGCCCTCCATCCTTGCTCCGGAAAAGGGCGGCATCTTCCACCCCGGCATAGACGGTCTCGGGATCGCCTAACGACGGCTCGAGATGCCAGACGCGTTTGAATTCCCAGGGATGTTGGGTGCCGTCGTACCATTGATGGGTCCCCGGAACGCCGTCGTAATTGAAATCTTTGCCGAACGGAGTCCAGGTTTTGCCGCCGTCATCCGAGCGTTGGATCAACTGTCCAAACCAACTTGTGGACTGCGAGACGTAGATGCGGTTCGGGTCGACGGGCGAACCTTTGAGGTGATAAATCTCCCAGCCGGCAAAATGCGGACCGCTGATTTCCCAGTTGTCGCGCTTGCCATCGGCGGTGAGAACAAACGCGCCCTTGCGTGTGCCTACGAGTAATCGAATTGCGCTCATGCCCGGTTCTTCTAATGACCGCGCCCCGCCGGATCAACTTCATTTCTTCCGGCGATTGCTTCTCGCCGGAGTTCGAATAGACGTTGGCGTGTGAGTGCTGCTTCTTGCTCGTAATCCCGCTCGTGATCGATCAAAGAGCTGGCGAGCAGGAGAGTCCGATCACGAGCGCGAGGAAAGGAGGGACGCGGAGATCGCGAATCTTCCCGCGGCCGGACGTTCCTTTCCGTAACCGCCTACGCAACGCAGCGACGGCGCACCGCCACCACGGCTGCGGCTCCGATCACGATGAAGAGGAGCGCCGTCGTGGTTGGTTCGGGGACGGTAGCCGTCCCGGTGAGGTCGATTTCATAGGCGCCCATCTCGGGGAAGGAGGTGTTGCCGTCGAAGTCACTCCACGATCCATTGACCGCGGGATTCGGGCCGCGGACGTCCGTGCTGTTGATCTCCTGGGTAAACATCAGCTGGCTGGCGAAGTTGACCGGCTCGTTACCGGACAAGCTAATGGCGAGGTAATAGAGACCCGCAGCCATCGGCCCGAACTGGTTGCCGGTGGGCAGCGTCGACCCAAGCGACATGCCGCCCGGATCGTCGTCGTTCGCATAAACGGCCTGGCCGTTCATGTTGAAAAGGAAAAGCGCAGTGTCGAGCGAGGTCGTTCCGTTCACCGTTGTCGCCGAAAAATTGGTCGGGTCAGTGATGTTGATGACGAACACGTCAGCGTCGGTGCCACTAAAAAGTGAACCGAAAATAGCGGATAACGGCTGCCCGCTCGGACCGGTGTTTTGGGCGTCGCCCGGAGTCTGACCCGCGTCGCCGGTCTCCGTGTAAGTAGCAGCTGAAGCGTAATTTCCGAGGAAAATGACAGTCAAAACACAGATCAGGACGCGCATCGATTTTTTCATAAGCAATATGTTCGGCTAAGGATTCAGATGAGAATTTTCGAGAGAATGGCGAAAGGAAAAAATTAGTCCAGATAATTCGGGCCAAAATTACATTTCAGTAAGAAAACCAGCGAAAACGGATTTTGGAAGTGTGACCGCCTCGCTCACAGCCGGCTCAAACGAAAAGGCAGGCGGTCGAGCGAGGATTTGCTTCTGAGCGAAGCGCGCTAAACTAGCGGCGCATGGGTGCCGAACTCTATGATGTCGCCATCATCGGCGGCGGGCCGGCCGGCAGCACCGCCGCCACGCTGCTCGCGCGCGCAGGTCGCCGCGTGGTGTTGCTCGAACGCGAGAAATTTCCCCGGTTCCACATTGGCGAATCGCTCCTGCCTTTCAGCACGAAAACTTTCGACCGGCTGGGCGTGCGCGAACAGCTCGACCGCGCGTTCATGCCGAAGTTCGGCGGCCACATCCAAGCGGCGTGCGGATCGCGCAGCGGCAAATTTTACTTCAGGGATGGCTTTAAATCACAACGTGATCGGTCTTACCAGGTCACGCGTGCGGAATTCGACAAACTCCTTCTCGATCAAGCGCGCGCTGCTGGGACCGAGGTGCGCGAGGAGACCGTCGTCACCCAGATCGCATTCGACAGTGACCGTGTGCGGCTGAAAGTTGGCGCTGAGGACGATGCAGCTATTGCGCCCGTCGATGCGCGCTATCTTCTCGACTGTAGCGGCCGGCAAACGGTGGTTGGAAACTTTCTCGACCTGAAAACATCCTACGATCACCTGCAGAAGTTTTCCGTTTTCTCCCACTACGAAAATGTCGAGCGACCGGAAGGCATTGACGGGACGCTCCTGCGGATGGTGCGCGGGCTGGATCGGTGGCTTTGGATGATCCCGCTCACCGCGACGCGGATGAGCGTGGGCGTGGTCATGGATACAGCAACCTTTCGCGCGATGAAGCTCTCGCCGGAGGAAGTGCTGGAGAGATGCATCAACGAGCAACCTTTGGTCGCCGGGCCGATGCGGAACGCGGAGCGCGTCGAGCGGGTCTATTCCGCGGGTGATTATTCTTACCGGCTCGCCCAACTCTTCGGCGATCGCTGGCTCCTCGCCGGGGATGCCGCCGGATTCATCGACCCGGTTTTCAGCAGCGGCGTTTTCCTGGCCCTCATGTCTGGAGAAAAGGCGGCCGATATTCTCGATGAGGTCTTGCGCGAGCCTTCGCGGCGACGGCGTCTCTTCAGGAATTACGCGCGACGCCTCAACGCCGTCATGGATATCTATCTCAAGTTCGTGAACTCCTGGTATCACGGTAAGGAATTCATGGAAGTCTTTCTCAATCCCACCGACATTCTCCAAATCGCGCCGGCAGTGAATTCAGTCCTCGCTGGTTCGGAGAGACAAAGCTTCGGCGTGCGCTGGCGGATGTGGCTCTTTTACTTCTTCGTCCGCGTGCAACGCCTCATTGCCTTTTCTCCTCGACTCTCACTCGTGCCGGGGGAAGCGGCTAAGTCTGCGCCTGCACCGGCGACGGCGTTCTCCCAGGGGTGACTGTCAGCAAAAGCGGGTAACTCTCGGATCGTGTGAATTCACCTCCTGATTCTGCCTACGACGTCGTCGTCATCGGCGGATCTCTCTCCGGTGCAGCGACAGCCACGTTGCTGTTGCGGCAGAATCCCGGACTGCGGCTGTTGATTGTTGAAAAATCGGAGCGTTTCTTACGTCGGGTCGGGGAGGCGACGGTTGAAGTTAGCGCTTATTTTTTGGGCAGAGTACTGGGACTTACTCAGTATCTTAACGAGACCCAGATCGTGAAACAGGGTTTGCGTTTCTGGTTTGCCAATCACGAGGTAACCAACCTCGGAGAAGCGAGTGAGTTGGGTGGGCGCTATCAGGTTCGTCTGCCTTCCTATCTGCTCGATCGGGCGACGCTTGATGAGGAAGTTCTCCGACGCGCTTCTCTTGCGGGAGCGGAGTTGGCTCGGCCCGCCAACGTCACTGACGTTGGCCTGTCGTCTCGTGGCGAACAGATGGTTACTTTCAAGGATGGTGAACGGACGAGGACTGTTAGCGCTCGCTGGGTTGTAGATGCTTCAGGTGTGAGCGCTTTTCTTGCGCGGAAGAATGGCTGGTGGAAACCAAACACAGCTCATCCAACGGCGGCTGCCTGGTCGCGCTGGAAAGGTGTAAAGGACTGGGACGATCGGGAATTGACCGAGAGATATCCGGAATGGAGCAGCGCAGTCTACGGCATTCGTGGCACCGCGACCAATCATGTCGTCGGCGATGGTTGGTGGAGCTGGTGGATTCCGCTCAAGGGCGGCGATACCAGCGTCGGGCTGGTCTTCGATCAACGCCTCGTTGACTGGCCGCAGGATGGTGGACGGGTGGGCGATCGCTTGAAGAACTTCCTGATGCAGCATCCCGTCGCCCGGGAGATGCTCGCTCATGCCGATTTCGACCCGGATGATGTCCACTGGCGAAGAAATCTCTCCTATTTCAGCACCACTCTTGCCGGCGACGGCTTTGTCCTGGTCGGTGATGCGGCTGGGTTTCTTGATCCATTTTACAGCCCGGGCATGGACTGGATTTCCTTCACGAGCACGAGTGCGGCAGAGCTGATCAGTGCCCAGCGGCGGGGTGACTCAGTGGATGAACAAGTCGCGCGTCACAATGGCGATTTCGTTACCAGCTATCGCCTTTGGTTCGAAGCCATCTATCAGGATAAGTATGAGTACGTCGGCGAATTCGATCTCATGAGTCTCGCTTTGATTCTGGACCTCGGCTTCTACTATCTGGGAATCGCCTCCCAGCCGTATCGGAAAGGGAGCCAGGCTTTGCTTGTTCCGCCCTTCTCGGAGGCTGTTTCGCGACCTTTCTTCCATCTCATTCGCACTTACAATCGGCGCTTTGCCCAGATCGCGCGCCGCCGCCGGCGTTTGCAAATGCTCGGGAAGAAGAATCGGTCGCGGCGTTGCCTGATACCTGGTTTTACACTCCGGTCGACTGATGTTTCTTTGATCGTGAAAGGATTAACAAGATGGCTCTGGCTGGAGCTTACGGAAGGATGGCACACCTGGGGAAGGGGACTCCCGCGCGAAGTGACAGCCTTAAGTGAGTCCGAGAAACTCCCGGCAGCTCTTCGCCAGTAGCTGTTCTTTTTGGTCGGGCAAAAGGTCTGCCATGGATTCGACGAGCGCACCTGGCTCGGCTTCGCCCAACGGGAAAGGGTAGTCTGATCCGAGTGCGACACGTTGCGCGCCGAAAAGCTTGAGCAAAAGTCGTAAAGCGTCGGGATCATGCACCAATGAGTCGACATAGAAGCGAGCGGCCGTGACTTCGCCGTTGTCGTTGGTGTGCGCGAGATAGCTCCGCGGATTTGTCTTGCTCTCCGTGGCGCATAAATCCGGGCGCACAGTAAAGCCATGTTCGATGCGGCCGGCGGTGAAAGGAAAAGCGCCGCCCCCGTGCGCGAAAGCCACCCGCAGTTTCGGAAAGCGCTCGAAGACGCCGCCGAAAATCATCGAGCAAATGGCCATCGACGTTTCCGCCGGCATCCCCACGAGCCATGGCAGCCAATACTTCGGCATCCGCTCTTTTCCCGCCATGTCCCACGGATGAACAAAAAGTGCGCCGTCGACTTGCTCCGCTACGCTCCAGACGGGATCGAGCGAGCGGTCATCGAGATTCCGGGGCTCGTTAGGCGCGTGCAGGCTCGCATCCACGTGGGTGCCAATCTCTGCGCCTCGCAGTCCCAGCTCGCGCACGCAACGTTCTAGCTCGCGCGCTGCCATTTCCGGGTCCTGCAAGGGAATCGTCCCCAAGCCGGCAAAGCGCGTCGGATGCGCACGCACAACCTCCGCGATGTGGTCATTGAGCCGGCGGGAAAGTTCGAGCGTATCCGCCGGTTTCGCCCAGTAACTAAACATCACCGGCACGGTTGAAAGCACCTGCATCGAGACGCCGGTGCGATCGCAATCCTCGATCCGCCGCGCGGGGTCCCAGACGTTGTCTTCGATCTCGCGAAAGAAGCGATCGCCGATCATCATGCGTGCACAGCACGGCTTGTGATGCTCCAGCCTAACGAACCCGCGATAACCGTATTTTGCGTCGAAATCGGGCCAGTCGTGCGGGAGGATGTGCGTGTGCAGATCGATCTTCATCTTTGCAACTGGCGTCGGTGCGCCGAGGACAGCGCACGCTACCACAGCTTCTAGAACGGCTTCACCGGCTCTGGTTGCGGGACCTTTTGGCCGCACTTTTTGCAGGTCCGGCGGGTGTCATCATTCCAGAAATCGAGCATCGCTTTGCTGAAATGCTCGACGATGTCGCCGCAATCGAAGTCGATGTCTTCGACGAGCGCGCCGCAATTTTCGCAGTAGAAAATTACGTGCTCGTGTTCGCCAGTCGGGCGCCGCCGCTCGACGACTATGCCAATGGTGTCCGGCGGCCGGACCGGCGCGTGCGGGACATTCGGCGGGATGAAGAAGGTTTCGCCTTCGCGCACGAGATGATCGACGATTTCGTCGCCTTCCCGCGTGCGCACTTTGATGTCGCCCTTGAGCTGGTAAAAATATTCCTCCGAATCGACCTGATGAAAATCGTTCCGCGCATTCGGCCCCTTGATCACCATGACGAAAAAGTCGCGGCCGTCGTAGAGATAACGGTTGCTGACTGGTGGCTTGAATCTGTCCCGGTTTTCTTCGATCCAGTTTTCCAGGTTAATTGGCGGTTGGACTTGTGTTTCCATCGGTGGATGATCTTTCTCTAACCTGTGCTCGGAATTGGCTCAACCTTTTCGGGAGGCGAATTGCATCCCTGACTTGGAACTCCGGTGGAGGAAAGGAACGGCGAGCAACGTTTGCCGGACAAAATCATAGCCCTTCGAGCCACTCGCTGGCGAGATCCGGCGACGTTAAACACCTCGACGCGATGCGATCCGAGAAAGCGCCGAAGTTGTTCCGCCGCCTTTGCCGGCGTGGTGCGGCTGGCATCGATAAGACAGACGGGCTTCGCTGTTTTTGCGCAGCACTCCAGTGTCGTCTTGGTGCCACCTTCGGGACTCTCGCGATAAACGGCCGCGGTCGCGTCGCTTTCGGCGACATTGCGCGCCGTGCGATCCGCGTATCCGCCGGAGGCAAGTTCCTGAAGCGGATAATGTGCCAGGATGATGCCCGCTTCGTCCCGGCGCCCGGCCGGACAGTTGCCGCCGCGCCTAACGATAAGGCGGCATCCAGTGCGCCACGATCGACGCCCGTTTGTCCACCGGAAATGATCTTCACCGGTTGCCTCGGCGCGCCTTTTCGTCGAGGGCGAGGTAGTCGTCGCGAGGAGGGCTGAAGGTGTCGATCACGGTAGTGTCTTCGATTGTTTCAACCGCATGCGGAACATTGCTGCCGAGGTACAAGACCTCTCCGGCAGCCAGTTCGTGGACGACTCCCGCGACGATCATTTTCATGCGCCCCCGAATGACGTGCGCGATCTGCTCCTGACTGTGCGCGTGTTCGGGCAGCCGGCAACCGGCCGCCAGTTCGGCGCGCATCTGATACATGGTTTTGCCGCTGCAGATCGTGCGCCGTTTGATCCCCGGCGCCATCTCGATCCAGGAATAGTCCGCTTCGCTCATACAGCAGAGTTTGGCTGAGAATTCGCCGTTTCCAAGCCGCGGATGCTTTTCCGATCAAGCGCCTTTCGCGATTGGAATGAACGGGGCGACCTTTCATGATGGCCTTCGAGTGAGAGACGATGCGGGCATAGATCAGGAGCTGCGCCTAACGAGTCCGCCGCTCCGCTGGTCGATCCTGGCCGGGGTGCTGCTGATTTTTGCGGTGACGAATCTGCCCTGGACGCTGGACGATTACGACCAGGCGAAGCAGGCCTACACGTCGTTCGAGATGGTGCAGCAGGGGCACTGGCTTTACCAACACACGCCTAACGAGGCCGTGGCGACGAAGCCCCCGCTAGTCGGGTGGATTTCGACCGCGCTTTACGAGGTGGCGCGCTCTTGGGAAGCGGCCTGGCGCTGGCCGTCGCTGCTCGCAGCGCTCACGCTGCTCTTGTTTCTTCGGCGCGAGGCGAGCGCGGCTTATGGATCGCTCGCTGGTCTCTTTGCGATGGCTGCATTTGGCTTAAATCTCCTCTCGGCGCGCCTTGCGACGCTGGTGCGGACGGATATGCCGCTGGCGCTCGTGACCTTTCTTATCGGCTGGCTGATTTGGCGAAAAATCCGCAGGGGAGAAAACTGGAGCACGCGCGACCGGATGATCCTCTTCGTCCTCCTTACGATCACGATGCTGATCAAAGGTCCGATCGTTTACGCCTTCATTTTGCCGGGGCTTGTTTGCTATCAATTGCTCCGGAGAAAGAGAGGCGGATCGAGCGCTTGGAGCGGTTGGTGGCCGTGGATTTTGTCGCTCGCGATTTTTGTTCTTTGGGTCGTTGGCGGGATCGTTAGGCAACCCGGCTTCTACGAAAGCGTCGTGCTGAAAGAGTTCGCCGGCCGTTTTACCGAGACCGTCCACAAGCCGCAGCCGATTTACTTTTATCTGCCGCACCTGCTCCAGAAATTTGCGCCCTGGAGTTTGCTCGTGATTGGTCTCGCGGTTGTTTTTTGGCGCAGAGGCGCGCGGGCTCAAGCCGCCACGCTCTGGCTCATTTGCTGGATTGTCGGCGGGCTGGTTCTGATGTCGCTGATTCCGTCGAAGCGGGTCGATCGCATTTTCCCGGTGATTCCGCCGCTTTGCTTATTGTTGGGCGCGCAGATCGCCGCGGTCCGCGAAGGAGAAGTGCGCAAGATCCGTCGATGGCTGACGGCAGCCCTGATTTCCGCCTGTGTTTTCACCGGTGGTTACACGATCTGGAAAGTGGGGAACAGCGCCCGCAAAGGCAAAGCCGCGTTGGTGGAATTTTCGCGCGAGGTGCGACGTGAAGCGGCCGAGAATCATTGGCGCTACGAAGTGGTCGGCGGCCATGAGGAGGGGATGCTGCTTTATTTGCGGCGCGATCATTTTCTCGCGCCTAACGATGCCGTGCAGCGTTGGCAGAGCGGGCAGCTCGATGCGCTCGTCGTGCAAGAGAAGCTCGCGCAGCGTTTGTCTTCGCGTCTGCCAGCCGCGAAACAGGCGCTCGTGTCGGAGAAGTCGGGATTCGTTACGCGTTATTCCTTCTTTGTCCGAGCCGCACCCTAAAAGCCCGCTCGACACCATCGGCTCTGCCGTTAGGATGCGTCAAGTCTTTGCCCTAACGAGTCGATGGAATTTCCCAAAACCGAGATCGAAACTCTTTGGTGCCCGTGGCGGGTGGAATATTTCGAGCAGGAAAAGCGCGATCCGCATTTTCTGAAAAAGGCGGCGGAGTCCAATGACGATGCGGCGCACCTCGTGCTCAGGCGGCGGGAGCACGCGTTCCTCATGATGAATCGCTATCCCTATACGGTGGGTCACCTCATGGCGGTGCCTTATCGGGAAATCGGCGAGCTGAATTCGTTAGGCGAGAATGAAGTGCTTGAACTATGGGGACTGGCTGTGCACGCTCAGGCATTGCTGCGAGCGACGATGAAAGCGCAAGGATTTAACATCGGTCTCAACCTCGGCGCGGGCGCGGGCGCGGGCGTGCTCGATCATCTGCACCTCCACATTGTGCCGCGCTGGGAAGGGGACACGAATTTTATGCCCGTCCTGAGCGGGCCGCGCTTGCTCTCGGAAGGGCTACGCTCGCTCTACGACAAACTGATGGCCGCGCAAAGCCGCCTCGCCGCTTCATCCGATGGCTGAGGTTTCCAACAATCCCAGCTGGATCGAACCGCCCCCGCCCGAGGACGGTCTCGGCTGTTTCGCCAAGGGTTGTCTCGTGACGGTTGCGGTGTTGGCGGTACTCTTCGCGGTCCTTGTTATCACCGGCTTTTTCGGCGCGCGCTACATTCGCAATACCTATCTCGCAAAGGAGCCGCTGCCGATCGCGGTCACGCCGGCGACTCCGGAAGAAGTGCAAACTCTGAAACAGCAATGGACCGAGTTTAAGCAGGCGGCGAAGCACAATGAAGAGGTGCCTGCGGCCGAACAACAGCCAGCCCACCTTGAATACAGCGCCACCCAAATCAACCAACTCATCTCCGCGTCGAAGGCGCGGGGCCACGTCTCGGTCGCAATCAACAACGGGGTGATGCAGGTGCAGTTTTCGCTCGCGACCGACGCATTGCGCAAGGCCCGGGTCTCACTCCCCGGTTTTGCCGGCCGTTATTTGAACGGTAATTTCACGGTCCAAACCGTCGGTCCGACGCAGCCGTCGCAGGTCATGATCAGCCACCCGCAACTGAATGGCAGATCGGTGCCGGCATCGGTTTTCGACACCTCTTACCGCGGCGAAAGTCTGCGCAGTTATGTCGCCGATTATTCGGGAAGAAACGCCATCGGCACCTTTCAAATCGTCGGTGACAAGGTAGTGCTCGACACTCCCGCCGCGGCGCGTTGACTTAGGGATTCTGCGCCTGCGCGGATCGCACAATTTCGCGCACGAAAACATTTAGCCGGCCGTCGGATTGCTGGCGCACCTCAGTCACTTCAAAAGGCCGGCTGGCATCTCGATTGAGCGTCGTCCCGGGCTGAGGAAGAGGCGCGCCCGCAGGATAATCAACAATGATGCGCGCCTCACGGGAGAGTTGACTGGATCCGTCGCCCGCGATGGGGCGCAAGACCGCGCGGTTGCCATCGGCGAAGTTAACCACGAATTCTCCGCGCAGATAAAAGCGCTGTCCTTGCGTCCCGTTATTGGCTACCTCGCGCAGACCGGCCGGGTCGAGTATTCGTCCCGCCGGCATTTGACCGGGAGCAAAGGTTTTCCAAGTCGCGCCGGTCGTGGAAGCAAGTGCGACCGCGGGCGATGAGGCGTCCACCGGCAGCGCCCGCATCACCGTCGGAGGAGGCGAAGCTGACCCTGCCTCGGCTACGCTGGTCTCGTTAGGCGCGGCCGGCACCGCCCGGCGCACCCGCAACGGCGGCGACGCTTGGGCGCCGGCCGGCTTGTTTTTCGCGAGATCGAGGCGACGGCTCCCCGGTCGCAGCGGTATCGATGGCGCCGACGCCTCCGGCTCCAAGGGAACGGCAGCTTCCACGCGCACGAGTGCATCTTCGGCTGGAGCGGCGGCTTTCGCGGGCGGCAATCCGACGATCGGCAACGCGCTTGTCGCGGGCGGAAGTTTTTCCCGGTACTTGTCGTAACGCACTTCCGCCGTGTGCCGCGCGGTTTCTTTGAAAAGTGGCCAGCCGGCGGGCAGATTTAAGCTTGCCGGCGGCTCCAGGCTGAAGGTGCCGGTGCCGCGCGTGACTGCATAACTGCCGTAAAGCAACGGGACCGCCGTAATCTGGATGCGACCATCCGGCAATCGTTCGACGTGGATCACCGCGGAGAGATCGTGACTGCGCTCAAAGGTCACATCCATTCCCATCGCCAGCATCGGCGTGAGGAGCTTCGCGTCGTGTGCATCGGCGGTCGTAAAAACGTGCTCCATCAGGAGCTCCGATTGCTCCACCGCGCGGGTCAACGCCACCGCGCCCGGGCTGAAGACATCGTTCGGCGTCAGCTCGCGCGCGGCCATGATGTTAAAGCGACCGACAACATAGGTGACGAGTCCGTGCACCTGCTGAAAATTGCGAATGAAATTACGGGTTAACTCCGCATCCTTACGCGCCAACACCGCCGGCCCCATCGCCGAATAGCGATCGTAAAGTTGCTTCGGGTTAAGAAACTCACCCGCTGGCGCCTCCGTCAGAGCGAAACGTTTCGGCGCTTCAATCTTGTGCAGCTTCTGGAGAATGCGGTAACTCTCCGGCCGCTCCGGTTGGCCGAGGATGTAGAAGCTGCCGAGCCAGGCCGCGAAGACGCACCCGATCAGGAGCAGGATCAGGATCGTCCAAACGAAGTAATTCGTCTTCTTGCGCTGAAAGCTGCGGGAATCGTCGAAACGAAAAAGATCAGGTTCCATCGGGAACGGCACCTCTTCGTCCGCGTGCCCTCGTTAGGCGGGCCGGGCCGGCTCGAACGAAGTGCCGCAGCCGCAGGTGCGCGCCGCGTTCGGATTCACGATGCGAAAACCGGCGCCAGTGAGACCTCCTTGGAAATCGAGCGTCGCGTCGCGCAGATAATTCGCGCTCTCCGCATCAACGAAAAACTCGACTTCATCGCGGCGCACGACGGCGTCGCCTTCCTGGCGTTGATCGAGCGACATCTCGTATTGCATGCCCGAGCAGCCACCTTTTGCCACCTGCACGCGCAGGCCTTTTTGGCTTGCTTCCGGTTGTTCGGCAAGCAAGGCGCGGAGCTGTCCGACGGCGCTGTCAGTGATGTTGATCATCGAGAAAAAAGCTATCGCGCACCGGGGGCAAGTCAACCAACAGGAGGCGGACAAGCCGGTCATCGAGGCGTGATGCAGTCACGAACCACCAATGCGTCGGCATGGAGAGGGTGGAAGGCTGCACCCTCGCGACGCTAACGCCCGGCCTCTTCTAAATTCGGTGGACCCGAAGCCCACGTCACTGCGTCCTAGTGACCGGGATGGTGATGGTGGTGACGCTCATGCGCGTACTCGCGATGGAAATGGCCATGGCGCCGGTAATGCCCATGAATCCAGTGGTGATCGTGTTGATAACCTTGCACCCAGATCCATTCGTAACCGTTGTCCCAGTAACTTGGTCCCTCGTAATAGGGTCGATCCCCTATGTTAATCGAGATGCCGATCTGCCCCGCACTTGGTTGAATCCACATCCCCACCGCCAGCAGAGCCGCCAGCGTCGTCATAATCGTTTTCTTCCTCATGTTCGGAATTGGTTCGGATGACGCGATCGAATCGGCCCTCTGCTCCAGAAGAAACCCGGGCGAACGGCGTCCTCTGGCAAAGGAACAGCATCGAGCGCGAAGGAATGGGGGAAGCTGGATTGGGATTGAATGGGATTCCTGTCAATGCTATGATTGGAATCCGTGAAGACGACGATTGATATTCCCGAGAAGGAACTCAACGACGCGATGCGTTTCACCAAAGCGAAGACAAAGCGTGAAGCGGTCAATGCAGCCATTACCGAATTCAATCGGCAACGGAGAGTCGAAGAGGTGGTCACGATGTTCGGAACGTTCAAATCGCTGCCCAGCAACGAGGAGCTGGAGGTTGAGCAGATGCGAGATCAGGAGGAACGGCTTCGTGGTGCTGGTTGATTCGTCGCTCTGGATTCCCACCCTGCGCGAGAGTGGTGCGGCGGCAGAACGCGAGCGAGTGACGAGCCTCATCCGCAGCGGTGAGGCGGCATGGTGCGCGGCCGTGCGGTTGGAACTGTGGTCAGGAGTGGGTGACGCACGCGAGCGAAAACGTCTGGCGGATCTGCTCGCGGTGGTGAGGGAGCTGCCGATGCATCCTCAGGTATGGGAAGACGCGATCGCGCTGGCGGAGCGGGGACGGCGCAAAGGAATGAAGTTTCCTTATCCAGACCTGCTGATTTTCTCCTGTGCTCGCGAGCATGGTGTGGAGCTAGCCCACCAGGACAAGCATTTCGATCTCCTGGCGCGGCTCCAGGCCTGATCTCAATGCATTAGCGCGGTTAGAGCGAAGACCTGTTGATCGAGCGTCCAGCGGTGAAACTCTTTCGCGAGATCGGCTGAGAATCGGGCTCTGCGTTGCGGGAAATTTTGGGACCAAATCGCCTTGCAACGCGAGACGAGCGCCGAGGTGGTGTTGCTCCCCCCTTTGCCGGCGGCTGTGACGAAGGTCAATCCGGACCTGCCGCCAGAAGCCATTGCGGCGGCGATGGATCAGCTCGCGCGCGACCGATCCGCGATGCTCTCCGGCGTGTGAGTAGGAGCAGAAATGCTCAGCTGTTTTCGAGCATTTTTTCGAGACGTTCGGCGACGCCGCAGCCTGATTTACTTCTCGTTAGGCATCCCCGAGTTTTTCCATCTTCGAGACGACCCGATCGAGCTCATCGATGAGCGCACTCTTGCCGTGTTCGCGGAAGGCGGTGACGAGCGCGCGGTAATACCAGAGCGCACCTTCTTTCCCGGCTTTGAAACGGGACCAGACTTCGTCGCCGTCTTCGCGCAAATTGTGCACGATGGCACGGGCGTTGTGCAATTTGTCCGACGCCGAAATCAGTCGCACGGAGGGCGACGCGGTCTTTAAGTGCGCGATGTATTTCTCCTTCCGCTCGCGCCACGGAGGCTTCGGCGTTTCCGCGCTGTCGGTGCAACCGGCGACGATTGCGCCGACCTCTTTCCCGAAGCGCTTCTCGATCTCGCGCTGCCGCTCGAGCCCGCCGCCATCTTCGACCGCGTCGTGCAGAAGCGCGCCAATTGCTTCGGACTCGTCGGCGCCGTATTCGAGCGCGATCGCGGTCACGCCGAGCAGGTGGCCGATGTAAGGGATCTGCGTTTTTTTACGGAGCTGCCCGCCATGCACCTGTGTCGCATAGACGAGCGCTTCCTCAAACTTGGGCGAGAGATCCATGGGATGCGGCGCGATGTTAACTATCGTTAGCTTTTCGTTAGGCCGCGGATCACCGATCCAATAACCGCACCGGCTCCGACATCGGCGACTTCACTTTTGATCCCAGGGAGGTAAGGCGCGAGCGCGTGCGCGAAATTCGCCACCGTCAGCGTTTGCAACCAGACCCGGCCCGGCCCGGTGAGTGCGGCGAGGAAGATGCCGTCGCCGCCGAAGAGCATGTTGCGAATGCCGCGGATTCTCGTGATGTCGAAGTTCACGCTCGCTTCAAACATGCCGACATGGCCGGGATGAACGCGCAAGGTTTCGCCGGGTGCGAGATCGCGGGTGACGATTTCGCCGCCCAACTCGACGAAGGCCTGACAATTTCCCGCCAGCTTTTGCAGGATGAATCCGTCGCCGCCAAAGATGCCAGCGCCTAACGACTGCTGAAAGCCCATGCTCAGCTCGACTCCCGGCGTCGCGCAGAGAAACCCGTGCCGGTGGATCATATACGTCTGTCCGGAGGAAACCTCGACCGGCACGATATGCCCGGGCAACTTCGTCGCGAAAGCGACCTTGCCCCCACCGCCGCGCGCGCGGTACTCCGTCATGAAAAGCGAGCCGCCGCCGACCACGCGTTTGAAGGTGCCTAACAATCCGCCGCCGCCGCCCATGTTCGTGGTCGTCGCCAAATCGATCGTGCTCGTCATCCAGGAAAGCTCACCGGAGACGGCGACAATCGCTTCCTCCGCGGCGAGCTGAATTTCGAGCACAGGCATGGCACTGCCGATGATTTCGTGTTGCATGAGCAAATTAATCCGCGCGGGAACCTGGAAGCGCAACCATCAGATCCAGCTCTTCAGCGCTTGTCGTGCAGGCTCTTGGCTGCAAGGGGTGAAGCGTCGCGCTGCCGGAACTGCGGGGCGTTGCCCTCCCGGTCCGATGCTGAATACCATTCCAGCACTCGCAAGGCGCGTAGTGTGTTCCACCGGCTCGGCCGGCCCTCGCCCTCGTCCGTCTCGACCGGCATCACCCCAGGATAGCGGGTCTCGAGCGGCCAGCGACCGTCGCAGCCGCGCTTCGAGGCGACCAGCTCGACTGCTTCGGCCACACGCTCATCGGGAGCAACGCCGGCCCGGCGCAGGTAATCTAGCCCACGCAGCACGTCGTAGTGCCACCATGTCGGGAAGGCGAAGCGCGTCCACACGGCGCCACCCTTGCGATCTCGCTCGATCACTCCACCGGTCGAGCGTCGGCGGAAGAGGCGACGTTCAAGAAGATAATGCTGCCCACGGAGACGGACTTCGGTGACCTCGGGGCTGTTTCCGACGCGCAGCTCGTACTCCAGCAGAGCCTCGAGTACGCAGATCGTGGTGTTGAACGACGACCGCGTCGACCCGTTTGCGGTTTCACAGTTCCAGCCGCCATCGGGTAGCTGCTCGGCGAGTAGCCGGTCGACGATCCGCCGGACGTCCTCGCCAAAGTACGCCCCGACGGCGCCCACCTGTCCATTGATACAGGGCTCCAGTTCACCGGCGAAGAAGGGATTGTCATCGCATTCCTTAGGACCGCAATCCTTCCAAGTCACGCCATCGCGGACGAGCCCTATCGCGCGCCGTGCGGGGTCGCCTGTAGGATCGAGGCCCATGTCCCGGAGCAACATCAGGACGTGCATCGTCGAGTTCCAGCCGCGGTTCCATGCCACGGCGCCCCAGCGCCCATCGGTCCCCTGGAGGGCGAGCAACCGCCCGCCCGCGCCCTCGGTGGCGACTCGCGCGCGCTCGGCCCTGACCTCCTCCGCGGGCGCACCAACTAGGTCCTGCATCACCTGCCAGCGGACCGAAGGATCAGAATCAAGCAGCCACTCTATGACCGGTCTCTTTGACTCCGAGACTTCCCGCTCAGGTGACTTAGCTCCCATTGCTAAATCCTCGTTTTCTGAGTAAGACACGCAGCTTGGAGCTTAACGAGAACAAGGTTGGCCGTCGATAACGGTGGCATATTCATCTAACTCGCCGCTTTAGGAGCGCTGAGGCTTTTATCATGGAGCCCGGAGCGATCGAAGCAGCAAGTGCGTCGCTTCCCGGCAGTGAGCATCGAGCAGGCATTCTTGATCTGGCGCGTGCGCGTCTCTGCCTGCTTCGCGAACGTGATCCAGCCGATCCAATCTCTGCGTGCGATGGGCGTGATGTCGGACCACCACGCTCGCGCCTTCCGGGCTGCGGCGAGAGCTTTCCGTAGATCTGCCGGCACCTTGGGTCCGGCTCCTTTTCCACAGGCGCGATCTCCAGCGTGATGAGGTCACCTCCTTCTGCGCCGGCACTCCGGCGCAGGTTTCGGTCCACTTTGAGCCAATGACCTTTTTGACCATCTGGCTCGAGCGTTGCTCGGAAAGGGAAGCCATTGATGGTGCCTTCAACCGAAGTCATGCTCCGAGAGGGAAGCTTCGCACTGGCCTTCTTTGGCAAAGTAAGAAAAGTCCATGAGCCACCCGTCGCCGTCGACTCTGGCCGGAAGAGTTTCGCTGTGAAACGAATCTTAGAAGCGTTTTGGTCATCTGCCATCGCCTCAGTCGTGAGGTCTGTGCGACTATGAGACGTTGATAACGGCGGCGATCGCGATGATTAACTCTATTCGCGAGTCACCCTCTCAAGAGGGCAAAGCCAGCTCACCGTAAACCGAAGCACGAAGCGTGGCGCTGGAATGGAGCGAACTGGCAAGTCGCCAAATAGCCCTTGGGCCGATGGCCTGAACAAATCGCGCGAACAACCAGTAAAGAGTCGACCGCGCCGGTTAGCCATGATTGGGATAAACCCGTCGGATAAGGTTGGTCCGAGTGAGACCGATAGGTGTAATGATCTCTCGGTCGAGCGGGACAGGGCCTTGCTCCGTCCATCTAATCAGCCTTTCGTATGGTCTCCAATTGAGATCCGTGAGCCGCTGCCACTCGCCCAGCTTTACTCCAAAGGCATCGCGAAATACATCATAGACTAGCTCGGAGCAATAAATCTCATTATCTCCCGGCGCGTAATGGTAGTCATAAGGTCTCCCCATATAACGATCAAGCGCCTGATGAAGTCTGTCCTCATTGCTAGCAAGCACTCGCGTGAACCGATATGCTTCGAAGGAACCGTGGCGTCCTCGAATGAGCCAAAGCGGCAGGAGCGTCTTGCGAACATGGCCAATCGACTCCATAACCCACCAGCAATGGTGCTCGTGCACCACGACTCCACAGTGAGACCAGGGCGAGCGGGTTACCCCTTCGATCGCATCAACAAGCTCACCGTGAGGCAGAGATTGCAGAACGATGTCGCCATCGCGCGGATGGTAGACAAACAGCTGCCAGAGCGAAGGGACATTGCGATACACACAAACACTGAGGAAGATCGCTCCGATGACACCGCTTCGAAGCCACCCGCCTCGCGATGCTGGTAGCAAGGTGATCACATCATCTAACGAGAAGATCTGGAAGGACCGCAACCTGCCGGCAGAGGATCATCACCGTGATAACCTGACTGGCGAGGTTTGTCATTGTCCGGAAAAGCGAAACCATAAGATGCAGCCGACGATCCCCGCAAGCAGGGCCGTACGCAACCACCCGGCGCGCGTTCGCGGAAAAACAGAGAGAACCGACGGTCGTCCACGTGCGGTCCAAATCCAGAAGCAGAGAATTCCGGCTCCTAGCAGGCCGGTGAGGTAACTGGCCCCATGTGCAAACCAGACCGCCATGAAACGATCGTGCCGCTCTTCAGGTATGGCGGCAGCGAGACTCTTTGGGAAGGAGATCACTCCGTAAGCCGAAAGTCCGTAGCCAACGAGGCCTGCAATAAACGCCGAAGCGCCCATCACGGCGAGTAGAAGGAGAATCGAGCGCATAACTGACGAGATAGGCCAAGGCGACGACTCGCCCGACTGCGAGACGATCGCCAGGACGACGCCAAGCATGAATCCGATGCCCGCCGTCGCAGCCACGCCCCAACACAGGGCCAGGACAGTGGTGGACGCGGTCGGGAACAAGGGGGGATGAGTAATAGTAAAATATTCGAGACAAACGCGCGCCGTGATCTGGTCGTGAATAATCCCATAGATAC
This sequence comes from Chthoniobacterales bacterium, assembly GCA_036493915.1. Lineage (GTDB taxonomy): Bacteria > Verrucomicrobiota > Verrucomicrobiia > Chthoniobacterales > UBA10450 > Palsa-1392. The sequence goes on along the minus strand of DASXPA010000175.1, from coordinate 13,384 downwards.
AAGCCGCGAGCACGCTCAGCAGAACAATGTAAACCTTCTTCACAGGCGACCTACTATAAAGCCGAAGTTGAAATTATGATCTCGGAACCGAAGAGGATTCAAGGTCTTAAAGGAATCGAAAGAGCGAGAATCGTAGGCGAACACATTCCGCTACCTCGGACGCTGGCAGTAGCTGACTGCACCCGTTGGTCAGGCGTTCGCGATTTGAGAGCGCGAATGGCTGCACAGGGGAGATTGAACTGCGACAAGCTCACAATCAAGTCGGCGGCGTTGGCTCCAGCGATTGATTAGGTCCTCGTTGTCTGCTTCTCACGCCGCCTACGCTTGCACCTCGTAACGAAGCGCTACCGTGCCGCTCTTGTAGGCTTTGACCTCCGTGAGATGGAGCGGGATGTCTCTGTCGAGCTTTTCGAAGAATTGAATCCCATCACCGATCAAAATCGGTAGGATCGAGTAACGAACCTCGTCCGCTAAGCCGAGACGAAGGCATTCGGCGGAGACTACGCCCCCTCCCACAAACCAGATGCTACGGAACGCGGATCGCAGGCGCCCATTGACGAACTGCGCGAGATCGCCTGAGTAGAACTCGATGCTATCCCGGGTCCGCGGCAGCTCGCGGCTCGTCAGGACGTAGACAGGTTTGTCGCCGTATGACCATCCAAAGTCTTTGGCCTCGAAACCCAAGGCGGTCTCATAAGTTCGCGATCCCATGACGTAGCAGTCAATCGTCTTGAGGAACGCCTCGACGAATTCCGGATCCATGACCTCCCCGCCCGCAAATTCGTCTGACGTCTCCATCCAGTCGACGCGTCCGTCCTTTCGCGCGATGAAGCCGTCGAGGCTTGCCGCCATGTGGATCGTTACTCGAGAATTAGCATTTGCCATCTTTTAGCTGTTGAGAACGGCTCCGGAGCATCTGCCGTCTGGGTATCTGCATCACCGTGCCAGCAGTTTGACCGCAAGATAAGTTTACCATAGCAGAGCAATCAGGAAGAGCACAATTCCCATCGTCGCAGTGTTGAAGAACACGATGGAACGGACCATTCCGTAACCCATCGCAGCAGCGAGGACATAGCCGAGTCGCCCCCAGAAATACAGGTGGACGCCCCACAAGGTCAACGCGCTCTCACGACCAGTGAGATGAGCTGCCAGCACCAGCGCCGCGAAGAATGGAAATGTCTCCATGAAATTCGTGTAAGCCTGGTCCACGCGGTGAGCGACGCCGCGCAACGGCGGCACGGGCTCCTCGCGGGTGCTGGCCGTCCAGCGATAGCCGTATTGGAAGCTGATGAGATGAGAGTCGGCGATCAAGTGGACGAGGCCGAGGATGACGCTCGCCGCCAGAAATCGGAGCTCAATCGTCATGGTGTCACGAAACCAGGTTTCGGCATTGGAAAGTTGAGAGCGTTCCGGTAAGAGATTGGCAGCATCGGGGTGGGTTTATGACCAATCATAATCCCGCGCCCGAGAGAGTAGAGGTAATGGGAACCTTTACATGAGTAAGAGTCCGAGGCTTTGCGTACCGCTTTTTGAATGCTCGAATGGAGGTGGCGTTCACTTTCACGTTGCCGGTACTTTTGAGAACGTGAACGTCGATAACTCGCCCGGTGGAATAGTCAAAATCGAGAAGGAATAGACCGCTTCCGGTAATGGTGTGGCGCGTGCCACTTGAAACGGCAGCTGGCCGCGTCGTCGCACAACCCCTGAAAACCATCGTCAGAAGGAGACCTAACGCTGATGCGACCACTCGTTGAAGTGCGGACGGGGCTTTCCGCATAGGATCCATCATCTTTCCGGAACAGATCAGTCACCGCTGGCGACAGCGCCCGTGATGGCGATGGCGGAAAGATGCTGGGTATAAAAACGTAGTTTCTACCGGGGGCGCTTCCGAGGTTGAAGCAGCAACCTGGTGTTCGCGCCGCACTAGAGGGCGTTCATCACTTTTAGTAGGACTTCGCCCAGAGGACGCGGCGGGGACTTGGTTCGCCGGTGATGATGCAGCGGCCGGGCTCGGGGGGATCGGCCGGATCGTCAAAGGGGATGCAGCGGATGGTGACTTTGAGGTCGTCTTTGATTTGTTCTTCGACGGCGGCGCTGCCATTCCAGTGGGCGAGGGCGAAGCCGCCGTGGATTTCCGGTTTGGCGGAATTTTCCGGGGTGAAGAAGTTGTAGAACTCTTCTTTCGTGTCGATGACTTTTGTGTTCGCGTCGCGGAAGGCGACGGCACGATCGAAGAGGTTTTGCTGGATGGCGTCGAGTAGCTCGCCGGCCTGGCTGACGAATCCGTCGGTCGGCAGAAATTGTTTCGCTTTCACTCCTTCGTCGCGGCGGGTGACGGCGACGTTGCCACTCTCCAGATCACGCGGGCCGAGTTCGACGCGCAGCGGGACGCCTTTCTTGATCCACTCCCAGTTTTTCACTCCGCCGCCGAGATCGCTGCCGTCGACTTCCACTTCGAGCCGCGCGTTGTGCCACATGATGGCGCGTAGTTTTCCGGCGAGATCATTCGCCGCCGCGAGGACGGCGTCGCGCGAATCGGGTTTTGGCGTGACGGGAATGATGACAATGTGCGTCGGCGCGATGCGGGGTGGGAGGATGAGGCCGTCGTCGTCGGCGTGCATCATAATGACCGTGCCAACGAGGCGGGTGCTCACGCCCCAGCTCGTGGTCCAGCCGTACTCCTGCTGTCCGTCTCGGGTCTGGAATTGAATGCCGCTTCCGCGAGAAAAATTTTGCCCGAGGAAATGTGAGGTGCCGGCCTGGATGGCTTTGCGATCCTGCACCATCGCTTCGATGCACAACGTCTCGACGGCACCGGGAAAACGTTCGCTCTCCGATTTTTCCCCGCTAAAAACCGGCACCGCGAGGAAATCGCGCGCGAAGGTCTCGTAGACATCAAGCATCTGCCGCGTCTCGGCGCGCGCTTCGGCTTCGGTCTCATGGACGGTGTGACCTTCCTGCCAGAGGAACTCGGTCGTGCGCAGAAAAATGCGCGGCCGCATTTCCCAGCGGACGACGTTGGCCCATTGGTTGATCAGGATCGGGAGGTCGCGGTAGGACTGGACCCATTTCGCATAGCTCGCGCCGATGATTGTCTCGGAGGTCGGCCTAACGACCAGCGGTTCGGTCAACGGACTGGCCGGTACCATTTTGCCGTCGGCATCCACTTCGAGCCGGTGATGGGTGACAACGGCGCATTCTTTGGCGAAGCCTTCGACGTGCTCGGCTTCCTTTTGCATGTAGCTGAGCGGGATGAAGAGCGGGAAATAGGCGTTGCGATGGCCGGTCGCCCTGAACATGGCGTCGAGCGCCCGCTGCATGTTTTCCCAGATGCCGTAGCCCCACGGCTTGATCACCATGCAGCCGCGGACGTCGCTCGGCTCGGCGAGACCGCCGGCGCGGATCACCTGCTGATACCACTCGGGAAAATCTTCATCGCGCCGCGGGGTGATCGCGGATTTGGGTGCGTCGGGTTTAGCCATGGTTTGGAGCGCGATACTTAAACCGGAGCGCGGGAGTTGGCGAGCCGGGTTTGCGTGTTCTTTGTTCGTGCTCGTGCTCGTGATCGTGGTCGGCTGCTTCGATTCACCGGGATCGATCATGAGCAGGAGCACGAGCACGAGCACGATTACGAAGAGAAGAGGGCTTGCGCCCTAACAACTGGCCAACATGGGCTGACCGTCCGCGCAGTTTGGGCTGCTAACCGAGTCAGCCTCTGTTTGACATCGCGAGTGACGCCGCTACTTTCCCCGCCCTTCCCACGACTCCTGATGAGAACGTTTTCTGCAAAAGCCAATGAAGTGCCGCGCAAGTGGTGGATCATCGACGCCGAGGATCAGGTCCTCGGTCGCGTCGCGGTGAAGGCTGCCAATCTCCTCCGCGGCAAAGAAAAAGCGATCTTCACTCCGCATGTTGATACCGGCGATTTCGTCGTCGTAATCAACGCCGAGAAAGTGCGCCTGACCGGCAAGAAGGAAGAACAGAAAAGCTTCATGAGTTTCTCCGGCTTCGTCGGCGGTCACAAAAGCGAGAACGTGCGCGCTCGTCGTGAGCGGCATCCCGAGCTGCTGGTAGAACACGCGGTGCGCGGGATGATCCCGCACAATCGACTCGGGCGCGCGGTTTATCGGAAGTTAAAGGTATATCGCGGCACGGAACATCCGCACGCCGCTCAACAGCCCGAAGTGGCGGTGTTGGACTAACGGACTAATTTCATGGTTGAGACACAGGAATTCATCGCCACGGGTCGCCGCAAAACGGCGGTCGCCCGCATTCGCATGACGCCAGGCGACGGCAAGATCGACGTCAACGGCAAGAGCTTTGAGGAATATTTTCCGACCGTGCCATTGCAGAACACGCTTCTCGCCCCCTTGCAGGTGGTGAAGCTGGCGAACGCCTACGACATTTCCATCAACACGACCGGCGGCGGCGCCACGGGGCAGGCGGGCGCGGCTCGTCTAGCGATCGCGCGCGCGCTCTTGCAGGTGGATGGGGAACTTCGCGGGCCACTCAAGGGCGAAGGTCTGCTTAGCCGCGATCCGCGGATGAAGGAGCGGAAAAAATCCGGTCAGCCGGGCGCGCGCAAGCGTTTCCAATTCTCGAAACGGTAGGCCCGAAGATGCCTTTGATTGGCGCGAGCTGGAAGCTTGCGCTCCCTTTTGAGAGTTACGGTGTTGCCGCAGGCGCCGCTGTGCTTGACGGTCGCGCCATCGGGATCAGCGGCTGCGAAGCGGCCGGCTTGGCCGAAGTAGGCGCAGCGGCTTTCGGCAAAGTGCGCAACTGACGGAGCGCTTCGTTCGCGAGAATGCTGTCGCGATATTGCGTGAGCAGCGTTTCGCAGGCCCGCCGCGCTTCGTCCGGCCGATTCTTTGCCTTCAAAAGCGGCACCTCAGAGAGGAGCGCGAGCGGTGCGTTAAAGCTCTGCGGATATTCCGTCGCCATCCGCTGGTAAGTGCTGAGCGCTTCGTCCGATTTGCCTAACGACTCCAGATTCGCGGCTACGCCCATCCATGCGGTCGTGATCAACTCGTGCTTCGGGAATTGCTCGATGAATTTGTGCAAGGTGCCATTTGCTCCCGCGTAATCGTTTTTCGCACGCTCCTGCTCGGCAAGGAGAAGATAAGCGCTCGCTGCCGCTTCGCTTCCGGAGTAGCGATCGATTACGACCTTGTAATCCTCCGGGCTCTTCGCCGCGGCGAGAAGAGCGGAGGCGTCGGCCGCCTTTCGTTGCGCATAGAATTGGTATCCTGCGAAACCCAGGCCACCGAGAACGAGCACAGCGACGAGCGCGATGATCGGCCATTTGTATTGATCCCAAAAGAGACTCGTCTCCAGCGCGGGATCCCGGGTGATTTGCGATACGGTAGCCATGGAAAATGGGGAGTGTGTCTATGCCACGCGAAGGTTTTGCGCGCAAGCCTCTTCCCGAAGCCCGAGGTTCCGAAAGTCAGATCGGAAGTTGGGCGAGCGACGCTGTCGCGTCCGTTCTCTCAGCGGATTCGCCGCGCCTCCAATGTGCTCGCGATATCAATGCGCTGAGGACAGCACGCTATAACTAATTCTCCTCGCCGAAGACGTGCACCGCGAAAGGCACCGTCGTGAGAATGCCCACCAGGAGCAGAGTTACGCCCACGGCACGGCGTTGTTTGTCGTCCAACTTCATGCTCGCGAGCAAGCCGACACCGACACCGAGCGCGACCCGAGTCAGCGCGAACAATCCCATCTCTGGCAGTTTCAGTTCAATCGTTTTCATATTCGTTAGGCAGGCCCGCGCGTCTCAGTATGGATTCGCCACCATCCCGCGCGGCGACCGCACTTCGATCTCTCCGTCGCGCACCCGCACTTCAAAACAGGGTTGCGCATAGGTCGCCGGCCCGACCAGGATGCTCCCGTCCTCGATCGAAAATTTCGAATAATGCCACGGGCAAACGACCGTCTCTCCGTCGAATTCTCCTTCCGAAAGCGGGCCGCCGAGATGGGAGCATTTCTCTGCCATGACAAAAATGCGCTCGCCGCGCCTCACGACGAGAACGGGAAGACCATTCGCCTCCGCCTTGCACATTTTGCCTTCGGGCAGTTCCGCATCCTTCATCACGGGCACGAATTTTTCGGGCAACTCTTCCGGGGCATGATTCACCCCAATCCGCTCGTTGTAAACAAGGTGGCCGCCGAGATAAGCGCCAACAATTGACAAAGCATAACCGGTGAAGCCAGTTGTTAGGCCAGCACGCCGGCAACCATTGCGCCGTTGCCACCAGGACCCGAGGTAGCAGGCCGTTGCGGTGAGATTGACGATCGCGTGCAGAGCACCGACGCGGCGCGGTTTTTCGTAGCAGTAGTTCCAATCGTTCAGTCCGGTGAGCGCTGCGCCTGCCGCTCCAATCAAGCCGAGACCGACCGCAAAATCGGAGCCGCGCGCGAGGCTCTTGTCGCCGGTGGCGACTTCGTAGATGTCGAGCGTCGTCGCTGCCGTCCACGCGCCGAGCGGCACATCGGTAATCGCAGGATGCAGCGGATGTCCGAACCAGACGCCGTGAAAAAAATTCCGCACCTTCTCGCCGAGCGGCACGCTTTTTAGAAAAATGAAATCCGCGATCGCGCCGAGCGCGCTCTCCACCGGCTCCAGCCAACTTTGACGACTGATAAAATCACCCAGCTTGTCCATACTTCTGAATCGCAAATCGTGGACGCAATGGCTCCCGCTTCGCGAGGCGATCTATCGTTTGTCATTCTTCGCTTCGCTCAGGGGGACAAGACAACGTGCAAGTCCGCTTTTCGCCGCGGAGACGATTCTCTTGTGATGAGTGCCGATGAAGTTCCGCCAGGAAGTCCGCCACCCGCCGCGTTAAGTCCGGAGAAAGATCCCGATCAGTGGACAACCGGCGACGAAGTCTTGACCGGTCCGCAGCGTTCTTATTTGCAAACGCTTTGCAGGGAGGCGGGCGAGAAATTTGACGACAGCCTAACGAAAGCGCAGGCCTCGAAAAAGATCGATGAACTGCGCCACAAGACCGGTCGGGGTGAGAGCAGCCCGCCGCAGAGTTAGTTCCTCCGCCATTGCCTCTTCGCCGCGAGCATGAACGAGATTTGGAACTGGATCGGTCGCGTTCTCGGGATTGGGTTGCAGCCGGAGAAGCTCGTCTTCTCGCAGCTCATTCTTCGCGCCGTCATCATCTTCTTCGTCGCCTTGGTGCTGATGCGCTTCGGTCACAAGCGATCGCTCGCGCGCAAGACAGCCTTCGATACCGCGTTTGTCATTATCATCGGAGCTGTCCTCGCGCGTGCGATCAATGGTTCCGGGCCCTTTTTTCAAACCATCGGGATTTCGCTTCTGCTCGTTCTTCTCCATCGCCTGCTGGCGCTTCTCGCTTACCGTTGGCCAGCCTTTGAAGACCTGATCAAAGGGACGCCCGACGTTCTCCTGCGCGAGGGCGAAATGCTGCCGCAAGCAATGCGCCATCATGATGTGTCCCGCGGCGATCTGGAGGAAGACTTGCATCTGTGCGGGCATGACTCCGTCAAGGAAATCGCCGTCGCGCGACTCGAACGGAGCGGCGACATTTCGTTTGTCGAAAGTAGCCGGCCCGGGCGGTGGACGTTAGGCGGGTCGCGCTCCACCTTGCCGCTGTGATTCCGCACGACAAACTTTTCATTCCCGGCCCGGTCGAAGTTTCGGAGAAAACCTTGGCCGCATTTGCGCATCCGATGATCGGTCATCGTGGCGAAGCGTTTAAGCAGCTCTACGCTGAGATCCATCCGCGCCTGCAGGAACTTTTCGGCACCCGGCAGCCGGTTTTTCTTTCCACCTCCTCGGCCTGGGGCGTGATGGAGGCCGCCGTTCGCAATCTCGTTAAGCAACGCGTTCTCTGCTGCATGTGCGGCGCCTTTTCCGACAGGTGGCTCGACGTTGCGCGGCGCTGCGGGAAAGAAGCGGAGGCGCTGCAAGTGGAGTGGGGGAGCGCGATCGATCCGCGGGCGCTTGACGCGCAGCTCGCGACGGGAAAGTTCGACAGCGTCACCCTGATCCACAACGAGACCTCGACCGGTGTGATGAATCCGCTGCCGGAAATCTGCTGCACACTCGCGAAATATCCGGAGGTCGTGCTCATCGTGGATAGCGTGTCGTCCTTCTCCGCGGTGCCAATCGCGATGGATGACTACCGGATCGATATTCTTCTCACCGGTAGCCAAAAGGCGCTCGCGTTGCCGCCGGGTTTTTCGCTCTTCAGCGTCTCCGAGAAAGCCTTCGCGCGGGCCGCAGAAGTGCGGGGTCGCGGCTATTACTTCGACTTTCTCGAGTTCAAAAAGCAGCAAGCCGGCGACATGACACCAACCACGCCGAGCATCGGACACATTCACGCTCTGCGCTCCCAGCTTGAAGAAATTTTCGCCGAAGGCCTGACGAATCGCTACGCGCGCCATGCCCGCACGAACGCGCTCGTGCACGAATGGGTAAAGTCGCGCGGTTTCGACTTCTTTGCCGCCGCAGACCATCGCGCTTTCACCCTCACGTGCGTGAAGAACAATCGCGGAATCGACGTTGCGAAGCTTGTTCGCGAGCTGCGCGAAAAGCATCATCTGGTCATCGACGGTGGCTACGGCAAAATCAAAGGGAAGACCTTTCGCCTTTCCAACATGGGCGACGAAACCGAAGAAACCGTCGGACATTTGTTGAGCTGTCTCGATGATTGCTTGAGATAGATTCTTAGCCTTTGCTCGTGGCCGCGACCTGCGGTGGCGCGGGCTTGGGATCGTTCCGCCGGCGGAAGATCATCCAGACGCCGAGCAGGACGAAGGCTGCGCCTAACAATGACCAAACTGAAAGGCGTTCGCCGCCAAATGCCCAACCGACCGCGATCGCGCCCGGCGGCGTGATCAATGAAACGGTCTGCAGATTCGTCACCGACATTCGCGGCATCAGCCAGTAGAGGAGGAGAAAGGTGAACGACGATCCGATCACCGCGAGATAGAGCAGGCAGAAAATCGCGCGCGAGCTCCAGTGTAGCCCGAGTGGATTGCCATCGACGACGAAGCCGAGAAGTAAGAGCGGCATCGTTCCAAAAATCATCTGCCAGGCCGCAAGCATCGAAGGCGCGAGTTGAATTTTGCGTGCCTTCAAGAGCACGTTGGAAAACGCCGCGCTCGCCGCGCCGATCGTGATGCCGAGGCCGCCGAGAAAGGCGAGCCAGCCGTTGAAGCTGAGTAGGTGCGCGCAAATCAATGCGACGCCGCCCATCGCGACGAGCGCGCCTAACAATCGCGGCCAGCGCAACGGTTCCTCCGGCAACATCCAATGCGCGAAGACCATTCCGAAAATTGGGATCGATGCCTGGATGACCGCCGCCAGTCCCGAAGAGACATGCAACTCTGCCCAAAAAAGGAGCGCGTAATTGACCGCGAACATGAGCACCCCGGTGAAGCCGAGGACGAGATAATCGGAACGGCGCGGCGGCAGCAGATGCGTCCGGCCTAACGAGATCGCGAGCAGGGCGACGATCGCAATCAGGAAGCGGATGCCGACAAAGGAGATCGGCGGCAGATCGCGCAGCCCGATTTTGATCACCAGCCAGGTCGAGCTCCAGACCACGCAAAGCGTCAGCCAAGCCGCTGGAATGCGCCAATCACGCGCGCGTTGTTCGCTTTGGTTCCTCACTTGCCGGCGACCTTCGCGGTGGCGCGCGCCGCCGTAAAGCGCGAGCCCCCGTCGATTGACCCTGCCACGGCGCACCCGCATAGTGCCGCCCCATGGCGATCGAGCTGACCCGCAATTTCTGCATCATCGCGCACATCGATCACGGCAAGACGACCTTGTCCGACCGGTTGCTCGAGACGACGGGCACGATCCACGAGCGCGAGAAGCAGGATCAGCTTCTCGATTCGATGGACCTCGAACGCGAGCGCGGGATCACGATCAAGGCGCATCCGGTGGCGATGCGTTACGCGGCGAAGGATGGGAAAAGCTACCGGCTCAACCTGCTCGACACGCCGGGCCACGTGGATTTCGCCTACGAAGTTTCGCGTTCGTTAGCCGCCTGCGAAGGCGCGCTCCTCATCGTCGACGCGGCCCAAGGCGTCGAGGCGCAAACCGTCGCCAATATTCATCTCGCGCACAAACAGGGCCTAACGATCATCCCGGTAATCAACAAGATCGATTTGCCGAACGCCGATCTGCCGGCGGTGCGGCGGCAGCTCGAAGAAATTCTCGCCATCCCGGCCGAGGAAGCGATCGAGGCAAGCGCGAAGATGGGCATCGGGATTGAGGAAATCCTTGAGGCAATCGTGCAGCGCATCCCGGCGCCGGAAAAGCCTAAGGATGAAGTGCTGCGCGCGCTGGTTTTCGATTCCGTCTTCGACATCTATCGCGGCGTTGTCGCCTACGTCCGTGTGGTCTCGGGAAAAATCGCCGCCGATCAGGACATTAAACTGATGAGCAGCGACGGGCGTTACGAGGTGAAAGAAGTCGGCGTCTTTACTCCAAAGATGTTCGCTCAACCGGTGCTCGAAGCGGGGGACGTCGGCTACGTCATCGCAAATATTAAGAGCACCGCAGACATCAAGATCGGCGACACCGTGACCGACTTGCGACATTCGGCGCGCGCGCCGCTGCCCGGTTTTCAGGAGATCCATCCGATGGTCTTCAGCGGCATTTATCCGATCAACACCGCCGACTTCGAGCATCTCAAAACCGCCATCGGCAAGCTGCGTTTGAACGATTCGGCCTTCGTCTATCAGCCGGAAAGTTCGGTCGCGCTCGGCTTCGGATTTCGCTGCGGCTTTCTCGGTTTGCTCCACATGGAGATCATCCAGGAGCGGCTCCGCCGCGAGTACGACATGGATATCATCGCGACTTCGCCGAGCGTGATCTACGAAATCCTTACGACCCGCGGTGAAATCGTCCTCGTCGATAACCCCGCGCATCTGCCCGATCCGAGCGTGATCGAAGAAATTCGCGAGCCGATTGTGAAAGCTTATGTCCTTTGCCCTAACGAATCGATCGGCGATATCCTCCAGCTCATTCTCGAAAAACGCGGCACGATGGATCACACCGAGTCGCTCGACACCCGGCGCGTCATGCTCCACTGCGAGCTGCCGTTGAACGAAATCCTCGTCGATTTTAACGACAAGATAAAAAGCATCACACGCGGCTACGGCTCGATGGATTACGAACACGCCGGCCATCGCGCCGCGAAATTGGTGAAGCTCGATCTGCTTGTGAATGGCGAACCGGTCGACGCGTTTTCTACGATTGTGCATCGCGATCGCGCGGAATCGCGAGGACGGCAGCTGGCGGCGAAGTTAAAAGAAGTGATTCCGCGCCAGCTCTACCAGGTGGCAATCCAAGCGGCGATCGGCGGGAAGATCATCGCGCGTGAGAGTGTTTCGGCGTTGCGCAAAAACGTCACCGCAAAATGCTACGGCGGCGATATCACGCGCAAACGCAAGTTGCTCGAGAAGCAGAAGGAAGGAAAAAAACGGATGAAGAGCATCGGCAAAATCAACATTCCGCAGGAGGCTTTCATCCAGGTGCTGAAGGCGCAGTAGGCGCCCTTCGAAATTTCTCGGCGCGAACCACTTTGTCATCCTGAGCGGAGCGAAGGACCACACAAGTCACTCATGGATTCACAAATCGGCGACGCGTTGAATGGCTCGTGAGGTCCCTCCTTGCGCTCAGGATGACAAACGGCGGAACGCGTGGTGAATTCGCATCCCCTGGCAACTTTCCCGGAAAGCATTTTGCAAACCCCGTTCCTCAGCTAGCGTTTCGCCGCATGTTCCAGCCGCGTTACATCAAACATAGTCACCTCCTCGTTCGCCATGCGGAGAAGTTGATTCGTTACCGGCGTGATCAGCTCTCGGAAGCGACGGTCGCCGAATTGCGGGGGCAAATCGAGAAGATCCGCGCGGCGATGAAAGCGCGCGACCAGCACAGGACACATGAGGAATCAGAGCGGCTAGATGCCCTTCTCACCGCGCACACGCCGCCGCATAAGGACGCGGTCTGGCGGGAGAACGTCGAGGTCATTCTCGTCGCGATCGTTGTCGCGGTCGGGATTCGTTCTTACTTTTTGCAGCCTTTCAAAATCCCGACCGGCTCGATGCAGCCGACCTTGAACGGAATCATCGGTCATCCGAGCACCGCGCCAGCGCCGAACATTTTCAAAGAGGCCTTCGACTTCGTCGCCTTTGGCCGCAACTACATCGACGTCGTCGCGCGGGAAAACGACACTGTCGAAGGAATCAGGAAGGAAAAGTTTCTCTTCTTCTTCACGCTCTCGCGCATCATCTGCGACCAGCACACTTACAATGTCTATGCGCCGCCGGAAATTCTGCAGCAGGATTTCAAGGTGTATCCCGGTAATGTTTATCGTGCCGGCCAGGTGATCGCGCGTGGCGCGGTCGATACAGGCGATCAGGTGTTCGTCGATAAGTTCAGCTACAACTTCATGCATCCACATCGTGGCGACGTTTTTGTCTTTCGGACGGACGACATCCTTGGCATCCGGGAAGACCCGGAGGGGGGCGCGCCGTATTTCATCAAGCGACTGACGGGCACGCCCGGCGACGAGCTGCGGATTGACTCGCCGAAGCTCTACGTGAACGGCAAGCCGGCCGAGAATTTTGGCATTCGCCGGGTGATGTCGGCGAAGGAGCCTTATAAAGGTTACTCGCAGGGGCAGGCGGAGCTGGCCACGCCGGAGAATACTTATGTGATTCCGCCCCATCATTACTTCGCGATGGGCGACAACAGCTACAACAGTTACGACAGCCGTTACTGGGGTCCGGTCCCGGAAAAGAATGTTGTCGGGCGCGGGCTCTTTGTTTACTGGCCGTTTGGGCGGCACTGGGGAATTATTCGTTAGGCTGCGCCCATGCTTGCCGCCGTGCCGCGCGTCTATCCGCTGCTCGGAATGCTCGGCGGATATCTGCTCCTCCTCTTTACCAATCCGGTGCGGGTCGCCTTGCGCGACGGGTTGCGTTGCGTTTCTCGTTTCAAGCGGCTTTGGCTCGTCTTCGCGCTGCTTGCGTTTGCTTATTCGATTTTTCGCTTTGCTGTCTTCACGCCGTTGCAGGCGACGGCCGATCTGCGCCTCGAGCAGTTTGAGTTTTGGGCATCGTGGCATTGGCCGACTTTTGACAATATCTGGCGAGAAAGTCTGCTCCACGCAGTTGAAAGCACTGCGGGAATTCTTGATGCAGCTGCGACAACTTATCCGCTTTCGGTCGTCGCTGCCGTGCTTCTCATTTTCAATTGGCGCGGCCTGCACTTCAGTCTCGTGCGCGCGCTGCTTAAGCAATTCGGACCGGGCGGCTGGCTCATTTACCTTGGCATTCTGGCGGGCGCGCTGGCGTCGTTAGTCAAACCGCTCATCTATTGGCGGGTGCC
>DASXPA010000174.1:0-18633 GCA_036493915.1 Chthoniobacterales bacterium | reverse complement strand
AGCAAAACGGGCATCAACTTCGCTGGGCGAGCGGATTTGGTGGATTTGATTTTCCTCATCGGAGTGCCGCAGCAGATGGTGAACGACTACCTTATCTGCGTCGGTGCGCTCGCCCGGCTGCTCAAGAGCGACACGCGACGTCAGGCTCTCGTCGAAGCGACAACGCCGGCGGAATTTCTCGAAGAGTTGGGACGCGAAAGCTGAAACGGCGGGCATCGAAGACCGACCCCTTCCAGCGTGCGCTCTTTGAGTGCACATCAGGTTAAGCTCTGAGCGGGCTAAACGCCTTCTTGCGACGAGGTCTGGCTTAACGAGCGCTCAGCTGTTCTGTCGGAGAGGAAGAAGAGATGAGCGATTTGTTAGGCGCGGAGACGCGCTCGCGGTAATAGCGACGATGGAGCCGATGCGGCGAGCAGCCACAATAGTAGAGGAGAATGAAGAGCCCGTTCTGAATCGAAGTGCGCCAGGGGCCACGACGGAGATGGCGCCGACTGGATGATTCCATGGGCGGATCGAGCACGGCGACGGCACCGCGGCGGCGGAGACGTTTCGAAAACTCCACGTCTTCCATGAGCGGGATGGGAGCGAAACCGCCTAACGACTCGAAGACTTCGCGCCGGACAAAAATCGACTGGTCGCCAAAGAGCGTGCCGCCGCGCCGGGTAAGAAAGCGGGCGACCTTCTCCAGCCAACGGAGACGCGGGTGCCGGCGGTCGAACTTGCGATAAAACGCACCGCCGATCACCGCGGGATCGCCGAGCGCGCGCTCAATCGCAGCAATGTGTTCCGCCCGCAGCAGCCCATCGGCGTGATGAAAGATAACTACATCGCCGCTCGCCTGCGCTGCGCCAAGGTTCATCTGCTCGCCGCGATTTGGCTCCGGCGCGCGGAGGTAAAGCGCGCCCGCATTCCGCACCAACTCCTCCGTCGCCGTGGCATCGTCGGAAGCGTCGGCCACGATCACTTCATTGAGCGATTCCAGCCTAACGAGTGGAGGAAGCAAACGCGCAAGATTCTCTTGATCATTCCAGGCCGGCACGACCGCGCTGAGGCGTAACGGGCCGCCCGCTGGGGGATTCACGGAGATTTCTTCAGGAGGCGATTGCGAGCGCGATCGAGCGCGCGGCGTTCACTCGCCGTCAGGCTGCCGATGCCGCTCTTGGAGATCTTATCGAGCACCGGATCGATCGAATCGTAAATATCCTCCGGCTCGACGACGCGCCGCGCGGTCGGCCGCGGAACGACACTGAGCGCGCGTTTCGAGCGAAAGCGCGAAGGCCATTCGCGGAGCCATTCGAGCTCCGGACCGGCGCCGCGCAGGTAAATGAAAACGATGGCCAACACCACACTCATCCAGAGCACGGCGAGCTCCGACCAGCCGTGATAGGCGAGCAACTGCAAGGTGTAAGCAGCTGTGAAAATAACGGCGATCCATTTCGCCTGCACACGCAGAAACATTTCGATATTTGGATAAATCGCGGCGAAGGCGATGAAGACGCCAAAGTGAATCGTGGCCGAGCCGGCGAGCCCGACGCGTTCGCCGAGTCCCCAAATTGTCAGGAGAATCGTCGGCGCGAACAAGAGCACAGCGTAGAGCGCGACGAACGCACGCCGCCCGATAAAGCGTTCCACTTCGCGTCCGAAAGCGAAGAGTAAATACATCTCGATCGCGAACCAGATGAGAGCCGAAGGCGAGTGGACAAAGGCGTAGGTCGCGATCTGCCAGACGCGTCCGCCGTGCAGCACTTGCGCGCTGTCGAAGGCAAGCAGATCGAGCACGCCGCCGACTCCGAAGGCGACGAGAAAGCAGCTCGTGATCATGCACGCGACATGGACGATGAGGAGCAGCGTGGTGACATGAATCGGATAGCGACCAACCCAGCCGACCGGCTGATAATCATCCGAAGTCACGACGCCGAACATACCGACAGTAAACGGCGCAGCACCGTTGAGTGCAAGCGCACTTCGGCAGCGGCCTCCGCAGATTTTTCAGAAACATTTGCGCGTCCTCCGGGCATCCTGGTTTCTCATCCCGAGGAGAAGCTCGCCGAGCGATCTCGCGATTGTTCTAACGGGGATGGTTTTTCTGCAAAAATTCGTCAGGACCTTCCGAGATCCCTCGTCATTTGAAAGCCCGACCTCGCTCGCTTCCAGAGCGGCGGTTACGGTCGCAGGATCGAGATAACCATGTTTGACGCACGCGCCCGAACGTCACACCAATCGGGCCATCAAAGAGGCAGATTTTTCTTGGCCAAGCAGCCGAAGCGTTCAAATTGAAAGTTCACCCGCGTCGCCGCGGGTTCTTTATGGAAAACGTCGCTCCTGCCATCTCGCCGCCCAGTGGCATGGGCACTAACAAACCAACGAACAAAACGGTTCTCGACTGGGTGCACGAGGTCGAGTCGCTGACGGCACCGGAGAATGTTTTTTGGTGCGATGGTTCGGAGGCGGAGAACGAATACCTGCTCGGCGAAGCCTCCCGGATGGGCATTCTCATCAAGCTCAACCAGGAGAAACGGCCCGGTTGTTACCTGCATCGCTCCAACCCTAACGATGTCGCGCGGGTCGAGCAGTTCACTCTTATCTGCACGCCCACGGAAGAGGAAGCGGGCCCGACCAATCATTGGGCCGATCCGGCCGGGACCTACACAAAACTCCAAGGCATGCTGAAAGACGCGATGCGCGGGCGGACCATGTTTGTCGTCCCTTACATCATGGGGCCGCCGGGATCGCCGCTCGCCAAAGTCGGCTACGAAATCACCGACTCGATCTACGTTGTTCTGAGTATGCGCATCATGACGCGGATGGGCGCGCAGGCTTCGAAGTTGCTCGGAGAAAAGCCGGAGGCGGAATTCAATCGCGGCGTCCATTCGTTACTCGAGATCGATCCGGAGCGGCGCTGGATTTGTCACTTCCCGCAGGACAACGCCATCATCTCGGTCGGCTCGGGCTACGGCGGCAACGTGCTCTTGAGCAAGAAGTGTCTGTCGTTACGGATCGCCAGTTACCTCGCGAAAAGGCAAGGCTGGCTCGCCGAGCACATGCTCATCCTCGGTGTCGAATCGCCGAAGGGAAAGAAACATTACGTCGCGGCCGCGTTCCCAAGTGCTTGCGGGAAAACGAATTTCGCCATGCTCGTTCCGCCGAAACACTTTGCTGGCTGGAAAATCACCACGGTCGGCGACGACATTGCCTGGATGCAGATCGGCGACGACGGCCGGCTCTACGCGGTCAATCCGGAGAACGGCTACTTCGGCGTCGTCCCCGGAACGAGCTACAACTCGAATCCCAATGCGATGCGCTCGATCGAGCGCGACACGCTTTTCACCAACGTCGCCCTCACGGATGACGGTGATGTCTGGTGGGAAGGGAAAGATGGCGAGGCGCCGGCGCACGCGATCGATTGGCGTGGGAACGATTGGACGCCGGATTCGAAGGAGAAGGCGGCTCACCCGAATAGCCGTTTCGCTACGTCGATGCAGAACAATCCGGTGCTCGATCCGGAGGTGAACGATCCAAAAGGAGTGCCGATCAGCGCGATCATTTTCGGCGGGCGCCGAAGCGATACGATGCCGCTGGTCTTTCGCGCGTTTAATTGGATCCATGGCGTCTATGTCGGCGCGACGATGGCCTCGGAGACGACGGCAGCGGCGGCCGGCGCGGTCGGAAAGGTGCGACGCGATCCGATGGCGATGCTGCCGTTTTGCGGCTACAACATCGGCGAATACTTCCGCTACTGGCTCCAGGTCGGCCCGCGCCTAACGAACCCGCCGCTGATCTTTCACGTCAATTGGTTTCGCAAGAATGCGGAGGGGAAGTTCCTCTGGCCCGGATTTGGCGAGAACGTGCGCGTCTTGAAATGGATCATCGACCGCTGTGAAGGAGAAAGCGGTGCGCGGAAAACCGCGATCGGCTGCATTCCGCGTCCGGAAGATCTCGATCTCGACGAACTCAGCGGAGTCTCGCCTGAGATGATGAAGGAGCTACTCGCGGTGAAGCCAGACGAGTGGAAAACGGAGCTGGCCGGCCAGGAAGAATTTCTCAAGACGCTCGGCGAGAACGTCCCGCAAGAGCTGCACGAAGAGAGGAGGAAGTTGGCGGAGCGACTGGATAGTTAGGAGCTCGGACCCACAGGTCCCATCCTATTACTCAATACGCCGAGGCCGGCGGCACCACCAGTTGCACGAACGCGTGCGATGATCCCGCACTGGAGCGTCAGGTTCCAGCCCTCGAGATCGCACGCGACGCGGTTCTCGATGTCTTTGCTCGTTCGCGCTTCGCCGCGGCACCCGCGCACCTGGGCCAGTCCCGTGACCCCCGGCTTCACTAACGTCCGCACCTGACAGCTCGACATGAGCTGCGCGAACTGCTCGTTGTGCTCGATCAGATGCGGCCGCGGACCGACGGCGCTCATGCCGCGGAAGACGTTCCAAAATTGAGGCACCTTGGCGATGCCGTTTGCGAAACCATTTTCCTACCGGATAACGCGCTCGTCCTCGGTCGGGGCCTGGCGCGCAAGATCGTGATTCTCCGGATGCATCGTGCGGAATTTCAAAGTGTCGAAACGCCGGTTCTGGATCCCGGCGCGGATCTGCCGGTGGTCTGGGAGGAGAAAAGCCCAATACAGCCCCTGGGTGCGCTGAGTGAGCATGTCTATCGGGTGCAGCGGAGATCGGTTTGCCAGAGAAGTGGGCTCGTGCTTGCCTCTTCGCGCATCGTGCCTGCCTGATCCTGCCCGTTGCCGAGCCCGGCTTCATAGAGCTCCTCGCATACCATCCCATTTTCCTGATTCATGCAAACGCGCCGGCTCAGTGAAGTCGTCAGAGTTCGTCCGACCCACGAGGCCGCCGTTAGCTGGGCGGCTGTTGCCCTGCCGCTGCTCGCGCTTTTCGGCTCGTTTTTGGGCGGCGCGACCCAGCGCTGGAGCGAAGGAATCGTCCTCGCGGGCTTCGCTCTCCTCCTCCTCGCGCGCCCACCGCGGCTGTCGTTAGGCTGGCCCCTCAACACCCTCGCCCTTCTTTTTCTCGTCCTCGCCGCGACCGCTTTTTTTCCCGCAAGCTGGTTTCGCATTCCCGCCTGGCGTATGGGCCTGACGAACGACCTCAGTGTCGCGCTTCCGCTCACCCTCAGCGTCCAGCCCTGGCTCAGCCTCGACTGCTCCGTCACCCTCATGGCTGGCCTGGCCTGGATTTATTACGTCACCACGCTCGAAGCCGATCTGCACGATATCCGCCGGGCGGCGCGCGTCTTTGCCGGCGGCATGATCGCGTTCGCGGCGCTCTGCATTTTGCTCTATCTCCTTCATCGCCCGCTCCCATTCTGGCATAACGTGCGCGCCTTCGGCCCCTACCCAGATCGCGACCAGACTGGCGACCTCTTCGGCCTCGCGACCATCCTCGTCCTCGGGTGCCTGCAGGATGATTTCCGCCGCGGACACAAACGCTGGATCGGCTGGTTCCTCGGTGTCGGCGTGCTCGTGGCTGCGCTCATTCTCGATTTCTCGCGCGCCGGCATTTTGATTCTCATTCTCGGCGTCGCTGCCTGGCTGGCCCAGCTCGCGTTTCGCAGATGGAGCGGCGCGGGTGTCGCCGTGGCGATCTCCGTGTTGCTTGTTTTGCTCACCGCCCTGCTCCTCTTCGGCGGCGAGACGATCGCGCGTTTTCATCTTCGAGCCGGGAATGACGAATCGGTGACTTCCGATTTTCGCTGCCTCATCTTTCGCGACGCCTGGACGATGATCCAGGCGTCACCCTGGTGCGGAGTCGGCCTCGGAAATTTCGAGAGCGTCTTCGCCCTCTTCCGCGATGTCTCGCGCGGCGTCACCCGCTCGCTCCACCCGGAGAGCGATTGGCTCTGGCTGTGGAGCGAGATGGGCTGGCCCGCGGTCGTCGTCATGCTGGTAGGCTTCGCGCTTTTTGTTCGGCGAGTTTTCCCTTTGCGGGAGGGGACCAATCAACGGTTGCGTTACGCTGCACTCGTCGGCGTAGTGCTTTTTGCACTGCACGGATTGTTCGATGTCTCTGCGCACCGGCTGGGAACTTTTCTCGCCGGCACATTGCTCCTCGGCTTCTCACAGCTTCGGCCCACCGCAACGGAACCGAGTCGATGGCCACCGATCGTGTTTCGGCTCATCGGCGTGGTTCTGCTCGTCATCGGGCCGAGCTGGTTTTTTGGCTGGCGGCGCGAACTCTTGCTCCCGGGCTACGTCGGGGTCGAAAATGCCAAACGCGCCGCGGCGATCGACAATCGCGGCCATCGTTATTCCGAGGCCCTGGCCGCGACCCATGACGGGCTGCGCTGGGCGCCGCTCGATTGGCAACTTTACTTCATTCGCGGCGTCGCCCGAATCGGGGCACATCAGCCGGCGGCAAATGCGCTGGCCGATTTTCGCCGCGCGCGTTTTCTCGAGCCGACCGCCTATGAATTGCCTTTCGAGGAAGGCAAGGTTTGGCTCGGCTCGCACCCAACCCTCGCTCTCACCGCCTGGCGGGAAGCGCTTCGGCGCCGCGTCACTGATCCCGGCGGCCTCTATTCGCAAATGTTTCCGCTCGCCAAAGAATACGACACGCGCGTGCTCGCGGGATTGGCCGATTTTGCTGACGATAATCCCAGTCTAACGATCATCTATTTTGAAAATCTACCGGGTGGAGAACTGCCCGCAGCGCTCGATCGACTGCTCAAACGCGATCCGACACTCGCGCTATTCGATGCCACGCAAAAGACGCGGCTCTTTGCGCTCTGGTCGCGCCGCGAACAGCTTGATGATCTTGCCCGCGCGATCGCTGCGCATCCGCAATGGATCGAGTTTGCCTGGCCCGGAATGGCGCGATGGCGCGCCGCTCATGGGGAGTTCGCAACGGCCTGGCAACTCGTGAGGCGCTACGCCACCCCGCCGGCCTTGCCGAGCGCCAGGCAGGACTTGGCGCTCGCGCAGTTGCAGCAAAATTCTTATGCGAATCCGAACGATTATGCCGCGGGTTACGCGCTTTACCATGCCCAGGTCGCAGCCGGCAAGACGGACGACGCGCTCGCGACCATTCGGCGTTTCACGGCGCAACCGAAAACGCCCGCCTACTTCTACTATCTCCAAGCCGAAACTTGGGCGGCGAAACAGAATTGGGAGCGCGCCTGGGAATCGTGGCGGGAATTTCAGCAAACGCAGCGCTTGTATTAACGGAAATCCGTCATCTTGACTGACTCGGCTGGCAGGCTTTCAGCCTTGCGAAGTTACGGCCGCTGCCAGCGCGCGAGCGATTCCTCGTGAAAATGGCGGTGGCTGCGCAGCAGTCGCAGGAGCACGCCGTATTTCGGGCTAAAAAGATACGCGAGAAAAAAGATGAGCCCGAGCGTGAGAACGATGCACGGACCGGAGGGAAGATTGAGCCAGTAGGAAGCGAACAAGCCGGCGCAGGAACCAAACATTCCGATCAACCCGCCGCCCCAAAAAATCGCCGTGAACGAATCGGAACAAAGGTAAATCGTCGCCGCCGGCGCGATGAGCATGCCGAGTGCGAGGATGACGCCGACCGCCTGCAGCGAGGCAATCATCGCGAGCACGAGCAACCCCATTAATAAATAGCCTAACGACTTCACCCAGACGCCTTGCGTCGCAGCAATCGCGGGTTGGAAGAGAAACAAAAGGAACGGCCGCTGCCACAAAACGAGAATCGGCAGCACGATCAGGCTAATCAAATAAATGATCCAGAGATCGGAATCGGCGAGACCGAGAATGTTGCCGAAAAGGTAATGAGTCACGTTCACCCGCGCGGGCGAGAAGCTAAGAAGAACCAAGCCTAACGAAAAGGAGCAGGCGAAAAGCAGACCGAGCGAAGTATCTTCCTTGATCCGCGAACTGCCGGAAATGATCTGCACCCCGAGCGCGACGAGCAGCGCCGCGACGAGCGCGCCGAAAAAGAGACTTGAAGGCGCGAGCCCGAAAAGGAGCAGCGCCACCGCCAGGCCGGGGAGGAGCGAATGCGCCATCGCATCCGCCATGAGCGCGAGCCGGCGGAGGACGAGAAAGCTGCTGAGCACGCCGTTCGTGAAACCGATGAGCGCGCAACCGAAGAGCGCGCGTTGCATGAATTCGTGGCGAAAGGGTTCGAGCAACCAGTTCATTTTGAGAAAACCTGGGTTTCGAAAGTGCGCGAAATATTTTCCTCGGTGAAAACTTCCGCCGTATTGCCGAAGGCGATGAGCTCGCCATTGAGGAAAACCACCTGATCAAAAAGTCCGGGTACGGTTTTCAAATCGTGATGCGCCGCAATGACGAGATTCCCTTCGTCCGACAGACGGTGCAGGGTGGCGCCTAACAATTCCTGCGACGGCCGGTCGAGACCAGTAAACGGCTCGTCGAGGAGGAAGACGTGCGCCTTTTGTGCGAGCGAGCGTGCGATGAAGGCGCGTTGTTGCTGGCCGGCAGAAAGCGCGCTGATCTGGCGCTCGGCCAGGTCGCTCAGCCCAATCGTGCGGAGCGCTTCATCGACTGCGCTGGAATCTTCCGTCGCAAAAGCACGCCACCAACCGGTCTTCAAGTAACGGCCCATCTCCACGAGACCGCGCACGGTTACCGGAAAATCCCAGTCGACCGCGTTGCGCTGCGGCAGGTAAGCGATCTCGGCCGCGGCCGGGGTCCTCCCGTGACCGCCAAAATTCACCGACCCCGTCTCGAGCGGCACGAGCCCGACGAGCGCTTTGAAGAGCGAAGTCTTGCCCGCGCCATTTGGTCCGAGCAAAGCGACGCGATGACCGCAGGAAAGGACGAGATCGAGATGATGAATCGCCGGTACGCGCGCATACGCCACGGTGAGATCCCGGATGACGAGTTGATGCTTCATGGGGGCGAGCGAAAAGTGAGAACGTCATCGACGCGGCCGTTACCCCAGAGGGTTTGTGAGATCGGAGCGCCGTTAGGCAAGGTCACATCGACGCGCACCGCCGCTTCCTTTTCCTCCGCCCAGGAAGCATCGACGAGCAGGTCGATTCCTTCGGGTGGAAAGGCGATGGCAACTTGCCTCGAGCTGCTGCCCGCGATGCTTTCGCCTTGCCAGATAACTTTGCCGAGATGGGAAATGGAAAACCGAAACGGAAAAACGGTCGAAGTGATGACAACATGCACCGGCACGAGAGCCGCCCGCTGGGACGTCTGCGCGGGAACGGCGTCGTGACTCGTTAGGCGGCGCAACGGCCAGAGGAGCGCGAGAAGCGCGAGGACGACAAGGCCGGCGCGAAACAGGGGCGATCCTCTCATGGATACGGCATCGTCGTTAGGCTACTTCAGAGCGTTGACGATCGTCGAGACGTTATGCTTCATCATCCCTGCGTAGGTGCTCGCTTCGCCGGTGCCGAGACCGTCGGCATAGAGCGCGCCGCCGATTTTTGCACCGGTTTCGCGCGCGATCTCCTGCGTCACCTTGGGGTTCTGGGTCTGCTCGACGAAAATCGCTTTGACGCCTTGTGACTTGATCTGATCGATCAACTTCGCGACCTGCCGATTCGACGGCTCAGTCTCGGTGCTCGTGCCTTCGATCGCGAAAATCGTGAAACCATAGGCGTGCCCGAGAGCCCGGAACGCGTTGTGCGACGTGACCAGCCGGCGCCGATCGCGCGGCAGTTCCGCGACCTTGCGTCTAATCCAGCGGTTCAGATCATCCAGCCTAACGAGATAGTCGCTCGCATTTTTCTCGAAGATCGACTGGTCGGCGGGATCGACTTTGCTCAATTCATCGCGCACGATCCGGGTCGCTTCCTCCACGTTGCCGACGCTATTCCACCAATGAATCGCGCTCGTCGTTAGGCGATCGCCGACCGGGAGAAGATCGGCTTTGCCACCGCTCGCTTGCTGCAGTTTGCCCAGGTAATCCTCCAACTGGCGGCCGCTCGTCAGAATCACTCGCGCTTCGCTCACCTTGCGCAGGTCGGCCGGTGTCGGTTCGTATTCGTGCGGATCAACCCCGGGCCTAACGAGTCCGAAAACCGTAACGCGATCGCCGCCGACCTGCCGCGCGATTTCCGTCAGCACGGTGGAGAAAGAGGCGACCTGGAGATGATTCGCCGCACGCGCCGGCCCAAGCATGCAAAGCAAGAGCGCACAGGCGAGGCACGGTTTTGGCGCCCGGAGAACAAATGGCTTCGGCACCTGGCTGACGAACGGCTTCAGGGTCTGGCCGAGAGACGGCTTCTTTGTCGCCAGAAAGCGACTCGCGGGAGCAGATTCGGCGGTTTCCATCATGACATCTCGGTTATCGATATGTGATGGCCTCACGTTCTCCCACGGCCAGCAAGAGGGATCGCTTCGGTCCGCATCACGTTGCCCAGTCTAGCTCAATTCGCACTTGTAGTTTCGCCGCGTTTGCGGAAAGCTGGCCCCTCGATGTTCCGGCGTGGCAGCGACGACTATTCGTTAGGGAGAATTTCTCTCGGCAGCTTGCTCGCTCTCATTTTGCTCGCCGCCGCGTTGCTCAGCGCAGCGCCGCAACTGCACGAACAACTGCACCGCGACGCCGATACCTCGTCGCATCAGTGCATCGTCACCCTTGTCGGCTCGGGCCATTGCCAGCAGACGACTTTGCCGCCGGTAGCCGCGCCGCTCGCCCGTCTTCCTTTGCTCGAAGTTCTGCCGGCATATTCTTCGGCAACTCTCTTCGCTTCTCCGCGCTACTCCATTCTCGAGCACGCGCCGCCTGTCTTCGCCTAGCGATTGGGCCAGACCGCGCTTCGGCGCGGCGGCGTCGCTTGCGCGTTTCTGCGCGGCGCCGGGTTCAATGCGCGCGAAACGTATCTGATCCGATCATCCGGAGCCGAAAAAACCGGCTCCCACCGAAGACATGAATGAGAAAATTTTTAACTGTGGTCGTTCTCTGGAGCAGTACCGGAGCGCTCGTGGCGCAGAGCCCGACGCCGACAGCGTCGCCTAATGACCTCGAGAGTCTGCGTCAGCAGGTGCAGGCCCTCACCGAAACCGTCAAGACCCTGCAGCAGCAGGTAAAAGATCAACAGAACGCGCTCGCGAAAATGAATGCGGGCACTGCTGCGCTCCCGACGAGTGAGAATCTCGCGGCATCACCCTCACCCAGCACGAGTGCGCCACCGCTCTTTCCGACGACCGATGAATCCGTGGTCGCGGCTGCCCCTGAACCTTCGCCGTTGCCCGCGAACGCGACGGGCCCTGCGACCGCGCCAGTGAATGCGCAATTCCCGACGACGGACGCCTCCGTCACGACCTCGAACGAAACGATTTCCACCACCGGCGTCGGCGCGTCGTTGGTGGCGCCGATGACGGTTGCGGGCACTCGGGCCTCTGGCACCTACATGAACATCTCCTTCGACGGCCAGTTTGCCTTTGCTTACTCGAGCGATCGTGACCTCGATCGGCTCGAGGTGGGCGACCACGACCCGCTGCAGCGCGGCTTCAACGCGCGCAATCTCGAGCTCGCGCTCGATGGGGCGGTCGATCCCTATTTCGAAGGCTTCGCGAACATCGTTCTCAAGCTCGACAACGACAATGAAACCACGATCGAGGTTGAGGAAGCCTTCATGCAGACGACTGATCTGCCGTGGGGATTGCAGCTGAAGGCCGGGCAGTTTTTCTCCGCCTTCGGCCGGATCAATCCGACTCATCCGCACACCTGGGACTTCGCCGACGATCCCCTTGTGCACGGACTCTTCCTTGGTTCCGACGGGCTGCGTGGCGTGGGCGCGCAGGTTTCGTGGACGGTCCCGGTCTCCTGGTATTCGCAGTTCATTCTTGGAGTGCAAAATGGCCGCGGAAACACCGGCTTTTCTTTTCGCAATCCCGGCGAGGATGGCACCTTTTTCGGTCGTTTGACGACCGATCGCGAAGCGCGAGGACCGCAGGATTTCGTTTACGTGCCGCGCTGGGAAAATTCATTCGATCTGAGCCCGACGCAGACGGTGCTTGGCGGCATTTCCGGCGCTTTTGGTTCGAATGAAACGGGCGCGAATTCGCGCACGCAGATCTACGGCGCCGACCTGCTCTACAAATGGAAATCGCCGCGCGCGGAAGGCGGTTTTCCCTTCGTGAAATGGCAGACGGAAGCCATGTATCGGCGTTTCGAAGCCGGCCGCGGGATCGATGAAAGCTTTCCCGTGGCGGAGACGTTTCATGATTGGGGGATGTATTCGCAGGTCGTTTGGGGATTCAAGAAGGGATGGACGACTGGGTTGCGCGGCGACTACGTGCACATGGAGGATTCCGCTTATACGGACGATCCCGCTCGCCAGAGTCGCGAGCGCGTCGCCGCCGATCTCACCTGGTATCCGACCGAGTTTTCGAAGATTCGGTTGCAGTACAATCACGACTTTCTCGAGGAGGACGACTTCTTCTCCGCGCGGCAGGCGGATTCTCTTTTTCTGCAGTTTGAATTCATCCTTGGCGCGCATGGCGCGCACAAATTCTGATGCGCCTCTTTGGTTGCCATCTTGCGCGGAGGGAAGGGTCTCGCGAGTCAGCCGTTACGTCACGAGCACAGGAACGCACCCGCCAGATCCTTTGCTGCGCCCAGGGTGACAAGGTGCGGCAGCGCTGTTTC
Source organism: Chthoniobacterales bacterium (assembly GCA_036493915.1). Taxonomy (GTDB): domain Bacteria; phylum Verrucomicrobiota; class Verrucomicrobiia; order Chthoniobacterales; family UBA10450; genus Palsa-1392. Next base: position 6,082 of record DASXPA010000174.1, on the reverse strand, counting down.
CAAAAAACTATGAAACCAAACACCCTGACGAAAATGGCAGCGGCCGTCTGCCTTTGCTTAACAACAGCGATTTCCGCTTACGCCAAGCTTAACGTCGTTGCGACCCTGCCGGATTTCGCAGCCGTGGCGCGCGATGTTGGTGGCGATAACGTCGATGTGACGACGCTGGCGAAACCCACCGAAGACCCGCATTTCGTCGACGCGCGTCCCAGTTTCGTCGTGAAACTACGCGAAGCCGATGTGCTTATCGACGGCGGCGCCGAGCTGGAGACCGGCTGGCTTCCGCCGCTCTTACAAAATGCGCGCAATCCGAAAATCGAAGTTGGCCAACCTGGCCGGGTGCAGGCGTCGCAGGGTATCCGCCTGATGGAAGTGCCCGCGCAATTGTCACGCGCGGCGGGCGACGTGCATGCCATGGGCAACCCGCATTTCATGGTCGACCCGATCATTGCCAAGGCGGTCGCGGCGCACATCGCGAACGCCTTCGCGGCGGTCGATCCGGCACACGCGGCGGCTTATCAGGCTAACGAGAAGAAATTCGAGACGACGATTAACAACAAGCTCCAGGAATGGGGCGCGAAGCTGCTGCCGTTTCGTGGTCAAAGCCTCGTCGCTTACCACGACTCGTGGCCGTATTTCGCGCATCGTTTCGGTTTCAACATCGCGCTCTTTCTTGAACCGAAACCTGGCATCCCGCCTTCGCCTTCGCATCTCGCGGAAGTGATTGCGCAGATGAAGGCGCAGAAGATCAAAGCGATTTTGGTCGAGCCGTATCAGAATCGGAAAATCGCCGAGAAAGTGGCGCAGGAGACGGGCGGGAAAGTGGTCGATTTCGCGCAGTTCCCGGGCGCACTGCCGGACACGGGCACTTACGTGAAGTTGATCGACGCGCTCGTGAACCGCCTCGCAGCGGCGCTGAAATGAAAAAGGCCCTCAGCAATCTTATCGCCACAGCGAAAAACAACCCGCCAGTCACTCCTCAGTTTTCACCTTCTTAATATGTGGGACGTGATGTTTTGGCCGATCGTGGCCTGTCTGTTGTTGCCCTGGTTGCTGGTTTACCTCGGTCTTCATGTCGTCAGGCGCGGGATCATTTTTATCGATATCGCGATGGCGCAGATGGCGTCGTTAGGCATTTGCGTCGCGGTTTTGCTTCACCTCAACCTTGAAGGCTGGCCGGCCTTTTTCATCGCGCTCGGGTTTACCTTGATCGGCGCCGCAATTTTTTCTGTGACCGGGAAACGCTCGAGCCAGATTCCGCAGGAGGCGATCATCGGCATCGGCTATGTCGTGGCCGCGGCGGCGGCCGTGCTGCTTCTCAGCCGCGCGGCGGAAGGCGACGAGGAAATCAAGAACATGCTCGTGGGCAACATTCTCCTCGTAAGCCCGATCGATGTTTGGAAGTGCTTCGGACTTTTTGTCGTCGTCGGACTGACCCATTTGGTTCTCCGCAGAAGCCTGCTCCTGGTTTCATTCGATCGCGAGGCCGCCTACCAACAAGGTCTCGCCGTTCGCTGGTGGGATTTTCTTTTCTACGCGCTCTTCGGTCTCGTCGTGACCAGCTTCGTTCGCATCGCCGGCGTCCTTCTGGTTTTCAGCTATCTCATCGTCCCGGCGGTCTGCGGGATCGGTCTGGCGCGGTCGTTAGGCAAACGGTTTCTCCTCGGCTGGTTGATTGCGCTCGTCGGCGGAGTGGCGGGTTTGTTTCTTTCCTTTCAATACGATCTGCCTTCGGGCGCCGCGATCGTCTGCACTTTTGGGGCGCTCTTGATTGTGATCACCTCGGCGACCGGACTTTTCCGCAAACGATCACCCGCAGTCGCGAAAGAAGTTTGAACGGAACCGGCGAAGGCGGGGTCGGAAAACAGGCGGCTTCGCTTGCGCGCCGGTCATGTTCTGCGCATAGATACTGCTCCATTTAGCCCGATGAAAAACCGTTTCGCGATCCTCTTTCTCCTCTGCGCCATGGCCATCTCCGCCCAAGCCGGGCAGGGCGAATACATCGTCCTCGTCGGCGGGCCGTCACTCCACGAATGGGAACAATACAAGGCGCAACCGCACGATCATTGGTGGGCCAATTTTGTCCATGCGGCGCGGGTGCGGACGGAGCAATTGCGCGCGCAGCTCGGTCCCGACCAGATGATCACCTGGCTGGTTTACAAGCCGGGCTACGTCGATCGCGGCGTGCAGGAGCACCAGGATTTGATCTCCAACATCAACAGCATTCGCGACAAGTTTCATCTGCACATGGTTTACTTCTCGCACGGCGGCGACGTCATCGATTACCTGAACAACGGGCAGGCCCGGAACCAGATTAAGATCTCGGGCTTCGAATATTTCGGGCACTCGAACAGGGCCTGTTTTCTCTTCGACTACAGCAACGTGATCGACAGCGCGTCGAAGGCGTGGCTGCACGAAAGCGAGCTGACAAGGCTGAATCCGCGTGATTTTGCGCGCAACGCCTACGTCAAGAGCTGGGGCTGCCACACCGGCGAGAGCATGAGCAAGCTCTGGTATGCCGCGACCGGCACGCGGATGTGGGGCGCGGTCGGCAAGACCGATTACTCGACCGGGGACCTGCCAGCGCTCTCCTCGGCGGGCGGTCATTGGGTGAATTGACGGCGCGGAATAATCCGGCCGCGTCTTCCTCGCACGCTGAAGACGGGAGCACCGTGCACGTTTGATTTCCTTGGCAGCTTAGGCCGTGGCGATCTACGGTCGCAACGTGGCGGCGCTCGACTTCAACCAGCTGGTCGAGGATTTCTACATGCCGCTTTATCGCTTCGCGCTTTCGCTCAGTCGCCGGGAATCCGACGCGGCCGATCTCACTCAGCAGACCTTTTTGCTCTGGGCGAAAAAGGGGCACCAACTGCGCGACGAGTCGAAGGTGAAGACCTGGCTTTTCACTTCTCTCTATCGGGAATTTCTCGGCCGGAAACGGCAGCAGGATCGCTTCGTCGATTCGGAAAATAACGCCGAAGCGATCGAAGCGCAGAGCGTGCCGGCGTCGATCGTGAATCAACTCGATGGCGAGATCGTGCAGCGCGCGCTCCTTGCGCTGGAGGAAATTTATCGTGCGCCGCTGACGCTCTTTTATCTCCAGCAGCTTTCCTACAAAGAGATCGCCGAAACGCTGGATATCCCGATCGGTACCGTGATGTCGCGCATCTCACGTGGGAAAGAGCAGCTTCGCAAAGCGCTCGCCGACGACAGCAGCCTAACGAGAAGTAAGCCGGAGGATCAGACGCATGGATGACGCGGAGGCGCGACTGATTCTGCAATCGTATCGGCCCGGGGATGCGAGCGAACCGCGATTTACCGAGGCCCTGCGGACAACTTCGGATAATCCGGAACTGGCGCGCTGGTTTGCGGAAGAGCAGGCCTTCGATCGAGCGGTGGCGGCGCACCTCGAAAATTGGCCGGCGCCGTTCGGATTGAAGACCCGCATTCTCGCGCAAGCGGAAACGCCCGTACGTCCGCGCAAAATGCCCTGGATCCTGGGCGCGGTCGGATTCGCGGCGGTGGTGTTGCTTGCTGCCGAGGGCGTGAATTACTGGCGCTCGCCGGCGAAGCGGACAACTCCTTCGGCCGATTATGCCCGCGAGATGACAAGTTTCATCGAGCTCGCGCCGCCCTTGGAGATGAAGAGTGAGGATCTCACACAGATTAAGGATTGGCTGGGAAAACAACGCGTCGCGGCGATGGAGGTGCCGTCGCGACTGGCAGCGCTCGAACCGATCGGTTGCCGGGTGCTTTCGTATCGCGGCCATCGGGTTACGCTGATCTGTTTTCATCGCGAGGAGAAGGGCCGGCTGGCTCATCTCTTCGTGGTCGATCGCGCGGCGCTGCCGAAGATGAAACCGGGCGAGAAGCCGATCTTCGATAACGAAAGCGGCTGGATGACGGCGACCTGGGCGGAAGGGAACCGCATCTATATGATCGCGCTGCAAGGCGGGCGCACGGCGATCGAGCGCTACTTGCCTGACGCCTAACGGATACGGTTGTAAATTGCTTGTCGCCGTCTCAGGCGCCTTCGAAACGGCTGCAACTTTATCTAACCCGCTCTAATGAGAGGTGCTTGCCGTCTTCGGGCCGTTCGTTAGCTGCACAAGGTCGGCGAGAATGTTCAGCGTCTCGTCGCGCTCGGGATCGATCGCGGCGGCCTTGCTGCCGTCACCGCTGTCGAGTTCGGAAGAGTCCAGATCATCGGCGTCGGAATCTGGCGCGGCGTCAGGCGCGACTTTAGCGACGTCGCCTTTCATTTTCGCCTCCGCGATTTTGCCCGGGTACATGATCAACTGGAGCTTCGAGTTGTTCACCGTCTCGAGCGTGAGCCGATAGATGCTCGGCTCTTCCTCGTTGCGCGCGAGACGTTCTTTCGAGCGGTCCGCTTTGCGCGCTTTCTCCTCGTCGATCTCGTGGCGGCGGACATCTTCGTTCAGGGAAATCCGGTTGTCGTCGATCTTTTGCCGCAGCCGCGCCATGTCGTCCATGACGTAATGAAATTCTGGATCAGCCGCGACCCGCGCCGCCGAACGGGCGCGCAGTTCATCAAGGAAAAGCTGATGCGTATCCGACCACTTGGTGTATTTCGCCGGCGGGACGTCATCGTAAGGAAGCGCATTTTTCAGTGCGCCTTCGCCGAACTCAGGGAGATCGGTCAAGGTCGGGAGAACGATATCGGAGGCGACGCCATGAAGTTGGGTGGAGCCGCCGGCGACGCGGTAGAACTTCTGGATCGTTAACTTAAGCGCACCGTCGTCTTCCGAGCGCGAACCGAGCAGAGAGGTGAAGCGGCCGATCTCAAGAATAGTTTGCACGGTGCCCTTTCCGAAAGTGCTCGTGTCGCCCACGATCACGGCCCGTCCATAATCCTGGAGCGCGGCTGCGAAGATCTCGCTCGCCGATGCGCTTTGCCGGCTCGTGAGGACGACGAGCGGTCCGTCGTAGTCGATCGTCGGATCGGGATCGGTCGAGATGACGACGCGATCGTTCGAGCCCTTCGTTTGCACGACGGGCCCGGATTTGAAAAAGAGGCCGGTAAGAGAAATCGCTTCCTCAAGTGAACCGCCCCCATTCCTGCGCAGGTCGATCACGAGGCCGGCGACCTTTTCTTTCTTCAGACGTTTCAGGAGCAGGCGCACATCCTCGGTCGTGCTCTTTTTGTGGCCTTCCATGTCGGCGTAAAACGACGGGAGCGTGATCCAGCCGAGCTTTACCGGATCGCCGCTGCGATCTTTTTTGATGATGATGTCGGCGCGCGCTTCCTGGTCTTTCAATTTGATCACATCGCGCACGAGCTCGATCGTCTCGCGTTGCGACGGGTCGGTTGCATTCGCCGGGATGACGAGGAGACGAACTTTTGTCCCTTTCTTCCCGCGAATTTTCTCAACCACCTTGTCGAGCCGCAGGTCGCGGACATCGACAAAATCCTTGGAACCTTGCGCGACCGCAGTGATGCGATCGCCGACCTTGATCTTCCCGCTGGTCTGCGCCGGACCGCCAGGGACGAGGCTCTCGATTTTCGCGTAGCCATCTTCGCTCCGCAGCATCGCGCCGATCCCGACGAGCGATAGGCCCATATTAATGCTGAAGTTCTTCAGGTCAGCTTTGCTGAGGTATTCTGAGTGTGGATCGTAAGCTTGCGCGAGCGCATCAAGGAACAACTTCACCTGCTCATCGGCGTCCTCTTCGTGCACGTTGCGCAAGACCTGATCGTAGCGATGCGCGACCAGCTTCGGCCCCGGCTCGATGGGGTGCTGGCTCAATTTTTCCTGGAGCAGCTCGTTCTCGATCCGCTTCTTCCAGAGGTCGTCCGCTTCCGCTTCATCCTTCGGCCAGGGCGCTTTTTGCCGGCTTAAGAGCACAGTTTGATCGGTCTTGAAGTCCATCGGCTGCTTAACCAGCTCCTTGATTTTGGCGACTCGATCTTCCACCCGTTTTTGAAAAACGCTGAAGATCTCGTGCGCCGGTTTCAGGTTACCGAGGAGGATGTCATCGTCGAGCGAAGTGGCGTATTTGGCGGTGAAAGCGTCGACATCTTTCTGGGTGAAAAAGAGATGGCTGAAGTCCAGCATCTCAA
>DASXPA010000173.1:0-2607 GCA_036493915.1 Chthoniobacterales bacterium | reverse complement strand
GCAAACTTCGATGACGACGACTGCCTTTGAGATCGACGGGTTTCGGACCGTGCAAACCCTCGGCATCGTCAGGGGGATCATCGTGCGCTCGCGCTCCATCTTCGGAACGATTGGCGCGGGATTACAGACGCTGGTGGGCGGGAACATCACGCTCCTGACGAACCTTTGCGAGAAGACGCGCCAGGACGCGCTCGATCAGGCGATGGAACATGCCCGCCAGCTCGGCGGCAACGCGATCATTGGCCTGCGCTACGACGCAACCGAGGTCATGCAGGGCGTTACCGAGGTGCTCTGCTACGGAACGGCGGTTGTGGTGGAGCCGCGTTCGGCGTCGAATTCATGAAATATTGCGAGTCGACGTTCACTTATCAGCGACGCGTTTCGCGCGAGGTCATGGTCGGTCCCGTCGGCGTCGGCGGGAATAACCCGATCCGTGTCCAGTCGATGATCACTTGCGACACGATGGACACGGAGGCTTCGATCGCCCAGACGATCGAGCTCGCGGAAGTTGGTTGCGAGATCGTCCGGATCACGGCGCCGACGGTAAAGGATGCGCGCAATATCGAGCATATCGTGCGCGGTTTGCGTGAGCGCGGCTACAGCGTGCCCATCGTCGCTGACATTCATTTTAAACCGGAAGCGGCGATGGAAGCCGCGAAGTGGGTCGACAAAGTTCGCATCAATCCCGGCAACTACGCCGACTCGAAAAAGTTTAGGGTCATCGAATACAGCGACGAGCAGTACGCCGCCGAACTGGAACGGATCCGGGAACGGTTTACGCCGTTGGTTCAGCTTTGTCTGGAGCGCGGCATCGCCATGCGCATCGGAACAAATCACGGATCGCTTAGCGACCGCATCATGAATCGCTATGGTGACACGCCCCTCGGCATGGTGGAGAGCGCGCTGGAATTCGCCCGCATTGCGCGAGATCTCGGTTATCACGCGATCATCTTCTCGATGAAATCGAGCAATCCAAAGGTGATGATCGCGGCCTATCGACTCCTCGTCGCGCGCTTACGTGAAGAAGGCGACGATTGGAATTATCCGATTCATCTCGGGGTCACGGAGGCCGGCGAGGGCGAGGATGCTCGGATCAAGAGCGCGATCGGAATCGGCTCATTGCTCAGCGACGGGATCGGAGACACGATCCGGGTCTCGTTAACTGAGGATAGCATTCACGAGATCCCGGTCGCCCGCGCGTTGGTGGATTCCGTCGAGCAAAGCCACTTCAACACGTTTTTTTTGCCTAACGAATATAAGACGCCGATCTGGAACTATGACCCTTTTGCCTACCAGCGACGCCCTTCAAAAACAGTCATCCTGGTGGTGCCGGTGGGCGGCGAAGAAACCGTCCGGGTCGCAATCCGCGAGCAGAACTGGGAAAGGATTGCGCACAAGCTCGATCGCATGGGTGACTTCAAACCGGAGCTCGTTTACGAGCGGTCCGATGTGAAAGCGATTGATCCGCGTGACGACGCTGCCGTGAGCGAAATCAACAGCCTAACGAATACACAACTCGTCACCGTAAAGGATGGAATCGATCTGCCAGTCATCGCCGCCTTTCGTTTGCTCGCGGAGAAGCTACCACGGCATCCCATCCTCCTCAAGGATCGGTTCGAGATTTCGCAGGACCCGCAAGCGAATTTTCTGCGCACCCTTCTCACCGCCGCAACCAATATCGGCTCACTGCTCTGCGACGGCATCGGTGACGCCATTCTCGTGCAGGGCGAGCACGGGCCCGGGCAGGCGCTGCGCTTGTCTTATAACATTCTTCAAGCTGCCGGAACACGCATTTTCAAGACCGATTATGTCGCCTGTCCTTCCTGCGGCCGGACTTTGTTCAACCTCCAAACAACGACCGCGCGGATCAAAGCCGCGACGGCGCATCTCAAAGGAGTGAAGATTGCGATCATGGGGTGCATCGTGAACGGCCCGGGCGAAATGGCGGACGCGGATTTCGGTTATGTCGGCGGCGCGCCTGGCAAAGTGAACCTCTACGTCGGCAAGACAGCGGTAAAGTTTAACATCCCGGAGGTCGAAGCGGTGCAGCGTCTTCAGGATCTCATCCGCGAACACGGTAAGTGGGTCGAGCCGGCTGCGCAGCCGGAGCCCGCTTCCGCGTGACAGTTACTGTGGAAAGTGGGAGCCCTCCGGAAAGGCACGACAACTTTCCCAGGAGTGACACTATAACTCTTAGGTCAAAGTTATTGGGTAGCTTGTGACATCCTTCGCTTCGCTCAGATGACATGCCGGCAGCTATTGCGGTTGTTTCCCTAGGACTGCTTTGATGTCCTTTCTGAGATCCTCCTCTTCGGGTTACGAATCTTCAGGCGTTGCCCGTTAAGAAATACGACCGGCGTGCGATCAATCCCGAGAGATACAGCCCGGGCGTGATCAGCAGCAATTCGTCGTGCCACCTCCTTGCCATCCATGTCCTTGTCGAAGCGGGCAACATTCAATCTGAGGCGCGCCGCAAAGCGATCAAAGATTCCTTGGATATCGCCTCCATGAATCCATTGTGGCCGTGAGAGGTATAGGATGTCGTGCATTTCCCAAAATTGACCCTGCAAACCGGCAGCTTCAGCGGCACGAGCCGCCGACAACGCG
>DASXPA010000172.1:0-4173 GCA_036493915.1 Chthoniobacterales bacterium | reverse complement strand
CTGGCAGGTTGGCGAAGGTGCAGGCGCGCGCCACAGCGCGGACAACGTCCCAAGCTCACCGGTTCCACTCGCCCACAGGCGTGACAAAGGGCGAGCCCTTCGGCGGCGGCGGAAGTGGGCGCAAAAGCATTCATTCCTGCGCGTTCTCCAGGCGGGTCCAGAGTTCCCGGTAATCGATCGACGAGATCGCCGCGGTGAGACAGAGAATCAGACCGACGAAAGCCCAGAAAGAAATGCCGAGCGTGAGCGTGGCGAGCTTTCCGAGCTTGAGCAGACTAACGAGTGCGCCGAGGAGGAAAACCTCGATCATGTTCCAACGCCGCGCGCGATACACCCAGCGGCAGATCGGCACCGCGCCAGGCAGTCGGCGACCGGTCAGGAGGAGCGGCAGGAGGAGGTAAATCAGCCCGCTAATGACAAGGCTCGGCGCGACAAGGGTAAAGATGGCGACCGCGACGCCGAGGTAGGGCGAGCCCTGATGCTCGAGACCGGAGACACTTTGCGAGAGGAGCATCTGGCTTTCGCGGTAGCCGGCGCGCAGCGTCATGAAGGGGAAAAAATTCGAGACCAGAAACAGGAAAGCGGCTGCGATCACGAGCGCGGCTGCGCGATGGAGGGAATTTTCCCGGAGGTGGAAAAGCACTGCGCCGCACTGCGAGCAGAGCACCTCCTCGCCTTCGCCGACCTCGGGTGCGTCGAAAAGCGTGTCACAGTCGGGACAGGCGAGATGATCGGAAGAGCCGGAAGGACGCACGAATGCACCGTAGCATCGGTCGAAAAGAGGCGGGAAAATTTTCTTTTCCCCGGGCCCCAGCCAGCGCAGCCGGGGAGTTCCTAGCCGTTCGGGTTCGTCACCTTCTTCGGCGGCGAAATCTTTTTCTGCACATACTGCTCGATCCGCTGGCCCTCCTTTTTAAAGCCCGAGGTAAAATCGCTCGGGCCATACTCGAAGAGGACGAGAAAGCAGAAGGTGAAAAAGAGGAAGAGGACGAACCAGAAGAGACCTCGAAGTAATCCCACGCCCGGATGCTAACCGGGCGGGTCGGGCCGGTCAATCGCTTCCCATCAGGTTCGCCAGAGCGCGCCTCCCATGCTTCGGTAGCGGCATGCGCGTGCCTTTGCTCGATCTCAGCGAACAATATCGCGTCCTTGCCGAACCGATCGGCCGTGAGTGCGAGGAAATCCTGCGCACGCAGAGCTTTATCCTTGGGCCGAAAGTTGAGGAGTTTGAGAGGGCGCTGGCGAAATATTGCGGCGTCCGCCACGCGATCGGCGTCTCTTCCGGGACCGACGCGCAGCTCGCCATTCTGATGGCGATCGGCATCGGTCCCGGCGACGCCGTCATCACCACGGCTTACACATTTTTCGCGACGGCAGGTTGTATCGCCCGGGTCGGAGCGACGCCGATCTTTGTCGATATCGATCCGGCGACTTTCAATATTTCGGCTGGATCGATCGCGGAGTTCTTGGAAAAACGTTGCCGCAGGAACGGAGACGACCAGCTGGTCGATGACGCCGAGCGAGTCATTCGTGCGATCGTCCCGGTGCACCTGTTTGGATTGTGTTGCGAGATGGATGCGATCAACGAGATCGCGCAACGCCACGGGCTGATCGTGATCGAAGACGCGGCCCAGGCGATCGGCGCAGAGTATCCGTCGCATGGAGGGAAACGCCAGGCTGGAACGATGAGCGCCGCCGGTTCCTTCAGTTTTTATCCTTCGAAGAATCTCGGCGCCGCCGGGGACGCCGGCGCGATCGTTTGCGGTGACGAGGCACTCGCAGAGCGCTTCCGCGTCTTTCGCCAGCACGGGATGGAACCACGCTATTTCCATCGCGTCATCGGCGGCAACTTCCGTCTCGACGCGCTCCAGGCTGCGATCCTCCGAGTAAAGTTGCCGTATCTCGACCGGTGGTCCGCTGCCCGCCGCGCGGTCGCGGATGTTTACCGGCAGGAATTCGAGCGCGCCGGCCTAACGAACACCATCACGCTTCCAGCGGAACCGTATCGCGATCGCGGCCTGACGAACCACCACATCTATCATCAATACGTTGTCCGCACCCCGCGCCGCGATGAGCTGCAGCGACATCTCGCCGAACGCGATATCGGCTCCGCGATTTATTACCCGCTCGGGTTGCACCAGCAGAAATGCTTCGCCTCGCTCGGCTACGGCGAAGGCGATCTGCCCGAGACCGAACGCGCCGCGCGCGAGACGCTCGCGCTCCCGATTTTTCCGGAGCTGACTCAGGAAATGCAGCGAGCCGTCGTCGCCGCGATCGCGGAGTTTTTTGAGACCGGGAACGGAGAGGCGACCGCCTAAGTCGTTTTGATTTCGGGTCCCGCGATTTGCAGGTCGGGAAAGCGGGCAAAGCCCTGGTCGAGCGTAATCCAGCGGCAGTCGTGCTCGATGGCGAGGGCGGCGAGCCAGGCGTCGGGGACTTCATTTCCTCGCGCCTGTGTCTTTCGACAAAGCGACGCAAAAATGTTCCAATGCCGAGGACCAGGCCGCACCAGAACGGCGCGGCGATACGCCAGCAGTTGCTCGCAAAATTCGACTGCCTCCGCTGTTTTGCTGGGTCGCCGAAAGATACGCGGATGCGTGGCGACGCGGACAAAACCGGCGAGAATCGCATCGCCGATCCCGAACGGTGACTGGCTCTCGATCAACCTCTAAAGCCATGCGCGACAGGCGACATGATCGCTGCTGTCGGCCCGGAAAGCGTGCACCAGGATGTTGACGTCCGGCAGATCCACACTAGCGCTCCATCTGCTTCAGGAGCGCCCGACTGTCGTTCAGGTCGACTCCGCGGTGCAGCCCTCCTCGGGCTCTGGAGACGGGAAGTTTGGCCGGCTTGCGCGCCGGCCCGCTCGCCTCGCTCTGCAGACCACGCCGGAGCAGTTCCGCGATCAAATCCTTGAGCCGGCGCCGCTCGTGCACGGCGCGGATCTTGACCGCACGGATGAGGTCGTCGGGGAGATCGAGAGTGGTTTTCATCAAACCAGAATCCCAGAAAGCTGGTTTGCTGTCAAAGTTCGGGCGTGTTTGTGAAACAGTTGCGACCGCTCGCGCTTCCGATTTACCCCAAGCTAACTCAGGAATTGCGGCGAGCGGTCATCGCCGAGATCGCGGAGTTTTTCGAGCATGAGCAGGAGCACGAGCACGAGTAGGAGGTGGCCAAGCAGTTGCGGGCTCCCGCGAGCGAGCCTATATCAAACGCTCGTCCCGCGGGTAGGTACCGAAGTGGCCAAACGGGGCGGACTGTAAATCCGCTGGCTTACGCCTTCGTTGGTTCGAATCCAACCCTGCCCACCACCTTTTCCATGAGTTGAGGCAAATGACATCGGTAAGATTTCGTCAGCTGGCGTTGAGCATGCCGGAAGCGGTCGAGTCAGCGCACATGGCGCATCCGGATTTCCGCGTCGGGGGGAAGATCTTCGCCACCCTCGGATACCCCGATGCGAGACATGCGGTTCTCAATTTGCCTCCGGATGAACAGCGCAAACTCGTCGAGACGCGACCGGAAGTTTTCCACCCCGCAGCTGGTGCCTGGGGACGGCGAGGCAGCACTCAAGTCCTGCTCGCCAAAGCGCGGGAGACGGAAGTTCGACACGGCTTGGAGCAGGCGTGGCGCAAGGTCGCGCCGAAAAAGCTTCTCGCTCGCATTGGTTCCGAGTTGATCCTCGACAGTTAGAATTCCGCGCTGACCGAATGCGCGCAGACTGGTATCAGTGCCGCGGAAGGGGATGGATCTTTGCACATGCTAAGAGGCGTCACTCGTGAAGTCAGTTCGAGCATCAACGAATGCGAGCTGTCGTTTCACACCCGGCAGACGATTGATGTCCCCAAAGCGATTACGCAGCACGAAGCGTATCGGCGTTGTCTCGCCGAGCTCGGTGTGCGGTTGATTTCCCTTCCCGCTGCCCCGGACCTTCCGGATGCCGTCTTCGTGGAAGATCCGGCCGTGGTGCTCGATGAGGTCGCCATCATCTCAAACATGGGCGCGGCCAGCCGGCGACCTGAAGCCGCGAGTCTGGCAGAGACGCTCGCCCCTTATCGGCCGCTCAAGTTTCTTCGGGAACCTGCGACCCTGGATGGAGGAGATGTCATGCGCGTCGAGCGCTCGATCTTTGTCGGCCTATCGCAACGCACAAATCGGGAAGCGGTTTCGCAGTTG
>DASXPA010000171.1:0-50817 GCA_036493915.1 Chthoniobacterales bacterium | reverse complement strand
GCAGGTTTGTCAGGCCTGCCGGGATCGGCGCCCCCATCGACAATAGTCAGGCCCTGCCCGGGGTCGCCGACCCGGCTGCAACAACGGCGTGCATTGCGCTGCGGCCAATTGCGGCGGAGACTGCGATATTCGCCGGAGGCGCTCTCATCTCTGGCTAATCGCAACTTATGTTCATCTCACCAGCCGATCCGTCCTCACCGACCAGCGCGCTCGATCCCGCCGCCACGGATGAGACGACGGAGAACGCCCGCAACGGCGCGGCCAAGCGGCGCGACGGAAAGGACCCGGCGGCGGTCGTCGGCCTCGGCGCGTCGGCCGGCGGAGTGGCGGTGTTGCAGCAGTTTTTCACCGACATGCCGGCCGATACCGGCCTGGCATTCGTCGTCGTGATGCACCTTTCCCCGGAGCACGAGAGCAATCTGGCGAACATCCTGCAGCAGAGAACGGCGATGAAGGTGACGCAGGTGACCGAGCTGGTGAAGGTGCAACCGAATTGCGTTTACGTGATCCCGCCTAACAAGCAGCTGGCGTTTGAAGATGGCGCTTTGCAATTGGTCGAGCCGCAACAGGCGATCGGGCGTCGGGTAACGATCGATCTTTTTTTCCGCACCCTTGCCCATGCTTACGGGCAGCGCGCCGTCTGCATTGTTTTCTCCGGGACGGACTCCGATGGCGTGATTGGTTTAAAGCACGTACGCGCGCAGGGTGGCGTAACGATCGCGCAGGACCCGAAGGAGGCGGAGTACGACAGCATGCCGCTTTCCGCGATCAGCACGGGGATGGTCGACTGGGTGCTGCCGGTCGCGGAAATGACGCCGAGGCTGCTCGAGTTCGTCCACAACGAGAACCGAATGCAGTTACCGCCGGAAATCCTCGGAACCGACGAGGCCGACGCGAAGGACCGCGACGCGCCGGGCGGCGAGACCGTTGCGGAAGAAACGCGGGAGACGGAGGATGAAACGGCGCTGCGTGAAGTGTTGGCGATCCTGCGCCGGCAAACAGGCCACGATTTTACCCATTATAAACGCGCCACGCTTCTGCGCCGGATCGCGCGCCGGATGCAGGTCAACTCGATGGAGAGGATCCCGGAGTATCTAGAATTTTTCCGCAAACATTCCGCGGAAGCGAAGGAGCTCCTCCACGATCTCCTCATCGGCGTGACGCATTTTTTCCGCGACCGCGAGTCTTTCGCTTCGCTGGAGGCGAACATCCCGCAGCTCTTTGCGGGCAAGAGCAAGGACGACCAGATCCGCGTCTGGGTGGCGGGCTGCGCCACGGGCGAGGAAGCGTATTCGATCGCGATGCTGCTCTGCGAGCATGCGGCTCGGCTCGATGCGCCGCCTTCGATTCAGGTTTTCGCCAGCGATATCGATGAGCAGGCGATCCAGGATGCGCGCCACGGCGTTTACCCGACGACGATCGAAGCGGACGTTTCAACGGAACGTCTGCGGCAGTTTTTTGTGAAAGATCATGGGCGCTATCGCGTGGGCAAGACGCTGCGTGAGAAGGTGCTTTTCGCGGCGCACAACCTCCTCGGCGACGCCCCGTTTTCCAATCTCGACCTCGTCTCCTGCCGTAACCTGCTCATTTACCTCACGCCCAAGGCGCAGGATGCGGTCTTCGACATTTTCCATTTCTCACTCCGGGCGGGCGGGTTGCTTTTCATCGGCGGCGCGGAGAGCGGGAACAACGTGCACTCGCTCTTTTCCGCGGTGGACGCGAAGCATCGACTCTATGTCCGCCGCTCGGTGCCGCGACCGAGTTGGAGAATTCCCCTCGTCCCGGACCGTGCGCACAATTTCGTCGCTCCCTCGCCGACAGCGCCGCCGCGACCGCGCCAGCTTCCGCCCTTGAGCAAGCACGCGGTTGAATCCGCGGCAACAGAAAAGCGCGAATCGGCACAGGCCCGCCAGGAGCGGCGCTCGCTCCTTTTCGCCGAGCTGCATCTGAAGTTGCTCGAAGAATACGGGCCGCCTTCAGTGGTGGTGAATCAGGACTACGACATTGTTCATCTCTCCGCGCACGCCGGTCGTTACCTGCAATTTGCCGCCGGCGAGCCGACCGCGAACTTGATGAAGATGATAAATCCGGCCTTGCAGATCGAGCTGCGGACCGCTCTTTTCCGCGCCTCACAAACGAAGCAACCGGTTCGAGGAAAATCCGCCGCAGTTGGATTTGATGGGACGAGCGAAGTCATCACGGTGAACGTCCGGCCGGTCCGGGCGGACGATCTCGAACAGGGCTTCTATCTCGTTCTTTTCGAAAAGGAGGGCGCGCAGACGGAGACGCCGCAGCCCGTCCCGTTTACCCATGATGCCGTCACCCGGAATCTCGAAGCCGAGATCGACGTGCTCAAGCAGCAGCTCAATGACACCGGCGAACAATACGAGGCGGCTAACGAAGAACTGAAAGCTTCCAACGAAGAGCTTCAGGCGATGAACGAAGAGATGCGTTCCGCGACCGAAGAATTGGAGACGAGCAAGGAGGAATTGCAATCGGTCAACGAAGAGCTCGTCACCGTGAACAACGAGCTCAAGAGCAGCGTTGAAGAGTTGAGCCGGGCGAACTCCGATCTGAACAATCTGATGGCCTCGACTGATATCGGGACGATCTTTCTCGATCGGCAATTGCGGGTGCAGCGTTTTACCCCGAGCGCGCAGAAAGTTTTCAATCTCATCCCCGCCGATATCGGCCGACCGATCTCCGACATCACCCACAAGCTCTCCTACGACCGTCTGATGGAGGATGCCGAGAAGGTCCTGGAAACTCTCGCGCCGATCGAGCGCGAAGTGCGGCTGGCCGGCGAGAAATGGTTCCTCGTGCGAATGGCGGCTTATCGCACCGCCGAAGATCGCATCGCCGGCATCGTCGCCACCTTTATCGAAATCACCCGGCGCAAACACGCCGAGAATGAGTTGCGCGTGAGTGAGGAGCGAATGCGGCGGACGTTTGACATCGGCACCGTCGGAATCGTCTATTTCAACGCGGATGGCGTGATCACCGAGGCCAATGATGCTTTTCTGCGGATGACCGGCTACAGCCGCGCCGAGGTCGAGAGAAGGACACTGAGCTGGCAAGCGATCACCTCGGAAGAGTTCATGCCGCGATCCCTCGAAGTGATGGAGGAATACAAGACCCGGAACTTTGCCACTCCCTACGAAAAGCAATACATCTGCAAGGACGGCTCCCGCCTTTGGGTGCTCGTCGCCGCCACCTACCTCGACTCCGAGAACGGCGTCAAGTTCGTCATCGACATCGGCGAACAGAAACGAGTCGAGGAAGCGCTCAGCGAATCGGAGGAACGTTTCCGGCAATTTGCCGAAAACTCGTCCGACGTTTTCTGGATTCTTAATGCCCGCACGCTGCGCCTGGAATACGTCAATCCGGTCTACGAGGAAATGTTTGGCCAATCCCGCGAGAAGTTGCTCCGCGACCGCAACAAACGCCTGGAGGTGGTGCATCCCGATGACCGCAAAGTAGCGACCTCTGGCTTATCGCATGCGTTGGCCGGCGAGACATTCGTCCGCAACTATCGCGTCCTACGTCCGACCGACGGCAGCCTGCGCTACATTCGCGATACCGGATTCCCCATTCGCAATGAAAGCGGCGACATTCATCGCGTCGCAGGCGTCGCCCGGGATGTCACCCAGGATATGACGCGCACCGAAGCTCTCGCCGAGAGCGAGGAGCGCTTCCGCCTCCTCGTCGAAGGCGCGCGCGACTACGCCATCTTCCTCATCAGTCCCGAAAATCAAATCAGCTATTGGAGCGCGGGTGCCGAGCGCATCTTCGGCTGGAGCGCGGAGGAAGCGATCGGGAAGAGTGGCATACTCATCTTCACTCCCGAAGATCGCGCCATTAATCGGGAGCAGGAAGAACTCGAGATCGCGATGCGCGAGGGCTGCGCCAACGATCGCCGCTGGCATATTCGCAAAGATGGCACCCGCATTTGGGTCGATGGCATCATGCGACGGCTCGATGACGAGCAAGGCAAGTTGCGGGGATTTGCCAAAGTGGCGCGCGACGCCACAGAGCAACGCCTCGCCGATGAAGAGCTAAGAAAATCCCGCGAAGAATTGGAACAGCGAGTGAAAGAGCGCACCGCGGAACTGAGCCTGATCAATCGGAATCTGGAGAAAGAAATCGCCGCGCGTTCGCGTCTGGAGCAGGAAATCCTCCTCATCAGCGAGCGCGAGAAACGTCGCATCGGCCAGGATTTGCACGACAGCCTTTGCCAGGAATTGGCCGCAACCGCCTTTCTCCTCGAATCCCACGCGCAGAAGCTGAAGAAAGACCATCCCGCGCAGGCAAAGACTTTGTCCGAGTCCGCGCAGACGGTGAACAGCAATGTCGGTCTCGCGCGCGATCTCGCCCAAGGGTTGCATCCGGTCGAGCTGAGCACGTCGGGGCTGACGAATGCGTTGCGCGATCTCGCTTTTCGCACGAGCGAGGGTAGCAAAGTCACCTGTCGTTTCGATTGCCCGAAGCCGGTGCGGATTCTTGATGACACGGTCGCGCTGAACCTTTTTCGGATCGCGCAGGAAGCTATAACCAACGCCCTCAAACACGCGAAAGCGCAGTCGATCGCCATCTCCCTCAAGCGCACCGGACGTGCGCTGATCTTAACTATTACGAACGACGGCGAAGGCCCGCCCGCGAAACGGACCCGCGGCGGGATGGGAATCAACATCATGCAACACCGCGCCAACGTTCTCGGCGCCGAGCTGACGATGGGATCGCGACGGAGTGGTGGGACGGTCGTGACCTGTAAGCTCGTCCGTCATTGAAGGTTGTAGCCGGGGCCGATGCCCCGGCAGCTGAAGAGCTTTGCATCGATCTCGACCGGCCGGCGTCACCGCCGCCGGCTACAACTTCGCGTCCGAATTCCTCCTAGGATTCCCTCGGTCCCAATCGGGTCCAATTGGTGTGGGGTCCGATGATTCCGCGAATCGCGTTTCCTCTTTTACTATGAAAAAACTATTACTCGCATTGGTCGGGGCCGGCCTCGTTTTCGGCACGGTCAGTAACCTCTTCGCAGACCCGAAAGAGGAAATAAAAGAAGACACCAAAACGCTGAAGGATTTTACGAGCATGCCGGAACGGCAAATCCCGCCCGCCGTGCTGCGTAATGCCAAAGGCTTCGCCATCTTTCACGTCATCGACGTCGCGCTCCTCGTGAACGGCAAAGGCGGGCCGGGCATCGTTGTCAGCCGCACGGCCAATGGCTGGTCGGGGCCGCTCTTCGTCGGTCTCGGTGGAGCCGGAGTCGGCGCGCAGATCGGCGGCAAAGTCAAGGAGCTGGTCCTCGTCCTGAACACGGACAAGGCAGTCGAAGCGTTCTCGCACGGCAACGTGAAGATCGGCGCCGACCTGACCGCTCACGCCGGTCCGGCTGGAGCGAGCGCAGAAGCGGAGACCGCTTTCACCAATATCGACATGTATAGCTATGCCGAGTCGGATGGCGTTTTCGCCGGAGCGTCGATCGAAGGGTCGGTCGTCTCGCCGCGCGACGATGCGAACAACAATTTCTACGGCAAGAAGGTGACATCGGCGGACATTCTCCAAGGCAAAGTGCAGCCGCCGGCCACCGCAAATCGCCTCGAGAAAGCCTTAACCTACGTAGGTAAAGGCGCAATCCACAACGCCTCCAGGTAAGCGTCGGACGTCTATTTCTCGGCAGTCGCGCGGCTCTCACTCTCGCGGGAGCACGCGGCGATTGCCGGCGTAGGCCAGTCTTGCGCTTTTTTGAGGCATCGCCTAAGTCCTGCTCCTGCGATATAATGCCGGAGCTGTCCAAAACAGGGACACCGGCGGGCGCAGACATCGCTTGCTGAGCTCTCGAATGAAGAGCGTGAAAAAGCCAGCGACCAAATCAGGAGCGGATGGAAAGAAAAAACGCACCATCCTCCTCGTCGACGATCATCCACTTTTTCGCAAAGGCATGGGCCAGTTGCTCGATGGCCAGCCCGATCTGCAGGTCCGGGGGGAGGCGGAAAACAGCGCTGGTGCGCTCGACGCGATTCGACGGCATCGCTTCGACCTCGCGATCGTCGATATCGGTTTGCGCGGGGGCGCCAACGGCATCGAACTGATGAAGTTCATCAAAGTCGAGCGTCCGGAGCTGCCCGTGCTCATGGTCTCAATGTACGACGAAGCGCTCTACGCGGAGCGCGCCTTGCGAGCGGGCGCGCGCGGTTACGTCATGAAACGCGAAGCGCTCGATTGCGTCCTCGGTGCAGTCCGCAGCGTCCTCGATGGCGAGATTTACATCAGCCCCACGATGTCGAAGCGGATGATCTTCGATCACATCCAGAGCGGCGGCGAAGCGCGCAGTGCGGTCGAGCGTTTAAGCGATCGGGAGCTGGAAATTTTTCAGCTCATCGGCGAAGGGCGCGACATGCACCAAATCGCGCGCGACCTTCACCTGAGCAAAAAAACCGTCGAAGCCCACCGCGCCAACATCAAGGAAAAACTTGGCCTCACGAGTGCCCGCGACGTCGTTCGCTACGCGACTCAGTGGATCGGCCAGCAGCGCTAAATCATCCTACTCGCAATCGTGCTCGTGCTGCTCGTGACCGAAAGCAGCGAGAGAACGTTTTGCAGCGATCAGGACTAAGTGAAGGCACTGCCGGCGCGCCACCGTCGTCGATCCGGTATCCACCTGACTTTTCCAAACTCAACGGCAGCGCTGCGCCGATCCCCGCACGACGGCGCTGACCTCCTACTCCTCTCTTACTCGTAATCGTGCTCCTGCTCGTGATCGATCCCAAAGGCTCTCACTGCAGTACCGATCTCGCTGCGTGCTCCGGGATGACAACGCGAACAGACGGCCTACTTTGCTACCCAATGCGCCTGCCTTTCCTCGGCCTTCTTCTCGCCCTGCCTCTTCTCGTCTCCGCGGCTCCGCTTCCTCAGCCATCGCCCAATCCGCAGATCACCGAGGTCGTTAGGCAAATCTCGCCGCAGCACATTGAAGCCGACATCCGCAAGCTCGTCAGCTTTGGCACCCGCCATACCCTTTCCGAGACGAAAAGCGAGACCCGCGGCATCGGCGCCGCCCGGCGCTGGCTGCAATCGGAGTTTCAACGTTACAGCAAAGACTCCGGCGGCCGTCTGGAGGTGACGATGGACCGTTTCACCCAGCCGTCCGGGAAACGCAATCCGCAGCCGGTCGAAGTTGTCAACGTCGTCGCCACTCTGCCCGGCACACAGCCAGAGTCGCGCGATCGCATCTATGTCGTGACCGGCCATTACGATTCGCGCGTCACCGATGTCATGAACGCCACCGCCGATGCGCCCGGCGCGGACGATGACGCTTCGGGCGTCGCCGCGGTCCTCGAGATGGCGCGGGTGATGTCGAAACAGAAATGGGACGCAACCCTCGTCTTCATCGCCGTCGCGGGCGAAGAGCAAGGGCTTTTCGGTTCCACCCATTGGGCGAAGATGGCGAAGGAGAAAAACTGGGACATCGCCGGGATGATCACGAACGACATTATCGGCAGCTCGCACGCCGACGACGGCTCGCTGGACGACACCGACCTGCGGCTTTTCGCCGAAGGCGTCCCGCCAAGCAAGGAAATGCCGGACGCCGAACGCAGGCTGGTCGCGACCGGCGGCGAGAACGACAGCGAGGCGCGCGAGATGGCGCGTTTCATCAAGACGATGGGCGAACGCTACGTCGACAAGATGACCGTCAACATCATCTACCGGCGCGATCGTTATCTGCGCGGCGGCGATCACATTCCATTCCTCGCAGCCGATTATCCGGCCGTGCGTATGACCGAGCCGCACGAGAATTTCCATCACCAGCACCAGGACATCCGTAAGGAAAACGGCATCCAGTACGGCGATCTGCCGGAGTTCGACGATTTCAGTTACATCGCGCAGGTCGCACGGGTGAATGCGGTATCTTTAGGCGCGCTCGCCCTCGCGCCCGCCCGGCCGAGCGGCGTCGAGATCGAAGCGAAAGAGTTGACCAACGACACCACGCTTCATTGGCAGCCGAACAAAGAGCCCGACCTCGCCGGCTACGAAATCCTCTGGCGCGAAACCACTTCGCCAGGCTGGCAGCAGGCCGTGCTCACCGGCAACGTCACCCACTACACCATCCCGAAAGTTTCCAAAGACAACTTTCTCTTTGGCGTCGCCGCTGTTGATCGCGAGGGAAATCGCAGCCCGGCAGTCTACCCGATGCCGGCAATGAAGTGAAGTTTTTCCCACCCACACACGTCATAGCTCTCGAAAGTTAATATGCACATGAAATGGCCACTGCTTGTTTTGCTGCTCGCCCCGGTCACGCTGACCTCCTGCCGGACCACACACGATGCCGCCGTCGCCACCTTCCGTGTGCTCGACGCACCGCATCAATATATCCGGCGCAAGTTGGAGATCGACGAGAACGGCGAAACCACGACCACGACTTCAACCACCACGGTGCAGCAGACCGCGCCGCCTAACGACAACGTTTACGCGCAACCGTATCAGCAGGCGCCCCCATCACCGCCGTCGGAACAAACGACCCGCGCCACCGTAAACACCGAGCCGCCGCCACCTCCACCGCAACGGCACGTCGTCGCTACCGAGGAACGCCACGAGACGGCGCCGCGACGGACGCCAACACCCGCTCCGCGCGTGACCAGCCGGGCGACGACAAAATCAAGCACTGAACAGCCTAACGAACCTAAGACAACATCGACTTCGCAGACGGCGGCGACGGAGAAATCGAGCCTGCCCTATGCGAAGCCGGTCCCGGGGAAACCGGGCTACGTTTTCAGTCCGTTCGATCCCAACGGCGGTTACGTTGACGTCACCGGATTCGCGCCCGGGAGCAAAGTGAAAGATCCCTACAGCGGAAAGATCTTCCGCGTGCCCTAACGAGCCCTCGGAGAAGTTCGCGAGCGTTAGCTTTTCTCATCCTGACCGGAACGAATGACCTGAAACGCCAGCAGCAATCAGGCGTCAATGCGGCAACGCAACACCCGGGCGAAACTGATTTCCATCGTTAGGACTTCAGAACAAGGTGAGGTCCTTCGCTCCGCTCAGGCTGACAAGCTGCTGCCGCTGCTATCGTTAGGTGGTTTTGTTGTCTTCCCCTCGAGCGCTTTCACTCTGTCGAACAATCTCCCCAACCCGCGTAGCCACGCGACCTGCCGCTTCGCGTCGTGCACTGGCACCGCCGGCGTCGCCCACCATTGCCCGCCCGGCAGGCTTTTCGCGATGCCGCTTTGCGCGCCAATCATGGTTCCGTCGGCGATCTCGATGTGACCGATGACG
Source organism: Chthoniobacterales bacterium (assembly GCA_036493915.1). GTDB lineage: Bacteria > Verrucomicrobiota > Verrucomicrobiia > Chthoniobacterales > UBA10450 > Palsa-1392. Next base: position 41,544 of record DASXPA010000171.1, on the reverse strand, counting down.
CCGACCTGCCCGCCCATGATCACGCCAGCGCCGATGCGCACGCTCCCCGCGATGCCGCACTGCGCGCAAATAACGGAATGTCGGCCGACGATGACGTTGTGCGCGATCTGCACAAGGTTATCGATCTTCACCCCTTCCTGAATCCAGGTGCGGCCGAAACGTGCGCGATCGATCGTGGTGTTGGCGCCGATCTCGCAGTCATTGTCGATCTGCACGATCCCAATTTGCGGCACCTTTTGTTGCACGCCGCCGATGCTTTCAAAACCAAAACCGTCCGTACCGATGACGATGCCGCCGTGAAGGATGACGCGGTCGCCGATCTTGGTTCGTTCGCGGATGGTGACGTTGGGGTAGATGATGGTGTCGGCCCCGATCGTCGTTTCATGGCCGATATAGCTGCCAGCACCGACGCGGGTGCGATCGCCGATGCGCGCCCCCGGCTCGATCACCACGTGCGCGCCGAGGTGGATATTTTCTCCTAACGATACCCCTTCCGCGATGACGGCGGTGGGATGAATCTCCGATGGAAAAGCAACCGGCTCCGGCGCAAAACGAAGCGCAACCTGCTCGAAGGCTTTGCCGGGATGGGCGACGCGAACCTGCGCGGCGACGACCTGCTCGGTGAAATCGACCGGGACAAACGCAGCCGAAGCGCGTGTCTTGCGAAAAGCGGCGAGGTAACGCGGGTTGCCGTAAAACGTGATCTCGTTAGGCAGAGCGTCGAAAACCGAGGCGGCGCCCGTGATCCTGAGGCTGGTATCGCCGGCGATCTCGCCTCCGGATTTTTCGGCCAATTCCTGTAACGTCAAAGTCATCACTGAAATCTTGTTTTAGCCGGGGGCGCCGACCCCGGCAACTGCCGGCGACGGTTTTCTGTTGGCGTGAGCAACTCTCTGCCCGGCGTCAGCGCCCCCGGCCCAACGTCGTCGGCATCCGGACTACAACTTAGCCGCCGGTGGCGAAGCCGGGATAGAGCGTCATCCCGCCGTCGACGAAAAGGGTCGCGCCCGTGATGTAGTCGGATTGATCCGAAGCCAGCCAGACCGCGGTGCGAGCGATGTCTCCGGGTTCGCCAACGCGCTGGTCGGGGATCAAGGTGAGGAGCGCCTTGAGCGCTTCCGGCGTATCCCACGCGTCGCGGTTAATCGGGGTTTTGATCGCACCCGGGGCGATGCTGTTGACCCGAATTTTTTTCGGAGCGAGCTCCTGCGCCATGCTTTTCATGAGCTGCATGATCCCGCCTTTCGAGGCCGCGTAATTCACGTGCCCGCCCCAAGGAATGACTTCGTGGACCGAGCTCATGCAGATGATCTTGCCGGCGGCGAGCGAAACTTCCGGGACGACGCCGCGCCGCAAGTATTCTCGGACCGCTTCGCGTGCGCAGAGGAATTGCCCGGTGAGGTTCACGTTGATGACTTTTTGCCATTGCGCGAGCGTCATGTTCTGGAAGGCGGCGTCCTGCTGGAGGCCGGCGTTGTTCACCAGAATGTCGATCGTCCCAAAGGTTTTCAGCATTTCTGCAAACATCGCCTGCACTTCCGCCTCGTTGCTCACATCCGCCTTCACCGCGATCGCTTCGCTGCCGCCGTCGCGGATCACGCCGACGACGCGCTCCGCCTCTTCCGGCCCGGCGACGTAATTGACGACCACAGCCGCACCGGCAGCGCCGAGCGCGAGCGCGCACGCTTCACCAATCCCGGAGTTGGCGCCGGTGACGAGGGCTTTTTGATTTTGCAAAGGACGAAGCGGATCGAAGGAATTGTCGGCAGCCATGGCGTTGCGCAGCCTTCGTTTTGCGGCCGCTGAAAGCAAGGCAATTTCGTGAAGGGCAAACGCGGCTTGGCTAAACCCTTTCTTGGCTCGACGCGCATGACGCGCTCAAGCCGCTCCGGTTCATTCCGCTGAAGAATGGGGGCACAAATCTAGCTAGATGCATGATGCGGCTGAGACCGCGCTCGCCGCATGCCATCAAACAAAACCAAATCCAACCCGAAATCTCCCGCACGATCCTCGAAAAACTCTCCTTCCTCTTATGCTCTCCGCTCTGAAAAACTTCATCGTGCACAACCTGCAAACGCTGCGGCCCCCGCGGCCGAATATTTTGACATCCTCGCCCGGGCGACGAATGACGCGATTCGGGATTGGGATGTAAAAAGCGGCACGCTCACCTGGCCGCGTGGGCTCGAGAGCTTGCTCGGCCATCCTGCCGCCACCGCCGGGAAGATCGGGTTTTGGTTTAGCCACATTCATCCCGACGATCTCGATCGGATCCAGGAAAGCTTGCGCGAGACGTTCGCCGGCAAGAGCGATCGCTGGATTGGCGAGTACCGCTTCCAGCGAGCCAACGGTGAATATGTCCACATTCTCGAGCGGGCGCTGATCGAGCGCGATGCGCGGGGCACGGCAGCGCGAGCGGTTTCCTCGTTGATGAACGTGACCGAACGCAAGCAGTTGTCAGCCCAAGCCTGCCGCTCAGAGCAGACGGAGGCGTTCGTCCAGCTTGCCGGCGGAGTGGCTCATGACTTCAACAACTTCCTCACCACTATTCTCGGCTACAGCGATCTCATTCTCACCGACGGCGGCCTGAAGAGCCGGCTTGCCAGTCAGGTCACCGAGATCCGCGACGCTGCCGGTCGGGCTTCCGCCCTAACGAAGCAATTGCTCGCCTTCAGCCGTCGGGAGACGCTTGAGGCCGCCGTCCTCGAGATCAACGCCTTCCTCATCCGGCTCGAGGAAACCCTGCTCCATCTCCTCGGCGAAAATATTTCGATCACCTGTCATCTCCATCACTTAAAAGAAGGCGCGCATGTGCGGGTCGATCCGAGCCAGCTCACTCAGATCGTATTAAATCTGGCCGGGAACGCGCGCTACGCCATGCGCGATGGCGGCCACCTAACGATCGAGACTTCCGTCGTCAGGGTGAAAAAAGGCGGCCAGGCAGCCTTCGCTTGCGCCGACCTGGCGCCCGGCGAATACGTCGCCATCACGATGAGCGATAACGGCGCCGGCATGAGCGACGAAGTGAAAGCGCGGCTTTTCGAACCGTTTTTTACGACGAAGAACGAAACCCATGGCAGCGGGCTCGGCCTCGCCAGCAGCTATCGCATCATTAGGCAAAGTGGCGGGCACATTGGGGCGGAGAGCGCGCTCGGCGAAGGCACGACCTTCCGCATTTTTCTTCCTCGGTTCGCTCCGCCGCCTCCGCGAAACTACAAAAGGCGAAGCCGCGGCAAATCGCTTGCCGGCGCCGAGACCATTCTCGTTCTCGAGGACGACGTCAGTGTGCGGCATCTTTCCGTCCGGACGTTGCGCGAGCTCGGTTACGATGTGATCGAAGCCGCGCGCGGCGAGGATGCGCAGCGGGCGCTGACGCAACGCGCCGCAGCCAGGATTGATCTCCTTCTCACCGATCTCGTCCTGCCGGAAATGAGTGGACGCGATTTCGCCGATTGGCTGCACCGGACGAGCCAGCACACGAAAGTGATTTACGTTTCCGGTTATCTTGAAGAATCGCTCCTCCCGCACGATCGACGCGATCCGGGAACGACATTCCTCCCGAAACCGTTTACCGCCGGTCAGCTCGCGAGCAAAGTGCGCGAGGTGATGGATGCGGAAGGTTGAGGCGAACCACAAGCTTCGGAGTTGCTGGCAAATGGTTGGTTGAGTTAATACTCACAACCGCTTGACCACCTTCCAAGATATCCAGGAAGCCGCCGGCCGGATCAAAGGCGCCGTCTACGAATCGCCCTGCACGCAATCGATCCCGCTGAGCGAGCTCACCGGGATGGAGATTTATTGCAAGCTCGATAACCTCCAGCGCACCGGCAGTTTCAAGGAGCGCGGCGCGCACAACGCGCTCTCCCGCCTATCGCCGGAGCAGAAAAAGAAAGGCGTCATCGCCGCCTCTGCCGGGAATCACGCGCAGGCGCTCGCCTATCAGGGGAAATTGTTGGGCGTTCCCGCGACCGTCGTAATGCCGCAGTTCGCGCCGCTCATCAAGATTAGTAACTGCCAGAAACTTGGCGCGACCGTCGTTCTCTTCGGCAAAGAATTTGCCGATGCGAAAGCACACGCGCACGAGATTGCCGACGAAAAAGGCCTCGCTTATATCGACGGCTTTAATCATCCCGACATCATTGCTGGCCAGGGAACAGCGGGTCTGGAAATCGTCGCGCAAGTTCCCGATCTTGACGCGGTCATCGTGCCGGTCGGCGGCGCCGGTTTGCTCGCAGGCGTGTCGCTCGCAGTGAAAACCTTGCGGCCAGCGGCCAAAATCATCGCGGTCGAAGCCGATCACGTCGCCAGCTTTTCTGCCGCCTTGGAAGCGGGCAAACCTGTCCACATCAAAACCCGCCCGACGCTCGCCGACGGCCTCGCCATCGCCGAGGTCGGAAGCAACGCCTTCGAGATCGCGCGCCAGCACACTGACAAAGCTGTCCTCGTGAGCGAAGAACAAATCGCGCTCTCGATTTTGCGCATCCTCGAGCTCGAGAAAGGTGTCGTTGAAGGCGCCGCCGCCACGCCGCTCGCAGCCTGCCTTTCCGGACAGCTCGACGAGCTCAAAGGCAAGCGCGTCATAATACTCCTTTGCGGCGGCAACATCGATCCCAACGTTCTCAGCCGCGTGATCGAGCGCGGCCTCGTCGCCGACGGGCGCCTTTCGCGTTTCCGCGCCATCATTAGCGACCGGCCCGGCGGCCTCGCCGATCTCACGACGCAAATCGCAGCCGCGGGCGCGAGCATCAAACAAGTGGTGCACGATCGCGCCTTCGCCAGTTCCGACGTTTCCGCGGTGGAGGTGCTCTGCACAGTGGAAACGCGCGATCGCAATCATCTGACCGAGCTGCGCGAAAAGCTGCGCGCGCACGGCGTTGAGACGACCGAAGCGAAATAGCGCGCGCGGGTCGACGCTTCGCACTGCAAAGCGATCGATTGGTTTCCCTCTTCCGTTCAAGGAGCCCGCATCTCCCCGCCGGGTCCAGCGAAAGGCGAACTTCCGGGGAGTTTTGCTCCGCATTAGAGACACGTTGCCGGAGGAAAATCCACAGGGCGGCCGGACCCCTCCAGCTTGCGCTACATCAGCGCTCTCGTAGGGTGCGCCATGGATTCAGTTGCAGCTCCTGAAGTTCAAAAACCGAAGGAAACATCGACGCCGAAGCCCCCCAGCGCGGCGACTAGATTGAGCCCATTCGTCAGCCGCCATATCGGCCCTAACGACGACGAAATCGCGCAGATGCTGAAAGCGATCGGCTTCGAGGACATGGATTCCTTCATCGCCGCGACCGTGCCGAAAGACATCCGCCTGGCGACTCCGCTCGATCTTCCCGCCGGCAGGTCCGAGCAGGAAGCGCTCGCCGAGCTGCGGGCTGTTTCGCGCAAGAACAAAGTCGCGCGCAGCTTCATCGGCGCCGGTTATTCCGACTGCGTCGTCCCGCCCGTCATCCAGCGCAACATCCTCGAGAACCCCGGCTGGTACACCGCCTACACGCCTTATCAAGCCGAAATCGCGCAAGGTCGGCTCGAAGCGCTCCTCAATTTCCAAACCATGGTCACCGACCTAACAGCGCTCAATATCGCCAACGCTTCGCTCCTCGACGAAGCGACCGCTGCGGCCGAGGGGATGGCGCTCTGTCACGCGGTCGTGAACGGGCGCGACACTTTCTTCGTCTCGAGCAGTTGCCATCCGCAAACGATTGAAGTCGTGCGAACGCGCGCGCAGCCGTTAGGCATCGAAGTGATCGTCGGCAATCACGAAGCTTTTCAGCCTAACGAAAGGGTTTTCGGGGTTCTCCTGCAGTATCCGACGACTGACGGCGCCATCATCGACTACGAGCCGTTTATCAAAAAGGTGCACGATGCCGGCGCGCTGGCCATCGTCGCCGCCGACATTCTCGCACTCACGATTCTGCGGCCGCCCGGCGAAATGGGTACCGATGTCGCGGTCGGGAGCACGCAACGCTTCGGCGTTCCCCTCGGATTCGGCGGACCGCATGCCGCCTATTTCGCAACCCGCGATCAATACAAACGCCACATGGCGGGTCGGCTCGTTGGCGTTTCGCACGATGCCGCCGGCCGTCCGGCTTATCGCCTGGCTTTGCAGACGCGCGAACAGCACATCCGCCGCGACAAAGCGACGAGCAACATTTGCACGGCGCAGGTGCTCCTCGCGGTGATGGCTTCGATGTATGCCGTTTATCATGGCCCGAAAGGTTTGCGAACAATCGCCCGGCGGGTCCACAGCCTGGCCTGCCGTTTGGCCGAAGGGCTCGAGCGGCTTGGCTACGGCATCGCGTCCTGGGATTTCTTCGATACGATTCGCGTCGAGCTTGGCAATAAGAGCAGCGCCGAGATTCTGCGGCGCGCCGCGCGAGCGGATTGCAACCTGCGCTCCCTCGGCCAGAGGAGCGTCGGCATTTCCCTCGACGAAACGACCACGCCGGAAGACGTCGAAATGCTGCTCGGACTGTTCGGCGAGAATCGCGCGGTCCTTCATCATCTCGGGGCTCCAGTCAGTCGAGAATCGAGAATCGAGAATCGGAGGTCGGCCTTCCTCACCCATCCCGTTTTCAACACCCATCACAGCGAAACGGAGATGCTGCGTTATCTGCGCCGTCTGGAAGCGAACGATCTTTCGCTCTGTCATTCCATGATTCCGCTCGGCTCCTGCACAATGAAATTAAACGCCACCGCCGAGATGTTTCCGGTCTCCTGGCCGGAATTTTCGCGCATACATCCTTTCGCGCCTAACGAGCAAACGTCTGGCTACCGGGAAATGTGCGATCAGCTCGAGAACTGGCTCGCGGAAATCACCGGTTTCGCTGCCGTCTCCCTGCAACCGAACGCCGGTTCACAAGGTGAATATGCAGGTCTCCTTGCCATCCGCGGCTATCACGCCTCGCGTGACGAGGCCGCGCGCAACATCTGCCTTATCCCCACGTCTGCCCACGGGACCAACCCGGCGAGCGCCGTCATGGCTGGATTCAAAGTTGTCCCGGTAAAATGCCTCGAAGACGGCGACATCGATCTTGCAGATCTTCGCGCCAAGACGGAAGAGCACAGCAAAGATCTCGCTGCGCTCATGGTCACCTATCCGTCGACCCACGGCGTTTTCGAGACCACCATCCGCGAGATCTGCGAGGTCGTACACGAGCACGGAGGGCAGGTGTACATGGACGGCGCCAATATGAATGCGCAGGTAGGGCTTTGTCGTCCGGGCGACATTGGCGCGGATGTTTGCCATCTCAACTTACACAAAACATTTTGCATCCCGCACGGCGGCGGCGGCCCTGGCGTCGGCCCGATCGGAGTCGCAGAGCACCTAGTGAAATTCCTGCCCGGCCTCCCCTCTCTCAATCCAGAACTCTCAACTCTCAACCCGGCGCATCCGGTATCGGCCGCGCCGTACGGCAGCGCCAGCATCCTCACGATTTCCTGGATGTACATCCGGATGATGGGCGGGGTCGGACTAACGAAAGCGACGGAAGTTGCGATCCTCAACGCCAACTACATCGCCCAGCGCCTTGACCCGCATTTTCCGGTCCTCTTCAAAGGCAAACGCGGCCTCGTCGCACACGAGTGCATCCTTGATCTCCGCCCTTGCAAAAGCGCCGGCGTCGAAGTGGAAGATGTCGCCAAACGCCTCATGGATTATGGCTTTCACGCGCCGACTGTTTCCTGGCCGGTCCCCGGCACGGTCATGATCGAGCCGACCGAAAGTGAATCGAAAGAAGAACTCGATCGTTTCTGCGAGGCGATGATCGCGATCAAAGCCGAGATTGACGCCATCGGGAAGAACGGCGCCGATCGCAAAAATAACGTGCTCAAAAACGCGCCGCACACCGCCGCACAAGTCACGGCCGATTCCTGGGATCGCCCTTATTCCCGCGAGCAAGCCGCCTACCCCGCGAGCTGGACGCGCGACCAAAAATTCTGGCCCGCCGTCGCGCGGATCGACAGCGTTTACGGCGACCGCAATCTCTTTTGCTCCTGTCCACCGCCAGAGGCGTTCGAGGAAAACGCCTGACGAGCCGCTACGGGAGAAGAATTTTCCCCTCGGAATAAGGAACCGCGCTCCCGCCGATTCCGACCCGATCGCCGCGGTCTTCACAGAAAAGCTCCCCACCGCGCCGGGAAATTTGTCGCGCAAAAAGATGGCGTTTACCGAGGCGCCGCGACCAATAGGGAATAAGCGTGCAATGGGTTGAGCCGGTCACCGGATCCTCTGGAATCCCCGCCTGCGGCGCGAAATAACACGAAACGAAATCGCAATCCCTTCCCGGCGCCGTAACGACCACGCCTTGTTTATCGACTTGCGCGACAAGCTCAAAATCCGGGCGGAGCGCCGCGACCTCTTCTTCTGTTTCAAAAACCGCGAGGTAATCGCGGCCCTCCAGAAGCGTCTGCGGATAGCTGCCCAAACTCCGAATTAGTTCGTTAGGCACGGATGTTTCCCGGGCTGGCCGGGAGGGGAAGTCGAGCACGAGGCGGTCACCGCTTCGTGTGACCTTCAGCTCGCCGCTCTGGGCTTGAAAGCGGGTCGCACTTTCTGCGTAGCCGCGATGTTGAAAAATGACGTGCGCCGCCGCCAGCGTGGCGTGCCCGCAGAGTTCCACTTCCACCGTCGGCGTCATCCAGCCCAGATCGAAATGATTGGTGCGCCGGATCACAAACGCCGTCTCAGCGAGATTATTTTCGGCCGCGATCGCCTGCATCTGCGCGTCAGGAAGCCATTCGTCGAGAAGACAAACGCCGGCTGGTGCCCGCAAACAGGCGGTCGGTAAACACCGCCACTTCGAAAAACGGAATCGTCATGATGCCAGAATGCCTTGATCGAAGAGGCTCGTCAGCTCCAGCTGTTCCGGAGGAAGCCGATGGGGGATATTTGCTTTGTCGTCGGTCTCGATAATCGGGGCGGATTCGCCCCGAGATCGCCACCAGCGCCCCAGGGGAGATTCTTGCCGACGCTGAGGGCGAGTGGTCAAAATCTACGGAATTTTCCCGAACCCCGATGCTCTTAGAAAGCAGGCGCCGAATTGATCCTGGCAGAGAAGGCGGTCGCAGTCGCCCCGCCAGGGCGCGAACTCTGCTGCAAGTTTCAGGGAAATTTGACGCTGGACAATCGGCAAAAGAATGAACAACAAGCAACCAAACCCTGTCTGACTTCCGATATTTAACCTTGTTAAATACTTTCCCAAATGGTAGAACCCGCATCCCACTCAGGCCCGGCGTTCGAATTAAACCGGGGCACGTGGGACCCACTTTTCTACCGACCTCATGAGAACTTATATGGCTGCCGAAGATAGCGATACTGGAATAAAAATTTACCTGCGTGAGATCGGGCAAATCCCGCTCCTCACCCCGCAGCAGGAGATCGAGCTCGCCGCGAAGATCAAAAGGGGCGACAAAGAGGCGCGCGCCTTGATGATCCGCTCGAACCTGCGCCTCGTCGTCAAGATTGCGCACGACTACGCCAACCTCGGGCTCCCGCTCCTCGACCTCGTGTCCGAGGGCAACATCGGCCTAATGAAAGCGGTCGAGCGTTTCGATCCGGCGAAAGGCGGAAAGCTCAGCACTTATGCCGCGTGGTGGATCAAACAATCGATTAAGCGCGCGCTCGCCAACCAATCGAAAACGATTCGGTTGCCCGTGCACCTCGTCGACAAAATCTCGAAAATGCGCCGCGTCTCGCTGCAAATGAGCGAAGAACTCGGCCGCGAACCGACCGATGACGAGCTCGGTGAAGAGATCGGCATCGCTGCGGGGAAAGTCTCGCAGCTGAAGACCGTCTCGATCCGGCCGGCTTCGCTCGACGCGCCGATCAGCGACGATGATTCGACCGAGTTTGGCGAGATCGTCGGCGACGAAGAAGCGCAAACACCGTTTGAGCTCCTCCGCGACAAAAACCTCCGCAACGAAGTCGGCGGGTTGCTCGACGTGCTCGACGATCGCGAACGGAAGATCATCTTCTCGCGTTTCGGCCTCGACGGCGGCAAGCCGAAGACGCTCGAAGAAGTCGGCAAGAAATTCGGGGTCACCCGTGAGCGCATCCGACAGTTGCAGAATATCGCGCTCTCGAAACTTCGCCGTGCGCTGAGCAAGAAAGAGCGCCCCGTCGACGTTGAGCTGACCGCGGAAGTCTAGGCGGCCGCTCGGCCTAACGAATCACAAGCGCGCGGACGGCAACGTCGCGCGCTTTTTTCGTTCGTGAAATGATACGCGCTCCGTGCCGCAACGCTGGACGCGAAGCGAGTGAGGCCGAGTCTTCAATCCCATCGATCGCATTCGATACGTCCTCGGCGAAAGTTCAGCGTCGCGAAGCTCCGCCCTCCAAGTCATGGCTTCACCTCGCGCAATTGCACGCAATCAACCAACGCCGACGCAGCGCGCACGTCGCTGATGATCACCAGCTTATCGTCAGGCTGAATCAGTTTCTGCCCGCGCAGGTATTTTTCCGCCGTCTCGATCGTCGCGTTTGGGTCTTCCGTGAAGTCGATCAACACCGGATAGGTGCCCCAACAAAGCGCCAGCTGCCGATAAACGTATTCGTTAGGCGTGAAGGCAAAGATCGGCGCGTGTTGCGGGCGTAAGTTGGAAACGTTGCGCGCCATCGTCCCATGCCGGGTGAAAACAATCAGCTTCGAACGCGCGAGCGAATCGGCCAGCGCCACTGCCGCGGCAACAGTTTTCTGCCGTGAATCCTCCAGGATCGCGTCCTTCGCATAACCCGCGCCGCCGCTCCGCTCGATCCGGCGCGCCACTTTGTCGAGCACCTTCACGCACTCCACTGGATAACGCCCCGAGGTTGTCTCGCCGGTCAACATCATCGCGTCGGACTGCTCAAAAACCGCATTCGCCACGTCGCTGATTTCCGCCCGCGTCGGCACCGGATTTTCCACCATCGACTCCAGCAAATGCGTCGCCACGATGACCGGTTTGCCGACGCGCAAACAACGTTTCACGATCCGCCGTTGAATGATTGGCAGCTCTTCCATCGGGCATTCAATCCCGAGATCGCCGCGCGCGACGAGGACGGCGTCCGCGCCGGCGATCATCTCGTCGATCTGGCCGACGGCTTCCGCACTTTCGATCTTGGCGACGATCCAGGCGTTGCTCCCGTGTTCTTGCAAAACCTGCCGGAGCTCGTCGAGGTCGCGCCGTTGTCTCGCAAAACTCAACGCGACAAACTCCACTTCCAGCTCAGCGCCGAGAGCTACATCGGCGAGGTCTTTCTCGGTCAACGCCGGCAGATTGACGTGCACGCCAGGGAGATTGACATGGCGATGCGAGCCGAGCGTCCCAGCCGTCAGCACCTGGCAACGGATGCGGTTCTTGCCTTTTTCAAGGACGCGCACCTGCATCACGCCATTATCGAGCAGAATGGTGTCGCCTAACGACACGTCATCGATCAAATCATCGTAGTTGACGCTGATCGAATTTGATTCGCTGCTGCTCGCGCCGCGCACCGTGATCTCGAGAAGGTCGCCGACCGCCAGGGTCAGTTCATGCGTCAGTACGCCGGTGCGAATGGCCGGCCCTTGCGTGTCGAGGAGCAGGGCGACGCCGCGTTTCAGCTCCCGCCCCAGTGCCCGCACGCGCGGTACGATGTCGCGCACCCACTCGTGTTTCGCATGGCTCATGTTCAGCCGAAAAACATCCGTTCCCGCCGCGATCATCTGCCGAATGGTCTCGGTTGTTTCCGAAGCCGGACCGAGTGTGCAGATGATTCGCGTCTTCCGCATCGCGACTGAGGATTGAAGGCAGCTGCGGAATTGCAAGGCGATTTCGGAACGGAATTTTCTAACCGTGGATTGCCCGGATGGGAAAGCTTGGCCGTTCCACCTGTCATTCGCACCATTGGCGGTTGTTCTGTTGGAGGGCGCGATTGCAGAAGTTCCCGGCGAATTGTTCAATAGCGGCGATGCATCCCAGCTCGTTTGACAAGATGACCGCGTTCGCAGCGAAATACCTGCACGATCGCCAAGCCGACCCGCTCGTCGTCCTCGATCTCGGGAGCCAGGATTTTAACGGCTCCTATCGCCCGCTTTTCGATCGCAGGCCGTGGCGCTACCTCGGCGTCGACATGGCCGCGGGCAAGAACGTCGACATCGTTCTGCGTGATCCCTATCGCTGGCGCGAGATCAAAAGCCGGAGCGCCGATGTCATCATCTCGGGCCAGACTTTCGAGCACACGGAATTCTTTTGGCTGACGATCCGCGAAATAGGACGCGCTTTAAAGCCGGGCGGTCTTTGCTGCATTATAGCGCCCTCGGCCGGCGACGAACATCGTTACCCTGTTGATTGTTGGCGGGTGTATCCGGACGGCATGCGCGCGCTTGCGCGTTACGCCGGCTTAGAGACGCTTGAAGCCTGGACGCAATGGAAGGACCTCCCGCAGTACGACGATGAGAGCAACAAGTGGCACGATTCGATCCTCGTGGCGCGTCGCCCTAACGAAAAGCCAGGACGCAACTGGCGCCGTCGGCTCAACAATTGGCTCGAGCGCGGGAGTCGTTAGGCAAGTCGAGGCGGAAAGGCCAGCCCATAGCCCGGCAGCTGGAGCGAGAGATTGGGATTGTAAAACGGATCGCGTGCGAGCGCAGCTCCGTGCCTCGTCTGCATGTAGGTGGCTTCGCGAAAGAAACGCGCCTGATCTTCCGGGGTGCGATGATGTCCGCGCGAAACGGACTCGGCATGAATGAGATTCGCGTAGGGCGTCCAGACGGTGGCTAAACCAACCTCGGCTGCGCGCAGGCAATAGTCGATGTCGCTAAAATCCACGCTCAGATTTTCCTCATCGAATCCACCAAGCTGCACGAAAGCCGTCCGCCGCGTCAGGAGGCAAGCGCCGGTCACCGCCGCGCATAGCCGTTGCAAAATCGCCCGATCGAAATAGCCGTGATGCCCGCGCGGCATGCGCAGAAAAGGGTGACCGGCGACACCGCCGAGTCCGAGCACGACACCGCCGTGTTGCAGAGTTTCGTCCGCGTACCAAAGCCGCGCGCCAACTGCGCCGACTTCCGGCCGCACCGCGTGACTTACCATTTCGCTCAGCCAACCCGCCTCTGTCGCTTCGACGTCGTTGTTGAGAAACGCCAGAATCTCACCGCGCGCTTCGGCCGCGGCGAGGTTGTTGAGGCGGCTGAAATCAAATGGCTCGGCGTTGCTGATGATCCGCGCCTGCGAATCCGCTTCGAGCTGGCGAAAATACTCCAGCGTCTCGGCTTCAATGGAACCGTTGTCGACTACGATAATCTCCAAGCAAGAATAACTCGTTAGGCCACGTATGCTTCCCAAACAGCGCCGCAGGAGGGCGACCCGATCGCGGGTCGGAATGATGATCGTGACCAGCGGCGCCGGCTCTGAAACTGCGTAAACGACTCGATGCGCCTCCGGATTTTCCGGACACGCTTCGACCCGCGCAGCGACATTTTTGCGCTGCAGATGATTCGTTAGGGCGCGTCGCGCCGTTTCCTTTGCGTAGGGCTTCGCCGCCGGAGTCGCGGCAACGCTGCCGGGCGCGCTCCGCCAGTGATAAAGAATGCGCGGAATGTGTCGGATCTGCTCCGGCCGGATCTGCTCGAGGCAACGCAGCACGAGGTCGTGGTCCTGCGCTCCTTCGTATCCTTCGCGAAATCGGCCGATCGTGCGGATCAATCCCGTTTCGTAAACGCCGAGATGATTGATGTAATTCTGCGCCAGAAAAAGCTCGGGATCCCAATCGCTCTTGAAGTACGGATCCGAGCGCGCGCCTGCGAGATCGATCTTGTCTTCGTCGGAATAAATCAGACGCGCCCGCGGATGTTCCGCGATCTCGAAAGCGACCCAGGCAAGCGCATCGCGCGCGAGCATATCGTCCTGATCAAGTAATGCGCACCACGTCCCGGTCGCGAGATCAAGAGCCGAGTTTGAGGCGGCTGCGATGTGCCTATTCTCGTCGCGAAAGATGACGCGAATACGCCGATCGCTCGTCGCGACCCCTTCCAGAAACGGTCGCGTCGCGGGATCGGTGGAAGCGTCGTCGGCGAGACAGAGCTCCCAATTCTCATAACTCTGCGCGCGCACGGAATCGAGCGCCGCCTCGAGCAACGCGAGGTCTGGATTATAAGTCGGCAGCAGAATCGAAACGCGCGGCAGCTCAAGCAAGCTGCGCAGTCGACGCCGCACGGCGATGCGGCCGCTCTTCGTCGGCGTGTCGTAGCGTGTGACCCACGCTTCATAGATCGTCTGCGTTTCGTTAGGCGCTAAATTCGCGGTCTGCTCCATGCATTAATTTTTCGTGGAGATCATCTCGCGGACGAGATTGATGAAATCGCTTCCAAAACGATCGAGCGAAAACTGTTCCTCAAATGTCGCGCGCGCGTTGCGCCCCAGTCGGCGCGCCTCCGCGGGATCCTGGAGCAGGCGCTCAATCGCCGCGGCCAGCTCGGCCGCTTTTTCTGGCCTCACGAGAAATCCATTTTCCTGATCGCGAATATATTCCGGGACACCGCCCGCAGTCGTGCTCACGATCGCTTTCCCGAGGCTCATCGCTTCCAGAATCGTCACCGGCATGGCCTCGTCCCGCGATGCGCAGACGAGAACGTCGGCTGCTTCGAGGAGCGCGAGCGCGCCGGCGTGCTCGATTTCGCCGGTGATTTGCAGATTCTCCAAGCCTTCGGCGAGTCCATAGACTTTGATCGCAAACTCCGGATCCATCACCCGGCCGGCGATTTGAAATTTCGCGCGGCGTTGCAGCTCTCGCGGAAGCAGCCGCAGCGCCTGGACAAAAGCGTCCTGTCCCTTGCGCCGCTCCACGCTGCCCAGGAGTAAAAAACGGAGTTCGTTAGGCCGAGGCTCCGCGGATTCCGTGCGTTCGGCAGCGAGGTCTGGAATGCCATAAGGAATGCAACGCGGCGTTTGTTCGGCAAAAGGTTTGTAGACCGCAGCGGTGCGCGCGGAGGGCGTGAAGATGACATCGGCCTCGCGAATGGAGAGGCGCAGGTTCTTGTCTTCGCGGAGGTAATGTTCGCCCACGAGCGTCTCGTGCAGCCACCAGAGCGCGGGAACGTGTTCCTTTTTTGCCGCCCGGATTGCTGGCCAACCTTGAACCGTATTTGCCAGCAGGGCGTCGAAGTTGCGCAGAAATTGAGAGAAGGATTCGTGTTCTTTCAGGATCAGCGGATCGAGGATGAGCGGAATCCCCGCGGCTTGATATTGCGCGCGGAGCGGGCCGTCGTTAGGCGCCATCACCGTGACAAAGTAATCGTTCGCCCGACACCAGCGCGCGAGGTGGAGCATGAGGATCGGTGCGCCGCTCAAGCTGAGATCGTGGGAGATAAAAAGGAGATCGAGCTGCGCGGCCGACCGCTCTTCGTTGCGACCAAACATGCGGATGGGTGTCGGCGAATCCGCGTAAAGCCAGTCGCGCATGTAGTCAGTGAAATACGGATCGTGTGTCGTGTTTTCGCCCCAGCGCCTAAGCAGGTAGATCGAAGACTTGTCGCGACGGGGGGCGGCTTCAGGTATGCGCTCTTCTTCGCCTAACGAGGCGTGACCTGCGTGCCGGAGCGTCGCAAAGGGCGTATAGACGCAACGGAGACCAGCGGCGCGTAGCGCGAAGCAGAGGTCGATGTCGGAGTGAAAAATCGGTGTGTCGATCGCGTTGAAGCCGCCGACGCGATCGAAATCTTCCTTCCGCAGAGCGAGACACGCGCCGGAGAGCGCGGAGACGTCGCGCATCGATTGCGCGAAATTTACGTAGTCGCTCGAGTCGCCTGGCCATTGATGACAGGCAGTCCCGACCAATCCGCGCACGCCCGTGACCAAACCCGCGTGCTGAATCTTCCCGGTCGCGTAAAGCAGCTTGGGCGCGACCGCGCCGATCTCCGGATTCTCCAGCGGCTCGATGACATTTTGGATCCAATCGCGTTCGATGCTTTCGACGTCGTCGTTGACAAACAGGAGCCGCGACCCGCTCGCGATTTCCGCGCCTCGGTTGCACTTTTCGGAGAAATTAAACGGTTTGTCGTAGCGGACGAAACGCACCGGCGGTTGCGACGACACATCGGCTTGGAGCGAATCGACCAGCCGGCTGTTTGTTACGAGGATGATTTCGTAGTCAGCATATTCGGTGTTTCGTGGCAGCTGCTCGAGAGAGGCGCGCGCACGTTTCACTGAATCCGTCGGGATGATGAGAGAGACGCGCGGCCAGGCAGCCGGCTTAAGGCGGGCGCGGTTAGCCGTCGGAAGCTCGATAATTTCCGCCTCGAGACCGCGGCGCTGCATGGCCGCGCCGAGCGCCGCGAGATTGGTGGCACGTGCGTTTGGTTTCCCTCCGGTCGAACCCGAAGCGGAATGCTCGCGCCAGTGATAAAGAACGTGCGGAACATGCACGATTACGCCCGCCGCTTCCGTCGCGCGAAACGCAAAGTCGTAGTCCTGCGAGAGCTCAAACTCTTTCCGAAACGTTCCCACTTTTTCGACCAACGATCGCCGATAAGCGGTCAGGTGGCCCAGATACATGTAGGAAAGCAGCAGTTCCGGATTCCATTCCGGCTTAAAGAAGGGCGCCTGCCGTTCTCCTTTACTCGTTAGGCGATCCTCGTCACTGTAAAAGACGTCAGCTTCTGGCTGCCTAACGATGGCGTGCGCCATTTCGTAAAGAGCGAAAGGCGCGAGGAGATCGTCCTGGTCGATGCAGAGAAAAAATTGGCCGGTCGCAAGAGCGAGAGCGTGATTGGTGTTCTCGGCGATGCCAAGATTCTGGGCGAGAAACTTAAGGCGAACGCGCGACTCCTTTTCCTGCCAGCGTTGCAGGCGCTTCTTCGTCTCCGCATCCGACCCACCGTCGGCGATGCAAACTTCGAAGTTTTGGTAGGTCTGCGCCGCGAGCGATTCGACCAGTTGATCAAAAAAAACAGCTGGGGGTTTAAAAGTGGGAAGGATAAGACTGAGTAGCGGCGCCTCTGGCAGCGCGGCGGCGGTTATTCGCTGTTCCTCGAGCGCGCTTTGCTCCGGTTCATGCTTCTCGATCCAATCGGCATATCGATTGTTGGGGCTTACTGAAGCGGCTTTCTTTTTCTTCTCCGGGAGGGCTGGCGCCTTCGCCCGACCAAGGTTTTTCGGGATTCGACGCAACTCGCGCACGATACGCTCCGGGATAGAGCGCTTCTTTTTGCGTGCCTCGCCGAGCGCCTGCTTCGTCTCCGTGAGCTGTGCCTTGAGCTTTTTATTGTGGCTGCGTAGCGCTTCGCTTTGGTTGACCCAATGCTTCAACTGCTCGCTCTGCGTATCCATGATGAGCTGCGCTTTCACCCGGTCCTGATGCAACTCATTAAAGGCGCGTGTGCGCTCTTCCTTTTCCTCCGCGCGCTCCGCAATCTCGCGCGCCTGCTCGTCCATAGTCTTTTGCGCCTGCCAACGATCGGCGAGGACGGTGTCGAACCAGACGTGTTGCAGCTCGAGAGCGAGATTGCGCCGCTCAGCTTCACGCGCGCGATGCTCCGCATCGATCCGTTCGGCCCTGAGGCGGTAAAAGGCCGCCAGTTCCTCGCGTTCTTGCGCGGTGCCGAAAATTTGGCCTAACAATGGACTGGTGGCCGCACTGGCGACACCCAAGCCCATGCCATCGATATACTCCGCGGCTGATTTCCCGTGGACAATTTCTTCCCACGCGCGACGCGGCGGCGGCGTTCGCTGCAACGCCAGGCCGTGGAAGAGGAAGAGCCCGTCCGGCGCAACCTTTGGCAGCCAGGCATATAATTCCTCGCGAAGCATTTCGCAGTCGTCGCAGTCGTCGACAAACAAGAGATCGACGGAACCCTCGGTTTGCTGCGCGGCCATCGCCGCCGGGGGGCCCGCGATCAAAGTGGCGAGATTGGAATACTGCGCGGCGGATTCAGCGACGGCTTTTTGCCAGGCCTCATCGTCTTCCGCCCTCTCGTTAGCCCATTCCCGCCGAATCGTTAGGCAGTGACCGGTGGTTTTTCCTTCGTCCAGCGCCTGACAAAAAGTGAAGTGCGGCTGGCCGTCGCCATAGCCGAGCGTGACAATCTGCGAGGGCTGGCGCAGCGTGACCAGATCGTAAAGCAGCGGAAGATGAAAACGCGCGACGCCGCCCGAATAAAACCGAGGCTGAAAACGGAGGCTGGGAAGTTCAAGCAGCATGCGAGCCCGTCATGACGTGAAGCAATTACTCATCGGCCCGGGCGCGCGACGCAAGTTTTGAGCATTTCCTGTTTCATCGCCAGCGGTTGCCAGATTGCGACGACGCACCTTTACCGTTGCGTCCACCTCGCTGAGCAACTGCGCGATCTCGGCCATAAAACATGCCTCGCGATTTGGAACGACGAGACGCAGATAAAGGTCGAGGAAGCGCTCCGTTTCGATTTGATCTATCTCTATCGCCTGCCGATGAGCTTGGCGCTGCGGCGGCTCATCGAGCAAGCGCGCGAGTTGCGGAAGCCGGTCGTGTTCGACACCGACGATTTGATTTTCGAACCGGAGTTGATCGAACAGCACCGCGCGGTGCGACAGCTCTCGGCTGACGATCAGCGGCAGCATGCCGAGGGAGTCCGGCGATACCTGGAAACGCTGGAAGCCTGCGACACCGTCGTGACGGCGACGCCGCTGCTGGCGGAGTTCGCGCGTCGCCGCGCCAAGCCGGCTTATGTGCATCGCAACTGTCTTGGCCAGGAAATGGTCGTGCTGGCAAAGCAACTGCGTACGAATCGCCAGGCAAAGCTTGGGCAAGTTGCGATCGGCTACGGCAGCGGCACCGCGACGCACGACGTGGATTTCGCGGAAGCTGTGCCCGCATTGGTGACCGTGCTTGAACGCTTCCCGCAGGCAGAACTTTGGATTGCCGGTCCCCTCGATTTGCCAGCAACGTTGGAACGTTTTGGAAAGCGGGTGCGGCGTTTTCCGCTGATGGACTGGCGCGATTGGTTCGCACTTTTGAGCAAGTTGGACGTCGCCCTTGCGCCGCTCGAACCGGACAATCTCTTCTGCCGCGCCAAGAGCGAGATCAAGTTTGTCGAAGCGGGAGCGCTCGGCGTGCCGGTGGTCGCGTCTCGGACCGATCCTTATCGGGATGCCATAAGTGACGGTGAAGATGGACTGCTGGCATCGAGCGATGAGGAGTGGACACAGGCCTTGAGCGCGCTCATCGAGCAACCGGATCGGCGAAGACAAATCGGCGAGCGAGCGCGTGAGATTGTCGGTCAACGGCATAGCCCGGTCGCACGCGCGCGAGAACTTGGCTTCCTCCTTCCGCAGTTATCGCCGCGCATCGAGCCGCCGACGCGCAGAGAGAAACGCCGCTGGTTGCCGCGCCTCGTTCCCAAGAGGCGCTTGGCGATCAACTGGCTCGTTCCGGAACCTTTTCCCGGCGCGGGTGGAGACGTCGGAATCTTCCGCATCATTCGTTATCTTGCGGAATTCGGGCACGACTGTCAGGTCTATATTGTAACTTATGAGGCCATGGACGACTTCAGCGTCGAAGAGATACGGGCGAATATTCGCCAGCACTTTGGCGAGACGCCGGCAACTTATCATCGCTTCGAAGGCTTTATCGGGAATGCTGACTGTAGCTTTGCCACGTTCTGGCCGACGGTCGAAAACCTGACCGGACTTTTGAAAGGTGGTCCACGTTATTACCTGGTGCAGGATTTCGAACCGACGTTCTATCCTAATGAGCCGTTGCATTACAATCGGGCGGAGAACACTTATCGCGCCGGACTGCACTGCGTGACTCTCGGTCCCTGGCTGGCGAAGTCGTTACGCGAGCGTTATCGGGCGGAAGCGGATTATTTTGATTTCGCGGTCGACAAGCAAGTCTATTGGCCGCGACAAGATCTGAAGCCGAAGCAACCACGTGTCTGCTTCTATGCTCGCCCCGCAACTCCACGGCGTGCTTATGACTTAGGCCTCGCCGCTTTCGAATTAGTTAAACGACAACTGCCTGAGGTCGAGATCGTCTTCTTTGGCGCGGATAATCTGACTCCTGCACCGTCGTTCTCCGTAGTCGATCGCGGAAAGCTGGGCCAGGAAGAGCTGGCGCAGCTATTTTCCAGCTGCGATGTCGGTGTCGTTTTTTCCCTTACAAATCCTTCCTTCGTTCCGCTTGAAACGATGGCGTGCGGTTGCGCCGTGGTGGAGATCGCGAGTGAGCGTTGGACCGGCACGCTCAGTCACGGAAAAGACGCGTGGCTGGTGCAGCCGACCGCGCAGGCTGTGGCCGATGGAATCATAGAGTTGCTCAAGAACAAGCCCCTCCGCGCGAAACTGATCAAGAACGGCCTGCGACGGACGCAAAAGATGAGCTGGCATGACTCGGCGCGCCAGGTGGAGAAACTTCTCTTACGTGATCTCTCCTGAAGAACTTCCTTCACGACGCTTTGAGCCGGTGCGCTACGGCGTGGGCGCCTGGACGGAACATATCTTCTTTGCTTACGACCTGGTCGCGCAACTGCGACCGACCATGCTCGTGGAGTTGGGGACCGACCGCGGCGAGAGTTACTTCGCTTTCTGCCAGTCAGCGCTGGAAAACGCGACCGGCACGCGTTGCTTCGCGATCGATCATTGGCAGGGCGACAGTCATGCCGGCAGTTACGACGAGACAACTTTCCGTGATGTGGCGTCGGCGAATCGTAAATACTTCGCGGCTTTCTCGACCTTGCTTCGTTCGAGCTTTGACGACGCTCTCGATCGCTTTGCGCCTGAAAGCATCGATCTGTTACACATCGATGGGCATCACACAGAAGTCGCGGTGCGACACGATCTCGACTCGTGGCTGCCGAAGCTGTGCCCGGGTGGAATCTTGCTCATGCACGATGTCGCGGTGAGAGAGCGCGGCTTCGGCGTCTGGAAAGTGTGGGCGGAACTGAGCCCGCGCGGACGCGCGTTCGCTTTCTCGACCCCGCCCGGGCTAGCAGTCTGGCAAAAGCCCGCGACGCCGCTGTGCGAGTCGATCCCGAACCTTTTGAAGATACTCTTTGATGGGCCTAACGAGAATAGGAGTGCGCTTCTGCAGTTTTACCGGGAGCGCAACCAAGCCCTGCAGGAAATGATCGCGCGGCAGTGGCGCGAGGGAAGCATTCGTCAGGCGCCAATGGCAAGCGAGACCGTGATCCAGATTTTCTGGACGAGCGACGGCGGCTATTCGGAAGAGCAATCGGTCGATGTGCGGATCGGACACGAGAGTTGGAAGGAGGTGGTGGTGCCGTTGCCGGCGAGCGGGTTGATACGCGGGTTGCGGATCGATTTCTTCAGCGCGCTGACGAAGATCGAGATCACGGAAATCGTGGTGGAAACGGCAGCGGCAGAAGTCTGTTATCGTGCATCGCGGCCGGAGGAGTTTGCGGCGATTTCGTTAGGCGGCGATTGCGTGCGGGTGAGTCTGATGCCGTTTCTGGTCCAGATCACGGGGATTGATCCGCAGCTTTATTTGCCGGCGTTTTCGCCGCCCGTTTCCGACCTCACGCTGAAGATGCGGTTGCGCGTGCTTTCGAAATTGTAGGGCAAGCGCCTCATTGCCCTGTTTGATCCTGGGCAGGCGGAGCGCCCGCCCTACAACTTCGCGTCGCGGAGCGGACGGGAAAGGTCGTCTTTTACGCGGTCGAGGATGCCGTTAACGAAACGCCCCGAGTCGGCCCCGCCGAATTCTTTCGCGAGCTCGATTGCTTCATTGATGGAAACCACCGGCGGGATGTCGTCGCGGTAAAACATTTCGTAAATGCCAAGCCGTAGCACGTTGCGGTCGACCGCGGAAATGCGGCGGAATTCGTAGTTTTCGCAGTAGCGCGTGATGCGTTCGTCGATCTCCGGGAGGTGAAGAAGCATCCCTTCGATGAGCGGCTGCGCGAACTGCTGCACGCCGGTTTTCGCCGGGCAGAGATCCCAGAAGTCGGCGAGCGTTTCGGGGCCTTCGCCGCCATGGAGGTCGCGCCAGAAATGATATTGCAGCGCCGAGCGCCGCGCCGCATGACGCTTGCCCATGCTATCTCCGGATTTCCGCGAGGAGATTGGCCATCTCGAAAGCGGCGCGGGCGGCCTCGGTCCCGCGATTGATTTTCTCCCCGAGACAACGCTCGCGCGCCTGCGTTTCGCTTTTCAAACTCAAGACGGTGTGAATGACGGGAACGCCGTGGTCGAGCGCCACGCGTTGGAGGGCATCGCTCACGACTTCGCCGAGATGACGCGCGTGCGCCGTCTCGCCTTCCAGGATCACGCCCAGCGCAACGATCGCGTCGGCCGTTTTTTTGATCGCGACCTCGCGCGCGACGAGCGGTATCTCGAAGGCGCCGGGGACAAGATGGAGGGTGACGTTGGCGGTCGGCGAGAGGCGGCGTAGCTCTTCGGTGCAGTGGTTGACGAGGCCCTGGACGTATTTGGCGTTGAACTGGCTCGCGATGAGAACGAATCCGCGCTTCACACTGACCAGACGCGGCCGCGGTGGAACAAATTGCGACATCGTTAGGCAGCCACGCGACTAGAGGAGATGGCCCATCTTGAGCTTTTTGGTTTCGAGATACTTGGCGTTGTGCGGATTTGGGACGCTCCGGATCGGCACCTGTTCGACCATTTGCATGCCGTATCCTTCGAGGCCCACGACCTTCTTCGGATTGTTCGTCAGGAAGCGGAATTTGCGCACTCCGAGATCGTGCAAAATCTGCGCGCCGATACCATAGTCGCGGAGGTCGCTGGCGAAACCGAGGCGCGCGTTTGCCTCCACCGTGTCGAGGCCCTCCTCCTGCAGTTTGTAGGCGTGAATTTTGGCCGCAAGTCCGATCCCGCGGCCTTCCTGTCGCATGTAAACGAGGACGCCGCCTTCTGCGCTGATTCGTTCGAGCGCGGCGTGAAGCTGGTTACCGCAATCGCAGCGGCGCGAGCCGAAGACGTCGCCGGTGAGGCACTCACTGTGGACCCTCACGAGGGTCGATTTGGTTTTCGAAATCTTCCCTTTCACGAGGGCGAGATGATGGGCGTTATCGACCGTGGAGCGATACATGTGCAGATCGAAATCGCCGTAATCCGTCGGCAACTTCACAATCTGCTCCCGCGCGACGAGCTTCTCGCGCACGCGACGATGGGCGATCAAACTCTGGATCGTGCAGATGCGGAGCTTGTGTTTTTTCTTGAAGCGCATCAACTCCGGCAGACGCGCCATCGTGCCGTCGTGGTGCAGGATTTCGCAGAGGACGCCGGCAGGTTGCAAGCCAGCGAGACGCACGAGATCGACCGCCGCTTCGGTGTGGCCGGCGCGCCGGAGCACCCCCCCTTCCTTTGCGCGCAAAGGAAAGATGTGACCTGGCTGCACGAGATCTTCCGGCGTTGATTTTGGATTGGCGATCGTGCGGATGGTGGCGGCGCGATCGTGCGCGCTGATGCCGGTGGTGACGCCGCTTGCGGCGTCGACCGAGACGGTGAAATCGGTGCGATACATTTCCCGATTCTGCGAAACCATTCGCTGCAGACCGAGCTGTTCGGCGCGCTCGTTGGCGAGCGGGACGCAGATCAAGCCGCGGCCATGCATGGTCATGAAATTGATCGCCGTGGGAGTCGCCTTTTCGGCCGCCATGATGAGGTCGCCCTCGTTTTCGCGATCGGCATCGTCGGTCACGATGACCATTTTGCCCGCGGCGATGTCGTGAAGCACGGCGTCGACCGTGTCGAACTGAAACGCTTCCGGCGCCTGGATGATCATCGAGGATACCATTGCTGTCGGCAGGTTCATCGGCAACGGAATTTAAAGTGCCGGGCTCTCGCCCGAGCCGCGATTAGCGCGAAGCTACCGATGTGAAAGCCTGCAGCATTTGTTCCTCCGAGGGAGGCCGCAGGATGTAATCGCGGGCAAACTCCTCGGCCTGCGGATAGCTAGTGGCCCGAATTCGCGCGGCGGCTTTGGTCAAATCGTAGACCGTATGCCGGAGGTAAACGTCGCGATCGAGCAGCAACCAATCGGCGCCGGGTCGGCCGAAGGGCATTCCCACGCTGCCGGCGTTGACGACCCGGACGGGTCCGATCCTGCGATCGAACTGCATGTGGGTGTGCCCGCAAACGACTACGGTGGCATCCACCTTTGCGAAGATCGGGCGAAGCGATTCTTCCGGCGTGAGGCGTGTAAAAATCTCGTTCTCGTCGCGCGGTGTCGCGTGACAAAAAACCACCGCGCCCAATTCCGCGATTTCGAGGCGCAGCATTCCGTCCCAAGCCGCCACCGTCGTTTCGTATTCGGGAAAGAGTTGCGCGGCTGACCAGCGAACGGCCTCGCGCGCACGTTCCGGCACGCGGGTCGCACGGGCGCCGGACGCTTCCGCGAGCGCGTCGACCTCGCCGTTGCCCTGGATGAAACGAAGCGGAATTTCGATGCGGAGAAGATGACGGAGCGTTTCGCGCGCCATCGGGCCGGGCATGACGTCGCCACCGATAACGAGCATCTGGACCTCGGCTTCGCGAACTTCCTCAAGCACCGCCTCCAGCGCCGGCAGGTTGCCGTGAATGTCGTAAAGGGCAGCGATCCGCCGCATGCAGGCTGAGCCTTCCCCCTAACGAGAAATGTCCGTTTGGCTCAGCATTCTAAAACCTTCTCCCTGCAGGACGGAGATCGCGCACTCCGTATCGTCGACGTGCATGGCGAGTGCGGCGAGCCCGTGGGGCCGGATGAGGAGCGGATAGCTGAAATGCATGTTCACCTCCGCCATGAGCAGCGCGGCGAGCAGTTTCGAAAGTTCGGTCGCGACCTCCTGCAACTCCACCACCACCATTTCGCAGACTCCAAAAGCGATATCGTGTTCGTGGAAGATATTCTCCACCGTCTCGGGATCGCTCACGATGATGCGGGCGATAGCCGAGTCGGTCGACTCCGCGATGCTCAGAGCGACGACGTGCGTGTTGCGCGTGCTGAGCAGCTTCACGATGTCGAGCATCGCACCCACTTTGTTCGGAAGAAAAATCGAGAACTGCCTCACCAAAGGGCCGCCGATCTTTGAAGTGGTTTCAGGTAAATCAAGAGCCATAAAAAGCGCCATCTGGCGGGTCGGCAATATGCTGCCGTAGGGGGAAGCAGC
Organism: Chthoniobacterales bacterium; assembly: GCA_036493915.1. Classification (GTDB taxonomy): domain Bacteria; phylum Verrucomicrobiota; class Verrucomicrobiia; order Chthoniobacterales; family UBA10450; genus Palsa-1392. The sequence goes on along the minus strand of DASXPA010000171.1, from coordinate 16,498 downwards.
GCAAGTGAAAGCCTCCGGCCCAAAACGCTAGGCCGCCACGGTGGGACGGAAGCGGCGCACGGCCAAAATCGCCGCGACGACGAAGAACAAAAAAACGATCCCTTGAACGATCGCGAAAGGCGGCTCAGATCCGTTCGGCGCAAGAAAGTGCAGTCTCGGGATGTGCAAAAACGACTGCACCACAAGGACGACGAAGTTGAGATAAAGAGCCACGACCGCACCGACGACATAAACCCAGCGCCAGGAGCCGGCGAGATGGCAGCCGTATCGCGCCACGATCGCGAACACGAGGACGACCAACGAAAGAATTCCCAGGATGATGCCCGGCGTGATTCCGTGGACGGGAAAGAAAAATCCCGTCACTGAAGTAGCCACGGTCGTGATGAGAAAGAGCAGCGTCCAGCCATCCATTCGCTCCGACCGAAGCAATCCAGAGAGGACAATGAGACCGGAGAAGATTCCGATGAGACTGATGGCGACATGCGCAAGCGTAAAAGTGTCCATAGCGGAGCAGGATAGGGCTGGGCTTTCGCTCCTGTCGATGAGAAGGTTTTGTCGTGCCGCGCTACGTCGCTTTTCTTCGGGGAATGAATCTGGGGAATCGACGCGCGCCGATGAGTCAGCTCAAGATGTTGTTTGAAGATTTGGGCTTTGACCAGGTCGAAACTTTTATCGCGAGCGGGAACGTCCTTTTCTCGAGCAAGCTAAGAGACACGCGCAAACTGGAGGCGCAGATCGCGCGGCAGCTTGAGAAGTCGCTCGGTTATCAAGTCGACACTTTTGTTCGCACGGCGGAAGAGGTCGCAGCAATCGGGAAGGGCGACGTGTTTCCCGACGAAGGCGAGCCGGGGATTACGGTGCACGTCGGTTTCTTGCGCGAGAATCTGCCGCCCGATGTGGCGGGCAAGTTAACAGCGGTGCGCACAAAGCAAGACGCCTTTCGAGTGGTCGGGCGAGAGTATTACTGGCTTTGTCGCGTCCGAACTTCCGAGTCGAAAGTGTGGACTTCTTCCGAGCTGAAAGCCTTACGCTTGCCGACATCGTCGATGCGCAACATGACAAGCATCCGCAAGCTGGTCGCAAAACACATTCCATGAGCACCTGACCGTTTTCAGCCTGTCCTGAGGCGCAACCGAATGTGATCGCGCGAGCCATCCGCCGCACGACGAGCAAAAATGATGAGCGGCCGTTCGTGAGATCCCCTCGGTCTGCTCGGGGTGACAAACCTTGAGTCCTCCCCATCCGAGCGGCCAAATGCGTCTCGGAATACGTAGTCCAGTTGATGAGATGCTCACCCGTTTTCAGTCTTCTTGCCGCGATGCTCGTCGGTTGCGCAAGCAGTTCGTCGCGCCTGGTCGCGCCGGCGAGATCTCCGATCAACCCGGCGGAGGTGCGCATCTACAAGGAGCCGCCGCCGCATTATCAGAAAGTGGCGATCCTCGACGCGACCAGCGGCACGAGCTTTTTCCACGGTTCGGCGGAAGGCGAAGCAGCCGCGATCGACAAACTCAGAATTGAAGCCGCGAAAGTGGGCGCCAATGGTGTGCTCCTGACGTTAGTGGGTGATCGCCCGAATGGTGCGATCGGGGTCGGCGTCGGCGGCGGTGGCATCTCCGGCGGACGCGGTGGCGAGACGTCGGTGAGCGGTGGCGCCAGCGGCGGTTTTCCTCTGGTCAGCAACGGCGCGCGCGGGATCGCGATTTACATTCCCGATCAACACTAGTCGTCACCTGTGTCGTTGTCGCCGGCGCGGTGACCCCAGCGGGATCAGCGGAAGGTCGGACAGATCGCAGCTGTCCGCCGCACGGTCTCATCAAAATGGGCGCGACGCCTCTGGCTACAACCCAACTGGCGCGCGCGATTTCTGCCGCTAGGTTGATGGTCTGATGTTCGGATTTTTTCGCGAGCGTCGCCGCCGGCAACTGCGTAACCATCCTGTGTCGAAGGATTGGCGCGCCACCATCTCGCGCAACGTCCCTTTCTTCGATCAACTCCCGGCCGATGACCAAAAAGAGCTGCTCGGCCACGTCCAGGTTTTCCTGGCCGAGAAACGCTTCGAAGGCTGTGCCGGCTTGAAATTGACTGACGAGATTCGCCTGACGATCGCCGCCCAGGCCTGCCTGCTTCTTCTCCACCGCAAGACCGACTACTTCCCGCGCTTGCTCACGATTCTCGTCTATCCCTCCGGTTACGTGGTCGAAGAAAAGCAACCGTTGCACGGCGAGATTTGGTCCGAAGGCAGACAAGGCCGCCTTGGCGAAACCGCGCGTGATATGGGATCGCTCGTCCTCGCCTGGGACGCCGCGAAATCCGGTGCGACCGATCCCTCCGACGGCAAGAATCTTGTCATTCACGAGTTTGCGCACCAGCTCGATTTTGAAGATCTCGCCGCCGACGGAAAGCCGGCGCTCAGTTCGCGCAGCGCCGAGCTTGCCTGGGCCGAGGTGATGCGGACGGAGTTTTCCGCTTTGCGCGCAGCAGATCAGACGGGCATCCCCACCTTGCTCGATACCTACGGCGCGACCAATCCGGCGGAATTTTTCGCGGTCGCAACAGAAGCATTTTTCGAACGGCCTCGCGCGCTGCGGCGACTCCATCCGCGACTCTACGGGGAGATGCAGCAATTTTTCCGGCAAGATCCGCTGCTTTACTCTTCCGAGCCGGCCTCGTCGCCATAGATGCCATGGGCCGCTAGTCTTTTGAAGTTAGCTGGCTCGAGTTAGGCGATGTGAGGATCTTATGAAGTCGGCCGGTTACTCGCCGAACCCGCTCTGGAAAAAACTCGGCTATAAGACAGGGCTCACTGTCTATCTCGAAAATCCGCCGGACAACTATCAAGCGCTCCTCATTCTGCCGAAGGATGTGACCGCTAAATGGCAGACCGCGCTTCTTCCGGGCACGGCTTTTGTCCACGCTTTCTTCAAGGAGCAGGCCACGCTCCGAAGAAAGCTGCCGACTTACCGGGCCGCGGTCGCCCGCGATGGAGTTATCTGGATTTCCTGGCCGAAGAAAGCATCGGGCGTCCTTACGGACATCAGCGAGGATAAGATTCGCCAGTGCGCTCTCGCCATCGGGCTAGTGGACATAAAAGTGTGCGCAGTCGACGAAACCTGGTCCGGCTTGAAGCTCATGATCCGGAAGGAACTTCGCTGAGCGGATTGGGCGTAAGCGCGATGGGAAATTATTCGTCAGGGATTCTTGCGTTTTCGCTTAGCGGCTTGCGCGCCTTTCTTGCCCAGCGCCGTCCGTGTCTTTTTCGGCAGGTGCGCAATCGTGCGTTTCTTTTTCGCCGCGGCGGCGGCTTTCTTAATGTTCTTGCGCGCGGCGTGTTGTTTTGCTGTGGCCATGGTTTTAGCGGTCGAGGGTGTCTAACGAGAATTGTGGCTGCGCGTCGCGCCCCCTTTCTTCGCCGCGCGGTAGCGATCGGCCGAGCTCCGTTTCCGCGCCGCCGAATGCGCCTGCCGGGAAAGCGCCCGATGCGAGGCGGCGGCGTGCGGTTCGCGCCTCAGCGTTTTCTTCACCGCACGCGATCGTTTCGCCGACGGCTTCTTGCGGGAACGGTTCGCGCCTTTTTTTAAATCCCGCTTCGCTTGTTTGCGCACGCGTTTGGAAGTCGTCCCTTTTTCCGGCGGCGACAGCTTCACGCCCCCTCGCCGCGCCTTCGACAATCCGATCGCGATCGCCTGCGTCGCCGAGCGCGCGCCGTGCTTGCCTTCGCGAATATGCTCCATCTCTTCGCGCACAAATTCGCCCGCCTGCGTCGAGGCCGCCCTCCCTTCTCGCTTGTCTCGTCGCGCCCGCTCCACCGTCGTTTTCTCCGGCATAACAGATAGGTTTCGTCTGTCGCCAGCCTCTTTGGATGTTTCTCGCCCCGCGAAAGCATCTGACAAATCCTGTTCACTCGCCCGATTCCGATTAAGTTCGGTTCCGATTCTGCACGCCTGCAGTTGCAAGAGACATGGATGACGAGAATGAATTGATCGCTTTGCGCCGGCAAAAGCTGGAGGCGTTGCGTGCCCGCGGGGTCGATCCTTTTGGTCGCAGCTTTGCGACCAGCGGTTCGTTAGGCGAACTGCGCGAAAAATTTTCCGAAGGCGAGACGCTGCGCGCCGCCGGTCGCATTACCGCACATCGCGATATGGGGAAAAGTCATTTCCTCGATCTGCGCGATGCCACCGGCCGGATGCAGATTTACGTGCAGGCAAAAGAACTTGGCGCGGAGGCGATGGAGACGTTTGCGTTGCTCGACATCGGCGATTTCATCGGAGTGGAGGGAAGTTGTTTTTTCACCAAAACGGGCGAGCCGACTCTGAAAGTGCACCGACTCGAAGTGCTCGCGAAAACGTTGCGGCCGCTTCCGGAAAAGTGGCATGGCCTCACCGATGTCGAGGCCCGCTATCGGCAGCGCTATCTCGATCTCGCGACAAACGATCGCTCACGCGAAGTCTTCACCAAACGCATCGCGATCCTGCGCGAGATGCGCGAGTTCCTCCAGGCTCGCGGCTTTCTCGAGGTGGAAACCCCGATGCTTCAGACCGTCCCGGGCGGCGCGGCGGCCGAGCCTTTCTGCACTCATCACAACGCACTCGGAGTCGATCTTTATCTCCGGATCGCGCCTGAACTATACCTGAAGCGGCTGCTTGTCGGCGGCTTCAACAAAGTCTTTGAACTGAATCGCAACTTCCGCAACGAAGGCATTTCGCGCCGTCATAATCCCGAGTTCACGATGCTGGAGGCCTATTGGGCTTACGCCGATTTTGAGAAAATCGCCGAGCTGGTTGAGGAGATGATCTGCCATCTTGCGACGAAGCTGGAGGGACGGGCGTCATCCCGTCCGAGTTTGATCGGCAACGCGGAAACTCCGGAAACCAGGACGGGAGAGCGCCCGTCGCTCCAGGTCGAACACCGCGACGCCGCGGGCAACGTTATCCGCACCTTGAATCTTACGCGCCCGTGGCGGCGCGCGCGTTACCGCGATCTTGTCATGGAGGCAGCCGGTGCCGATTGGTTCGGCCTAACGACTGAAGGACGTCGCGGAAAGTGCCCGGAGCTGGGCGTGGAGATTAGCCCGCGGATGGCCGATTACGAAGTCACTCAGCAAGTCTTCGAAAAGTTGGTCGAAGAAAAAACCTTCGATCCCCTGTTCGTGACCCATTGCCCGAAAGAACTCGTTCCGCTCGCGAAACAAAACCCCGACGATGACTCAATTGTCGACGTCTTTGAGCTAATCATCAACGGCCAGGAGATCGCGCCCGGTTACTCCGAGTTGAACGATCCGGTCGTGCAGCGCCAGCGTTTACTCGAGCAAGCGGGCGAGGAGACACAAAAGCTCGACGAGGATTTCCTCCTCGCCCTCGAACACGGGATGCCGCCGGCAGGCGGCTTTGGCCTCGGAATCGATCGTCTCACGATGCTCCTGACGGGCGCCGAATCGATCCGCGACGTCATCCTTTTCCCGCTCCTCAAGCCGAAGCGCGATTAATGGAAAGCTTCGCCATCGCGGACGCCGAGCAATATCGCTCGGAGTATCGCTGTCTCGGCGCAATCCTCGGATTTCCCGATGCTGCGCCGGCACCGGGCGAGGTTGAATTTCTCACGGAAATCACGCGTCGGGATTGGCGGCGAATCGGCATGTTATCGAGGACAGATGTCTTCTTCGCCGCGGCGGTGACAAGCATTCTTCATCCGCCGACGATGCTCGAGATCGGAACCGCCTCCGGATTTTCCGCTACGATCTTCGCGAAAATGATCGCCCTGCGTGACGCGAAACGCGATGTCGCCAACGCCGCTCCGCTCGTGCAGACGATCGACAAGAGCGCCGACTTTGTTTTCGATCGGACGAAGCGTGTGGGGTTCGCGATCGATCTCGTCGCGCCGGAACTGCGGCCGCGGATTGCGGTCCATCCTTTACACGATTCCTCCTTTTGCCGCGACCTCGTCCACGATCGTTCGTTGCGCTTCGCGTTCATCGATGGCAACCACCGCCATCCCTGGCCGCTGACCGATGTTCTTCGCATTCAGGACCTGATGGAGAGCGGCTGGATTCTGCTGCATGACATCGATCTCCCGGCCGTGATCGCGTGCGCTCCGGCGGAAGGCCAAGCCGCCGACCTCGAACCAGCGGCCGGCGCAAAAAACATTTTCGACTTCTGGCCAGATGAAAAAATTAAGGCCGGGAACATCGGCGCAGTGAAGCTGCCAGTCGATCGCCGTTCGTTAGGCAAGTTCGTCGCGGAAATGCGAGAGTTACCCTCGGAGGTCAATCCAGGCGCGCGAACAAAGCAATGGGGCGAAATCGAAGCCCTGGCCGCGAAGTTAAGTCGCCGCCGATGGTTTTGAGTCGTTTCCCCTAACGAAAAGTAATTTGCTTTTTCCCTTCCTCCGCACGGTGCGATTCACGGCCGCGCCGATCTCAATCAGGACTACGAGCAGGCGGCGCCGGCGGAGAGAAGCCGCACCAGTGTTAATACTTCTTCTGCTCGGTTCCCTCGTTGTTAGGTGGAAAGCCACCTTAGGGGTTGAAATCTGGCCAAACATTTTCGTTAGGCGCAGTTCACCCAGGAATTCGGCGCAGACTGTGCCGGACGACGGAGTGACACTTCGTCCTCCGCGGAAGAGTGGGAAACGCGCAGGTCGACTATTGCGTTTGGAAAAGCGGCGAGGCGCGGCGATCGCGAATCTTGCCAACGATAATGAACGCGAGCCCGATCGCGATGAGGAAAAAGGAGAAGAACTGCCCGCGCGTAAAACCCGCAATAAGCGACGCGTCGGGTTCGCGAAAATACTCCGAAACAATTCGAAAGATCGCGTAACAGACAAAGAACAAGCCGGTAAGGACGCCGTCCGGCTGCCGGGTGCGGGTGCGCACGAGCCAGAGGATCGTGAAAAGCGCGACGCCTTCGAGGAGCGCCTCGTAAATTTGCGAGGGATGACGCGGAGTGAGGATCTGATGCATTTTCTCGCGCAGAAGCGGATGTGTCTGCAGACTGCCAACGACCGCTTCCGGAGTCGTTAGTCGGGGATCGATTCCGTGGGCGAGCGCGAGCGCGCGATCAGCTTCGGCAGCGTTTTGCGGGTCGAGAATTTCCTTCGGAAAAAGCATCGCCCACGGCACCGTCGTCACGCGTCCGTAGAGTTCACCGTTGATGAAATTGGCGCAGCGCCCGAAGAACAATCCGATCGGCGCCACGACGACGAGGTTATCGCCAAGGTTGGTCCAGGAAATTTTATAACGCCACGAATACCAAAAGGTGAACACGATCAGTCCAAGCATGCCACCGTGGCTCGACATCCCGCCTTCCCAGACTTTGAAAATCGAGAGCGGCTCTCGCAGCATTTCCGGCCGATAAAAGAAGACATAGCCGAGCCGGCCGCCGAGCATGACGCCGAAGAGTGCCGCCCAGGTAATGAAGTCACCAACCTGCTCGACGCGGAGCTCGGTGTAACCGCGCTTCGCCAAAACGCGGAGCAACCAAAACCCGCAGGCAAACGCCATCACGTAAGCGAACCCGTACCAGCGCGGACCGACGCTATCCCAAAGCCGAAAGATGAAGGGATCGAAGTCGTCGAGGAAGTAGGCAAGCATCAGGCGCGCGAGCTTCCGCGATTTTTCATCGAGCGGCAACAGCAGGGATGGATGAAGCAGTTTGTCATCCTCAGCGGAGCGAAGGACCTCACGAGCGTCCGTGATTGTTTACGAGATCCTTCTTCTCTTTGCGTGGCGCACTCCGTCCCTGTGCGAACAATTTGCGCAGAAACGGCGCGGTTCGACTAAGGCGATTTTTCGCCACGTCTTCCGGGGTGCCGGTGGCGACGATCTCCCCGCCTAACGAACCGGCTTCCGGTCCGATGTCGACAATATAATCGGCTTCCGCGATCACGCTCAGGTTGTGCTCGATCACGATCACGGTGTTGCCTTCGTCGACGAGGCGATGGAGGACATTCAAGAGCAATTCCACGTCCGCCATGTGCAATCCGATGGTCGGTTCTTCCAAGAGGTAGAGTGTCGATTTCGGCGTGCGCATTTTGCGCAGGCGTTCGTTCGTAGCGCGTCCGATTCCACGGGATAATTTCGTCGCGAGCTTGAGCCTTTGTGCTTCGCCGCCGCTCAAGGTCGGGCTCGGCTGGCCAAGTTTCAGATAGCCCAAACCGGTCTCGACTAACAATGAGAGAGGCCGCGCGATTTTCTGGTTTGCGGCAAAGAATTCCGCAGCCTGCGCGATCGTCATTTCCATGACGTCGCCGATGCTTTCGTCGTGGTAGAGAACCTCGAGTGTCTGCGCGTTGTAGCGTTTGCCGCCGCAATCTTCGCAGGGCACATAGCTGCTCGGGAGGAAGCTCATCTCGAGCTTGAGCACGCCCTGGCCGCTGCACGTTTCGCAACGACCGCCTTCGGTGTTAAACGAGAACCGGCTCGCGCTGTAGCCGCGTACTCGCGAGACCGGCAACTGTGCGAAGAGGGTGCGGATTTCGTCGAAGACTTTGATATAAGTTGCCGGCGTCGAGCGCGAGGTTTTGCCGATCGGCGATTGGTCGACTTCGTAGATCGCTTCGAGAAATTCCGCGCCTTTGATTTTTGCTTCGTCCTTCTTCTTCCGATCGAGCGCGGCCTGCACTGCCGGAAGGAGGACGGAACGCATGAGCGTGGATTTGCCGGAACCGGAAATTCCCGTGATGACCGAGAGTCGCCCGAGCGGAAATTTCGCGTCGACATGCTTCAGGTTGTTCGCGCACGCGTCCTCGATCTCCAACCAATGCTCGACTTCGCCTAACGACCGCCTGACTTTGCGCACCGGATGACAAAGAGGCGTGCGCAAACAGCGCCCGGTCTGCGATTCCGAGACTTCCTTGATATCGCGCAAAGTTCCGGCGGCGACGACTTCGCCGCCAAGCACGCCCGCACCGGGACCGAGATCGATGATGTGATCCGCACGGCGCATCGTTTCCTCATCGTGCTCTACGATGACTAACGAATTTCCTTTTTCGCGTAGCGCGCTGAGTGTTTCGAGCAGCCGGACGTTGTCGCGCGCGTGCAGACCGATGGTTGGCTCGTCGAGGACGTAAAGGACGCCGCGCAGATTTGAGCCGAGCTGCGCGGCGAGCCGGATGCGCTGCGATTCGCCGCCGCTCAAAGTTTTGGCGGAACGCCCGAGCGCGAGATAACCGAGCCCGACATTTTCCATGAAGCGGAGCCGCTGTTCGATTTCGGGGACGAGATCGGCGGCGATAATTTTTTGCGTGCCACGAAAGCGCAACCTGCCGATAAGCGCGAGAGCTTCGCCGGCGGAACGCGCGGCGAATTCGTCGATCGTTTTGCCCTGCAGGCGCACATGACGCGCGACCGCGTTCAAACGCGAACCACGACACTCCGGACACGGCTGCGCTTCGTCGTCTTCGACCGACTCGAATTGCCGCTCCGCGCTCAATTCGTTCTCGAGCGCGGACTCGCCGGTTTCCTCTTCGCCGCGCTGCACTTTTTCGTTCCAGATTTCGCCGAAACCGTTGCAGGTCTCGCACCAGCCGTGCGGCGAGTTGAAGGAAAAGAGCCGCGGGTCAAGCTCCTCGAAAGCGCGACCGCAACCCGGGCAGCTCATCTCTGTGCTCATCGTCGTTAGGCGATTTTGCGCGTCGAGGAGATGGGCGGTGCCGCGGCCGATCTGGAGCGCGCGCTGGACCAGATTGCGTGCCTTCAGAATGCGCTTCGCATCGATCTCGCCCACGACCGCGTCGATCGTGTGTTCCTTGAAACGCTCGAGCTTTCGAAATTGTTTCATCGGGGTGAGCCGGCGATCCACGTAGAGGGTGTCGAAGCCCTGGCGCTCAGCCCAGCGCGCGACTTCGGTGTGAAATCCTTTGCGCGCTTTCACGAGCGGCGCGAGCACCTTGAGCGGCCCGCGGCGCGCGGCCGTTTCCAGTTGCCTAACGATCGCGCCGAGAGTTTGCTTTTCCACCGGGAGATCGCAATCCGGGCAAAATTGCGTCCCGGTCTTGGCGAAAAGAAGACGGAGGAAATGGTAAACTTCCGTAACCGTGGCGACGGTCGATTTGCCGCCGCCACGGGTGACGCGCTGCTCGATCGCAACGCTCGGCGGGAGACCTTCGATGAGGTCGACATCGGGTTTTTCAAGTTGCTCGACGAACTGGCGGGCGTAGGGCGACATGCTGTCGAGAAAACGGCGCTGCCCTTCTGCAAAAAGGAGATCGAAAGCGACGGTAGATTTGCCGGAGCCGCTCAGGCCAGTGATGACGACCATCTGATCGCGCGGGATCGTCAGGCTGATGTTTTTGAGGTTGTGCTCGCGCGCGCCGTGGATGGCGATGCTTCGACTGCGTCCGTTGCTGCCGTAATGCGGCGGCGTTTCCGCGGCGCGTGGAAGTATGTCATCTTGAGCGGAAGCGAAAGACCTTCCGGACGCGTCTGAGCCGTTGCCAGGTCCTTCGCCGTCTTCGCGGCTCAGGATGACAAGTTTTTTGGGCGCGCGCCCCTGATTGAGAACGTCAGCGAGATATTTGCCGGTGTGAGAACTGGCAATCCTCGCCACCTCTTCCGGTGTCCCGGCGGCGACCAGCTTGCCACCTTCCTCGCCCCCTTCCGGCCCGAGATCGATGATCCAATCGGCGCACTTCATCACCTCGAGATTGTGCTCAATGACGACGATAGAGTTGCCCGCTTCGACCAGGCGTTGAAATAGCCTAACGAGAAGCGCGACGTCGTCGAAATGCAGTCCGGTGGTCGGCTCGTCGAAGAGGAAAAGGTTGTTTTGCTTTTCGTTAGGAGCGGGTTCTTCGGTCAGGTGCCGGACGAGTTTGAGTCGCTGCGATTCGCCGCCAGAAAGGGTGTTCAGCGGCTGGCCGAGACGCAGGTAACCGAGGCCGACTTCCTCGAGAATAGCGAGCGGTTGCGCGAGCGTTCTTTCCTCGTCTAACGAGTGGAAAAATTCGACCGCCTCGCTCACCGTGAGTTCGAGAATGTCGTGAATCGACCGGTCTTCCAGCTTCACCTTGAGGACGTGCGGCTGGAAGCGTTTCCCCTCGCATTCGGCACAGCGGACGTAGAGATCGCTTAGAAATTGCATCTCCACTTTCTCGAAGCCGGTGCCGCCGCAACGTTCGCAGCGGCCGCTCCCGGAGTTGAAGGAAAAGGCGCTCGCGGTCAGCCCTTGCGCCATCGCTTCGGGTAGCCCGGCGAAGAGTTCACGGACGCGATCGTAAACGCCGAGATACAATATCGGCGTCGAGCGCGGCGTGCGCGAGAGCGGCGCCTGGTCAACCATTACAACCTGGCCGATGCGATGGGCGCCGGCGAGGCTTTTGCAGACGCCGGCTTCCTCGTTGCCGCTCCCGCGTGCTTTGAGTAGGTTCTGGTAAAGAACGTCGTGGACGAGGGTCGATTTGCCCGAGCCAGAAACACCCGTGACGCAGGTGAGAACGCCTAACGGAATTTCAACGTCCAGGTTTTGCAGGTTGTGCTCCGTGGCGTTTTTGATCTTGATCGTGTGGGAAAAAGTTCGGCGCGTTTTTGGAATAGGGATGCGCTTTGCGCCGCTGAGATAGTCGCGCGTCAAGGATTGGTTAGCGCATGCGTCTCGCGTGCTGGTCACGCTGCTCGAGCGCGACAGACTTTTGCGGGAACTCTTCGCTTTTCGAAAAGTTCCCGCTGGTGGAACACCGTCGCCAGCACCCGGGGCGGGTGCGCTACCCAGCATCTCGTTCAACGTCCCTTGGAAAACCAGCTCGCCACCTTGCTGCCCGCGGCCGGGACCAATATCGAGCAGGTGATCAGCCGCGCGAATAATCGCTTCCTCGTGCTCGACCACGAGCAGGGTGTTGCCCTTGTCGCGCAAGTTCTGCATTACCCGGACGAGTCGGCCGACATCGCGCGGATGGAGGCCGACGCTCGGTTCGTCCATGACGAAAAGCGTGTTTACGAGCGAAGCGCCGAGGCAGGTGGTGAGGTTGACGCGCTGGACTTCACCGCCGCTCAGCGTGCGGGTCGAGCGATCGAGGGTGAGATAGCCAACCCCGACTTCGCAGAGATAGCTGAGTCGCGCGACGATTTCCGCGCGCAGCATCTCCGCCGCGGAGTCGTTAGGTGGAATCGTCAGGCTGGTGAGAAAATCTCGCGCCTCGGAAATCGGGAGTGCCGCAAATTCCGGCAACGTGAAAGCGATGCCGTCCTGCCTAACGAGCCGATAATTAAGGGTCTCCGGCTGAAAACGTCCACCCTGGCAGCTCGGGCAACTGGTGTAAGCGCGGTAGCGGCTGAGGAGCACGCGCACGTGCATTTTGTAGGTTTTGCTCTCGAGCCAGCGGAAGAATCCGCGGACGCCGTACCAACGATCGTTCTCGTAATCTTCCTCGCCATATTCACCCGCGCCTTTTTCGCCCTCGATGACAAAATGCTGATCGCACTTGGGCAATTCCTCGAATGGGAGGTGGACGTCGATCTCTTCGCGGGCGCAGGCGCGGAGCAGATCTTTCTGTGATTCGCCCATCTCCTCGCCGCGAAAAACCCGGATGGCGCCCTGCGCGATCGAGAGTGAGCGGTCCGGAATGGCCCGGTTATAATCGACCGCGATGGTGCGGCCGAAGCCGCGGCATTCGGGACATGCGCCTAACGGATTATTAAAGCTAAAAAGGCCGGGCGTGGGTGGGCGAATGTCGAGATCGCAATGTGCGCAATGCCAGCCCGTGGAGAAGGGATGGACTTCCTTCGTGTCGAGATCGACGAAGTTGATCTGATCCTTCCCGAAACGAAGAGCGATTTCGAGCGACTCAACGAGCCGCGCGCGGGATTCTCCCTTGGTCGTTAGGCGATCCTGGATGACCTGGACGCGCGCGCCGAGCCGGAGGTTGTTCGTTTCGGTAGCATCTGCCCTAACGACCTCGCCATTGAGCCAGACACGAATGTAACCCTGCTGTTGAATGAAGTTAAAAAACTCGCGCGGCTCGGTCTTTGCCGGCACCGCGACCCAGAAGGTGACGAGTCCTGTTTTGTCGAAGTGGTGCGCGAGCAATGCATCCGCGATCGACCTCGCGGTTTCGGGACGGATTTCGCGGCTGCAATTCGGGCAAAAAGCCTGCGCCACCCGCGGCATGAGGAGCTTGAGGTAATCGTTGATTTCGGTCATCGTGCCGACGGTCGAACGCGAGCTTTTGACCGGATTGGATTGCTCGATTGCGATCGCGGGGGGAATGCCGCGAATTTCGTCGACGCGTGGCTTGTCCATGCGATCGAGAAATTGCCGCGTGTAAGGGCTGAAGGTTTCCACGTAGCGGCGCTGGCCTTCGGCATAGATTGTGTCGAAAGCGAGGGAGGATTTGCCGCTTCCGCTCGGGCCGGTGACGACGGTCAATTTGCCCAGCGGGAGGTCGAGGTCGATGCTCTTGAGATTGTTCTGGCGCGCCCGCCGAATCTCAATGCAACCACAGTCGGCAGGAGGCGTGACGCAGTTTTTTTTGCCGTTGGTGGAAGCCACCGACGACAATCGTTTCGGGCGCCCGAAAGCGCAAACTGGCGGGAGTTGGAATGGAGGATTCTAAAGCCACCGCTACGAATCTCGCGGGGAAGAAAATGACTGGGCGAGGAGGATAAGCGCGATCGCTTGTCCAGAGATCGAGACGGAGTTGGCTCCGGTCGCCTCCGTCCGCATTTATGAAGAGAAGCGCGGCGAGGAATGGGACGGTCCAGCCGTCGCCGTATTGCGGATGGAGCGATGGCGTAATATGGCCGCGGCTGCGAAGAAAGCGGAGGTCGCGAAGTTCTCGACGAAGCAAAAAAAGCGTCGCCTCTCCGCGAGGAAGAACAGCTCGTGGCCGAGGCCCGCAACCTTGTCTCCTCGCCGAAACCGGGCAGCGGCATGTGAGCTGCTTTTAGGAGAAAACCTCGGCGGGCGTCGTCGTCCTTTGTTCTGGGGGACAAAAAAGGCGACGGCGCTCCCGATGAAGTTTCCGGGGCGGACGAGGTTTTACCTAACGTGTCTCCGCGCTCTTCGCGGTCGACGGAAAGGACGATCGATTTCGCCACTCGCACCGCCGAACGGTGAGGAATAGGAATCGAGCGTCCTCTTCGCCAGTCTCGGCGACACCCACGGTTGCTTTCGCACGGTCGCGAGAAAGGCGGATTCGAGCAGACGCACCGCGCCTTTCGCGGCAGCCTTTTGAGTTTGAGCTGGCAATAGGCGGCGCGCCTTGGCCTAACGACCGCGCGAAAGAAAGCGCCGCGAATCGCCCCGCGCGCCAAACGGGCTGACAGAAAATCTTTCGTCGGCGTTCAAAAATTCTTTTGCCAACCATACGGCCATTCATAGAATGCCCGCACTCGCGCCATTTCATCTTTCACTCAATCCGTTTCACTTTTCTGAAGTCGTTCCATCCAATTCTTCCAGCTCGACCGTTGAACAACTGGCGGGCTGCGTCGTACGGACAAAACCTCCGTTAAGCGTATGGCGAACTTCTTCCCGAAATGGACCAACTGGTTGCCGCTCAAGATGACGGTTTGCGGCACCATTTTGGTGATCGCGATCATCGGCGCGACCTGGTATTACGACACGCCGAAATACACCCGCGTCGGTTATCAGCCGATCCAGCCGGTGCCATTTCCGCACGACGTCCACGTGACGCAGCTGGGGATGGATTGCCGCTATTGCCACAATGCCGTCGAGGTCGCAGCGGCCTCAAACGTACCTGACACGCAGGTCTGCATGAATTGTCATACGCAGGTGCAGAAAGACAATCCGAAGCTGCAGCCGGTGCGCGACAGCTGGACGACGGGAATGCCGGTGGCCTGGGTGCAGATTCATCGCACGCCCGATTACGTCTATTTCAATCACTCGATCCATGTGAATCGCGGGATCAGTTGTTATAACTGCCACGGGCCGGTCAATCACATGCCGGTGGTCTATCATGCAAAACCGCACAGCATGGCCTGGTGTTTGGAATGCCATCGCGCGCCGGAAAATTTCCTCCGCCCGGACGATCAGATCACGAATCTGGATTGGAAACCGGACGACGTGCAGCCGGCGGCGTTCGTCGCGAAATACGGCGAGCCGGCGGGCGTGAAGGAGGATTGGTCGAAGAAGAAACATCTCACGCAGCGCGAGATCGGGCTGACGTTGAAACAGCGGTGGGACATCAAGCCGCCGACGAATTGTCAGGGGTGCCACCGATGAAGCGTTTGGGCGAGCAGCGTCGGCTACATCCGGAGGACCGATGAGCAAGCGGGTCATTCTTCATCCACCGGCGCCGAAAACCGGGCGCCGATATTGGCGCAGCCTCGGGGAAATGAGCGACACGCCGGAGTTTCGCGATTGGCTTGAGCGCGAATTTCCCGCGGGCGCGGCCGAGCTGGCGGGCGACGATGTTTCCCGGCGCAGCTTTCTCAAGTTAATGGGCGCGTCGATGGCGCTGGCGGGCTTTGGCCTGAGCAGTTGCCGCAAACCGGAGATGCATCTGGTGCCATTCACGAAGAGCGCCGAATGGGTCATCCCGGGAAAATTTCTCTACTACGCGAGCGCAATGCCGCGGCGCTATGGCGCGATGCCGCTGGTCGTCTCGACGGTCGATGGTCGCCCGATCAAAATCGAAGGCAACCCCAATCATCCCGAGAGCAACGGTGCGACCGACGCCTTCGCGCAGGCGTCCGTGCTCGATCTCTACGATCCGTCGCGTTCTCAGCGATTCGTTAGGCAAAACAAACTTTCCGATCGCGCGGCTTTCGAAAAATACATTGCCGAGCTGCGCCCGAAGATTGCGGCCGACGGCGGCGCCGGTCTCGCTTTCCTCGTCGAAGAAACACATTCGCCGACGCGCGATCGTCTGCGCGGGGAGTTGCAGAAGCAGTTCCCGAAAATGCGCTGGTGCGTTTACGATCCGCTCCTGAGCGAGGCGCAACATTTCTCGACCGAGATGAGCTTCGGCCAGAACACGCGCCTGATTCCGCAGTTCGACAAAGCCGATATCGTCCTCGCGCTCGACAGCGATTTCCTCGATTGCGGGGAAGGCAATCTCACCAGCGTGCGCGGCTTCACCGCGCGGCGTCGCGTCCGCGAGGCGAAGGACTCGATGAACCGTCTCTACGTCGTCGAGAATCGCTTCACTCTCACGGGCGCGATGGCAGACCATCGGTTACGCCTCGCCGCGAGCCAGGTTCCGGCGTTCACCCACGCGCTCGCGACAAAGATCGCCGTCGCGACGCAAGATTCGGGTCTGTCGTCGGTCTTGGTCACACTCAAAGCGCCGGTGGGTGCGGAGAAATACGACGAGCGCTGGCTGGACGAAGCGGTCGCGGATTTGATGAGCAAACCGGGCGCGAGCCTCGTTGTTGCCGGCGCGCATCAACCGGTCGTGGTGCAAATGTTGGCTTACGGAATCAACAACGCGCTGAAGAATGTCGGCACGACGATCCTCGTCCGGCAGCTGCCGAAAGCCGAACGTTCTTACAGCATTCTGCAGCTCGCGAACGAGATCGACGCCGGCCGGATCAAGCAGCTTTTCGTTC
>DASXPA010000170.1:0-4648 GCA_036493915.1 Chthoniobacterales bacterium | reverse complement strand
GCTTCGATGGGGAGACGTTTCGCTGGCGCGATTGGCAGATCTCGACCCAACAGATCGCCGCGCGCCGTCGACTCGTGACGTCGTTAGGCAGTTGCAGCTTCGACGAGCCGCGCGAAGACCTGCGCGCGCTCGATTTATTCTAACTCGTGCTCTGGCTCGTGATCGTGCTCCCATTTATTCCTTAAAAATCGATGCCTGCTCCACTCCATTCTTTCATCAAGGTCGCGCCCGACTCGCATTTCCCAATCGAGAATCTTCCTTACGGCGTCTTTCGGCCTAACGACGGCGCCGCCCGTGTCGGCGTCGCGATCGGCGATTTCGTTCTCGATCTCGCGGCGCTCGAAGAAGCCGGGTATTTTCGCGGCGCGGGCTTGAGCGATCCGAAGCTTTTCGCGCGCGATTCACTCAACGCGTTCCTTGCTCTTGGCCGTCCTGCCTGGCGCGCGGTGCGGGCGATTTTGCAGGAGCTGCTCGCGGCCGACAACGCCTCTTTGCGCGACGACACGGACCTGCGCGCCCGCGCGTTTCACCGCCGCGCGGAGGTGGCGATGCAGCTGCCGGCGCGGATCGGCGATTATACCGATTTCTATTCCTCCTATCATCACGCGTTCAATGTCGGGACCATGTTTCGCGGACCGGAGAACGCGATCATGCCGAACTGGAAATGGCTCCCAATCGCTTATCACGGCCGCGCCAGCTCGATCGTGTCGAGCGGCGCGGAGGTGCGGCGTCCGCAGGGACAAACGAAAGCGCCCGATGCCGCGACCCCGGCTTTCGGTCCGAGCAAGGCGTTGGATTTCGAACTTGAAACCGCTTTCTTCGTCGGTCCGCCTAACAAACTCGGCGAGCCCATTCCGATCGATCGCGCACTCGATCACATCTTCGGTCTCGTCCTCATGAATGACTGGAGCGCGCGCGACATTCAGACTTGGGAATACCAGCCGCTCGGCCCTTTCCTGGCGAAGAATTTCTGCACCAGCATCTCGCCCTGGGTGGTGACGCTGGAAGCGCTCGAGCCATTTCGAAAACCGCTCCCGGCGCAGGACCCGGAGCCGCTGCCCTATCTGCGCGCGCCTAACGACTTCGCTCTCGAAGTCGAACTCGAAGTGCAGTTGCAAAGCGCAAAGATGAGTGCGCCGCAGGCCATCTCGCGCAGCAATATGCGGAATCTTTATTGGAGCATGGCGCAACAACTCGCGCACCACACCGTCAATGGTTGCAACCTCCAGCCGGGCGACCTCCTCGCCAGCGGCACGATCAGTGGCCCGGCAGAAGACGCGCGCGGAAGCATGCTCGAGCTGACCTGGCGCGGAGCGAATCCGCTTCAGCTTCCCGGCGGCGAAACCCGCAAGTGGCTCGAAGACGGCGATCGCCTAACGATAAGTGGTTGGGCGCAGGGCGACGGGTTTCGGGTTGGATTCGGCGAAGTCAGCGGACGCGTGCTCGGCGCGGGGGAATGAGCCTAACGAGTCGCCCGCATAAAATCGGGCGCTCGGGAAATTTTGGTTGCGCGAGAGGGAGGATGCCTCGATAAAGTTCGCGTCCGTGCCTCGTTTTAGACTTCTTTCACTCTTTATTGTTGTTTGCGGCGCCCTTGCCCTAACGAATTTGGCGGAAGCCGGCAGCCGCGATAAGAACGTCACCCGTTTTGTCTTCAAGGACGTCAACGGCAAGGTTGAGTCGGCCAAAGTCATCACTTCCTACACCGGCAAGTCGGCTTTTCCGTTCTCAATTTTTCGAAGCAAACATTTCGCGCATCTCGACCCGAAACTCATTCGCGCCGCTACGATCGCGGATGAACGCGCCAACGCCCACTCCAAGTCGCGCTGCTGGCGCTACGTGAAGCAGGCGTTGGTCGCGTCCGGCGCGATTAATTCCTATCCAAAGAGCGAATATGCGCGGCAGGCGGGCGACGAGCTGGTGCACAGCTTCGGCTGGGTCCGCCTCTCGGTCCGGGATCCGTATCAGGCGCCAGTCGGTTCGGTCCTCGTCTATGGCTCCCGGCATTCCGCCGGCCATGTGGAAATTCGCACCCCGGATGGATTCGTGAGCGACTTCCGGGCGAAGACGCCTTCGCGGCGGCCGCTTATCGGCGTTTACGCGAAGGTCTCGGGCTAGCGAAATCTATCGCGCCAGCTCGGGAGCGCGGAGTTCCTGCGGCGCCTGCCCTGGCTGTCGCAACGCGCTGTGTGAGAGTCGTACCCGAGCTCACTGGATCTCGCCCGTCCGAGTTTCCTTTCAATTTGTTCCTGCACTCTCCTAGAACGGCGTCGGCACAGCGACGAGAAACCAGCTTACCATCGCGAACCCGATCGCGAGTTTTCCGAGCGTCCCGGCGAGGTTGCCGAACAAAGCCCCCCAGCCTGCGCGCCCGGCCTCAACGAGGCGTTTGCCGCCGATCAACTCGCCGAGGAGCGCGCCGATGATCGGACCTAACAACAACCCCGGAAGCGCGAAAAAGACGCCAACGATCGCGCCAAAAAAGGCGCCCCACATTCCCCAGCCGGTCGCACCAAAGCGGCGCGCACCAAACCAGCCGCCGAGAAAATCGATCGCGTAGGAAGCGAGCGTGAGCAGGATGAGCAGCGCGATACTTTTCCAGCCAATGCTCTTCTGCGCGCCGAGCATGATCCGGTGAATGATGGCCGCCGCGAGAATGATCGTAGTGCCGGGAAAAATCGGCAGCACTGTGCCGATGAGGCCAATGGCCATAAGCACCAACGTCACCGCCCCCCAGAAAAGTTCCATCGCGCTGAGACTGTATCGCGGTGATGAGCAGCCGCGAACTTCCCGATCTCCCAAGGACAAGTTCGTCGTCCTGAACACAGCGAAGGATCTGGCGAATTACCCTTTGCCTTACTCGTCAGATCCTTCGCTACGCTGAGAATGGCGACTTTCATCGGGGGCGCTTCTGGAATAATCCACGCACCTTGACAACTCCAAGCGTGTCCGCGAGCCTGCCCGTCCAGAAAATTTCGAACCATGGCCAACTCTAAATCTGCCGCCAAACGCGCCCGACAAAATCCCAGGCGCACCCTGCGCAACCGCAGCGTCAACACCAACTTGCGCTCATTGGGCAAACGTCACGCGGCGGGAGGGGGTAAACCCGAGGACAGCCGAGCGCTCGTTTCCGCGCTCGATAAGGCTGCCAAGCGCGGCATCATTCACAAGAACGCCGCCAACCGTCGCAAAGCGCGCCTGAACAAAGCGGCAGCCGAGTCTTCAGCCTCCTGATGTATCGTGCTCCTGCTCGTGATCGCGACCGGCGCTGAATCGATCACGAGCAGGAGCACGATGAAAGAAAGCGCGTTGCATCTGGCCGAGAAAAGTTGAGTTTTGGCCATGATTTCTGCGCTTTTCCTCATCTTCGCTGCGGTCCTTTACCGCATCGCTTCCACCTTCGCGGTCGGCCACGGCGGGAGCGCCTGGCTTTCTAACTTCGCCCCGCTCGCCGCAATCGCGCTCTGCAGCGCAATCTATTTCCCGGGGAAATACAAGTTCACCGTCCCCTTCGCCGCCCTCTTGCTCTCCGATCTCGCTCTCGATCTTTACTACAAGGTCTCGCTCGTCGATCCGTCGATCCTTTGCCATTACATCGCCTTTGGTCTCGTCGGGTTGCTTGGCTTAACGATCAGCCGCCGCGCCTCGCTCAAGGTTATCCTTCCGGCATCGCTGGCTGGGTCGACCATCTTCTACGTCGTAACAAATTTCTTCTCCTGGCTGAGCGATCCCGGCTACGGGAAAAATTTCGCTGGCTTGATCCAGGCGCTCACCGTCGGTCTGCCGCAATACAGCGCGACGCCGACGTGGATGTTTTTCCGCAACTCGCTCCTGAGCGATCTTTTTTTCACCTTCCTTTTCGTCGGCTGCATGCGCTGGAGCGCCTCTGCCGTCCGTCGACCTGTCGCCCTTTCGCGTCCGCTGCCTAACTAATGCAGAAGCAGCAACCCGAGCAACGCGACGAAGTCGAGATGCTCGCGACGATGCTGTTGATTCGGCGTTTCGAGGAGCGCGCGAGTCAGCAGTATCAGGCGCAAAAAATCGGCGGCTTCTGCCATCTTTATATCGGGCAGGAAGCGGTCGTGACCGGCGCGGTCGCCGCGACACGGCCGGATGATTATCTCATCACCGCTTATCGCGACCACGCCCATGCGCTTGCGCGCGGGACGAGCGCGGATGCCTGCATGGCGGAGCTGTTTGGGAAAGCAACCGGCTGCTCGCGCGGTCTCGGCGGCTCAATGCATTTTTTCGACAAGAAACGCTTCATGTATGGCGGCCATGCCATCGTCGGCGCGCATGTGCCACTCGCGGCGGGCATTGCTTTCGCCGCGAAATACCGTAAGGAAGATCGCGTCACACTCTGCTTCTTCGGCGACGGCGCGATCAACCAGGGCAGCTTTCACGAAGCGCTCAATCTTGCCGGCCTTTTCAAGCTGCCGGTCATTTTCATCTGCGAAAATAACTTCTTTGCCATGGGCACTTCGGTGAAACGCTCGACCCCGCTCGCGCAGATCGCCGATCGCGCGGAAGGCTACGACATGCCGAGCGAAGTCATTGACGGGATGAACTTTCGCGAAGTCCGCGACAAGCTGAGCGAGATCGTCGCCTCCATTCGCAAGGACCCGCACCCGGCGTTTGTCGAGGCGCG